>CABUVF010000070.1 GCA_902494945.1 uncultured Collinsella sp.
GCCATGGCGCCACGGGCGATATCGGAAGCTGTCACGTTAAAGACCGTCTTACAGTCGTTGGTGCCCAGCATGATCACAATGGCGTCCAGCGGCTTATGGGCCTCGAGCAGCATCGGAAGCGCGCGAATGCCGTTGAGGTTAGTGTCCAGGTGGCACATATCGTCGCGCACCGTCGTGCGGCCGTTGAGCCCCTCCTCAATCACATGCCAGCCCTCGCCCAGATCACGCTGCGCCACGCCACACCAGCGCACATCCCGCGCATAGCGCACCGCGGTGCCGTCGCGCATACCAGCCGGATCGTAACCATAGGTGTTGCTGTCGCCAAAGCATAGAACGTTTTTCATCGTAAGCTCCCCACTCAATAAAAAGCCGACGGGAGCAGCCCCCGTCGGCTCGGCATGTCGCATCACGCGCACAGTTTACAAGTATTTGCGCCAGTCGTCGTCATCCTCATCGTCCTCGGCAGCGGCCTGAGCCTGCTCGGCGGCACGGGCGGCCGCAGCGCGGGCGGCAACCTGGGCATAGGACTCCTCGTTGCACTCGGGGAAGCTTGCCAACACGTGCTCGAACTTGGCGAAGTCCTCGTCCCAGCGCGTAGAGGGCACAGCAAAGAAGACCTGCTTGACCTTAAAGTCGCCCGATGCGAGCTCCTTTCGGAAGAGCTCGGCCACGGCCTCGGCATCAAAACCGTTGTTGTCGCAACCCCATGCGCCCAGCACGAGCTTCTCGCGACCCAGCTCGTCGCAGATGGCGAGCACAAAGCGGATACGGTCGCGCAGAGCGTCCAGCAGCGCATCGTCGCTCACGCGGTACTCCTGGCGTGCGCGCTTGGCATTGGGCGCGGCGGCCACGATCACATCGGCATACGCGTGCACATGATTGCGGTCGAAACGCACCGCAGGCACCACCAGCGCACGGTTGCGGTAGAGCTCGCAGTTGATATTGCGGCGGCGGTTCTCGCCGTACCATTTGCGCTGCTTATCGAGCACGTTGTACAGATACGAATCGGCACAGAGCGTGGCCTCCTGGCCCAGATAGCCCTGGATATAGCCGCCACCCGGGTTGGTGAACGAGGCAAAGGCGAGCACCGCCATGTCGCAGAACTGCGCATAGCCACGGCCGTTGTCCAGAATGGCCTGCGTGGCGGAGGCATCAAGCACGGTGACCTCGGGCAGGGTCGGAGCGGGCTCCTCGGCAGGCGCGGACTCGGTCTCTGCGGGTTCCTCGGCAGGCGCAGACTCGTCCGTGACCTCGGTCTCGACGGACGCAACCTCAGCGGCCTCGACCTCGGCGGACTCAGACTCCTCGGCAACCGGCTCCTCGGCAGCCGCTACCTTCTGGGCCTTGGCCTTCATCGCCGCGACAAAACCGGCAGGCATACCGTCGAATTCGCGAACGCCGGCAAGCGAGCGCTCGATATCCTTGGCACACGCCTCGGACACAGTTGCCACGTGACGCTCGGCGGCCTTGGCGCGAGCCTCGCGCTTGGGGTTGGGCTGCCCTGCGCGGCCGGTTCTGCGGTTACGGTTCCTTTTGTCGACGTCTGCCATAAGTGGTCACCTTTCCTATCGCTGCCGCTATCGGCTTTTTCCCATCCATGATACCCCGCCGCGTACAAAAAAGACGGCCCCGAAGGACCGCCTTTCGCATCGATTTACACGCACAGCAAGCATCGCGGCAATTCGCCGCTAGTCGCGACGACCAAGGATATTCAGGATACGCAGGAACACGTTGATGATATCCACGAACAGGTTGGACGCCATGAGCACGGCGTTGGGCAGCGTGGGCGGCACCGTCGTGGCCACATAGGTGTCGTAGCCAATAAAACCGGCGAACACCACGATCACGATCAGGTCGGTAATAGACTGCGAAACACCCATAAACATCAGCACGATCTCGACCAGGATCGTGGCAAGCAGAACGCCAAAACCGATGCCGTACACACGCTGGAAGAACCTGGGGAAGGTCACGCCCAGCGCGCCAAAGACAAAGGTGATGGCGGCGGTGGCGATAAAGGCGGTGTTGATGGTGGGCAGGTCGTAGTTGGCAAGGCCAAACGACGCGGTCAGGCCAAAGGTGCTCGCAAAGATCACGTAACCCGTGAGCGACAGGCCCACAGACTGCTTGCCCGCGGCAGCCGACATCATGACCATGCCGACGATGGTCAAAATAAACGAGCCAAAGACCAGCGGCAAAGCGGCGCCGCTCATCATCATGCGGGCAAACGCCATGGTGCTCGTAAAGTAGGCGCCGGCACCCATGGCGCAAAAGCCCAAAAAGATCAGGGCGGACATGACAAGGTTGTACGCACGCGGCGACATCTCCTTGGCACGGCTTGCACCGGTCTCGATGGGGCCGTTCTGATAGCCCTGGATATCATTCATACTTTCGTCCTTTCAGATAGCGCCGCGACAGCAGCGCCTTAAGCGACAAGATTCCTGCCATTGTACCCGAATGCCGTGCCCTCTTACCTGCGGCGCTCACCCTCGAGCGTGCGATCGAATGCCCACACCCACCAACGCATCAGATGAGCCTGCGAGCCATCCGGTCGTTCGCGCGCCTGGTCTTCCAGATACAACTCGGTCGCATGTCCGCCAAAACGGACCCTATAGGTTGCCGTACGAATGCCGTGAACCGTCAGGCCAAACCCAGTGGTCGAGACAATCTCGTCAATCGTAAAGCACCGACCGTCGACCCAGCAGACGGTGACCGGCACGACCTGTCCGCCCGCGAGGATGCGAGCCACGACGTCCACATACTGCTTGTGCACGCGTCGAGTTTTGCCATCTGTCTGTCGATATTCCATGCCTCCTATTATCGAACGCATGTTTGCATGTTGTAAAGCGAACAGGCTGTGGTTTTGGGGTGTTGGGGCGCGCGCACGTGTCCTCATGGTGTGTTAGCAAAAAGAACACCCACGGTCAACAGGGCTAATATTCATTTTTAGTGCCAAAAAATTCACTGTTCCCATCAGAACTCGGTAAAGAAACCCGCAGGAGGTGATACGATTTATCATGTTTCTGTAACGTGCCTGCAAACTTCGAGAAAGCCCATATATGGACGTAACGTTCTCAACCTTCCTCGGCCAACTTGTGTCGAACCCAGTCCTTGCCGTCACCGTGATCCTCGCGCTCGGCGCCATCTTCGTCAATGGATGGACCGACGCACCCAACGCCATCGCGACCTGCGTCACTACGCGTTGCATGCCCGCCCGCGCCGCTATTCTCATGAGTGCCGCATTCAACTTCCTTGGCGTGCTCATCATGACGCACTTTAACGCGAGCGTCGCCAACACCATCTCCCATATTGTCGACTTTGGCGGAAACAGCACCATGGCGCTCGCCTGTCTGTGCGCGGCGCTGTTCTCCATCGTCGTCTACGGCGCCACAGCGTCGCGTTTTGGCATCCCCACCTCGCAAAGCCACAGCCTTATCGCCGGCCTGACCGGTGCCGCCATCGCCCTCGGCGGTGCGAGCAGCGTCAACGTCCACGAGTGGATGAAGGTCATCTACGGCCTGGCGCTCTCCATCGGTCTGGGCTTTGTCATGGGCTGGGTCCTGTGCAAGCTCGTCTCGATTCTTTTCGCCGCCGCCAACAGGCGACGTGCCAATGTCTTCTTTAAATACGCTCAGATCGCGAGCGCTGCGGCCATGAGCTTTATGCACGGCGCGCAGGATGGACAGAAGTTCATCGGCGTGCTCTTTTTAGGCGTGGCCTTTGCCAGCGGCCAGACGAGCGTCGGCGATGCCGGCATCCCCATCTGGATTATGCTGCTATGCTCGGCCACCATGGGCATCGGCACCAGCGTGGGCGGCGAGCGCATCATCAAGTCCGTTGGCCAGAGCATGGTCAAGCTCGAAAAGTACCAGGGCTTCTCCGCCGACCTGGCGGGCGCCGCGAACCTGCTGCTTGCCACCCTTACCGGCATCCCCGTGTCCTCCACGCACATCAAGACCTGCGCCATCATGGGCGTCGGCGCCGTCAAGCGCCTTTCGGCCATCAACTTCGGCGTCGTCAAGGACATGATGTTCACCTGGTTCTTCACCTTCCCCGCCTGCGGACTCATCAGCTTTGTCATGGCCAAGCTGTTCATGATGTTCATCTAGTCAAAACGAGCGTCCACCCGGACCGCAAAACTTCGCCCACCCGTCTTCGCCTCGAAAGGACCCACTCATGGCAAAGAAACCCGATTCGTTCTACTTTGACAACTACGTCGCCTGCGCCGACCTTGCCGTCCAGGCCGCCGAGCTGCTTACCAAGATTTTCGAGAACTTCGATCCCGCGAAGATTCACGATATGCTCGACAAGATGCACGCGATCGAGCATGCGGCCGACAAGAAGCACCATGAGCTTGAGGACGCCCTGCTCACGGCCTTTATCACCCCGCTTGAGCGCGAGGACCTGGATCTGATGAGCTGCTCGCTCGACACCGTGCTCGACCGTATCGAGGGCGTCGTGCAGCGCGTCTACTTCACCAACATCCAGAGCATCCATCCCGACGCCATCGTCATCGCCCACAAGGTGACCGACGCCTGCCGCGCCATGAAGGACCTGATGGTCGAGCTGCCTAACTACCGCAAGTCCAAGACGCTGCGCGAGCTCGTCATCCAGATCAACACCATCGAGTCCGAGGCCGACGAGCTCTATATCAACGCCATGCGTAACCTGCACGTTAACGGCAAGGACCCGCTCGAGGTCATCGCTTGGCGTGACGTGTACGCCTTCCTGGAGTACTGCGCCGACTGCTGCGAGAATGTGGCCGATGTCGTGGATTCGATTGTCATGAAGAACAGTTAATTGGGGGTACGTGTCCCGGCGGCGAAGGGCCGGCACCTGTTTGCTTTCTCACTCCGGCTGCATGGCAGAGTCGTTCGAAAGTAAACAGGTGCCGGCCCTTCGCCTTACGTACCACCATTGGGAACTTTGGCTGATAGATTTAGCGCGATGGGGGTTTGGCTGAAGGGACCTTTGGTATCCGTTCGGACACTTTGGCCCTTGATGAGCGTTTGGCTGATTGCTGCTTTGGGTACTGTTTGGGTTACTTTGGGTTTGTTTGATTTTTAATTGTTGGAGGGCTTGTATGTCTTATTTGGATCTGGCTCGGTCTCGGTATTCTTGTCGCGAGTTTGAGAATCGTTCTGTTGAGCAAGCTGTGGTGGATGCCATTGTTGAGGCTGGGCGTATTGCTCCTTCTGCTTGTAATAATCATCCAGCCCGTGTGATGGTGCTGGATACGCCTGAGCTGTTGGAGAAGGCTGCTGCTTGTCAGCCTCGGTTTGCTCGTGATGGGTCTATCTTTGGAGCTCCGCTTGTCTTCCTTATTTGCAGCGTTACCGATGATGCTTGGGTACGCCCGTATGACCAGATGAATTCCAGTGAAATCGATACGTCCATCGTGTGCGACCAGATGATGATGGAGGCCACCGAGCAGGGCCTGGGAACGTGCTGGGTATGCCATTTTAAGCCTGAGGTGGCACAGGAGCAGTTCAATCTGCCCAAGGGCGTCTATCCCTATCACATGCTCGTCTGTGGCTATCCCGCCGACCACATCGCCGATCCCGAGCATCGCGAGGCTCGCACTATTCCCCTCTCCAACTTCCTCCTCAAGTAGTTTTTAGACATACCTTAAAATCTACCTTTTACCACGCGCCCTTCGCCGAGTTCTGTCCTATCGCATGCAGAGCTCGGCGTTTTGTTTCCCAACCCGTATACAGCCACAAAAAAGGAGCCCGCAGGTGCGAGCTCCTCTTAAGGACACTAGATTGTAGCTCTGATGCTAGTCCAGGTCGTCGGCAGCAAAGTTGTCGATCGGGGCAAAGGGATCGGCCACGGGGACAACCGGGTCAGCGACGGGCAGCGGCTCGGCGGGAACAGTCACCGCAGGAGAAGCGGCAGAACCGACCGGCGTGGAGGCCATGAGGTCGCCCGGGAAGGAGTTCTGGGCATCGTCCATGAAGTGCTGGATGAGCTTGAGATACTCGGCCTTGAACTCCTCACGGGAAGCCTTGAGACGATCGATCTCCTCGAGCTCGGCCTGCTTTTCGGTCAGAGCCTGGCGGATAACCTCGCGGGCCTTGGCGTCAGCCTCGTTGCGGATACGCTCAGCATTCTCGTTGGCATCGTTGACGATGGTCTCAGCGGTCTGCTGGGCAGCGATCAGGGCAGCGGAAATCTGGCGCTCCTGAGCGGAGAAGTCAGGGGCGGGAGCAGCCACGGGGGCGGCAGGAACGGCTTGGGCGGTGGCATCCTGAGCCTGGGCAAGCTGAGCCTGCGCATCGGCAAGCTGCTGCTCGGTAGCAGTCAGACGACCCTTAAGGTCGACGATCTTAGCGAGCATAGCGTCAACCTCGGAGGACAGTGTCTCCAAGAAGACGTCGACCTCGGCAGGATCGTAGCCACGCTTGGCCTCAGAGAAAGTCTGAGCCTGGATGTCTGCAGGGGTAATAGCCATAACAAGTCTCCTTTTTCATCGCCTCGGCGCTACACGCCCGACGTAAGTTACTAAGTCAGTTCTACACGAGTATACCTATAAGAAGCTGCAGAACCAGCCTCTGCACCAACTGCAACGCAATAATCGCAACGACCGGCGAAAAATCGATACCGCCCATCGGCGGGATGAAACGACGGAACAGGTTGAGCCACGGACCGCACACGCTATCAAGCACCGCGGCAATATCCTGAAGCAAACCACCCTGCTTCATGGGAATCCACGTCATAAAGCAGTAGACGACAATGAGCGTGGAATAGAAGTTGAACAGCGTGTTGACCAGCTGGACGATAGTGTAGATGTTGATGGGAATCTCCTCGTCTTGTCTTTACTTAAGGTAGCCGTCGGCACGAAGCTTCTTGAGATCGGAATCTTTGACCTCGCAACCGGCGGGCAGCACCATGAACACGCGGTCGCCTACCTCCTTGACCGTGGCGCCCAGACCGCAGGCAAAGCCGTAAGAGAAGTCCAAGACGCGCTTGGCAACTTCGGTGCGTACGCCCACAAAAATCAGTGCGACAGGCTGCTTGGTGCGAACGCGGCGTACCACGGTCTCCACGTCGTCATAGCTCTCGGGGCGCAGGACATAGGCCGGCAGCTGCGGCGTGGCGTTGATGATATTGCTCGCATAGGCCGAGGCATCGCTCGGTGCAGGCGCGGGCGCAGCGGCGGCACGGGCGCGGGTGTTCTCGGCGTAGCTCGACGGCGTGTCATAGGCACCAGGACGATAACCGCTCGCAACACTGTCCTGCGAGCGCGAAGGCGGATTATACGTCGTGGCATGGCGGGAGTCATCGCCGACCAGCTGACCGGAGCGCGTATACACGGCAACCGACTCAGCTTCACCGCGGCGCGTCTGGCCAAGCAGGCCGTTGCTCGGCTCGTCTTGGGTGTAGAAGCCCTCGCCCGAAGCACCGCTGTAGCCGTTGCCCTGATAACTATCGTCATAGCCGTCATCGTAGCCGTAGTCGTCGTCCTGGCCATAACCCTGGTCGTAACCCTGCTGGCCGCCCAGGTGCATCTTATTTTTAATCTCGTCAAGGAAGCCCATGGTTGTGTCCTCTCGCGGTTTAGTGCAGGCACCCCGATAATCAGTGCGCACTTCAGAGCCTTATTTTACTGCAAACTCCGGGCTAAATACTACCCTGCCCAGGCGAACGAGCGTAGAGCCCTCCTCAAGGGCAGACTCAAAGTCCTCGCTCATACCGCAGGAAAGCTCAGGCAGGTTCAAATCGGGATGCGCCGCCTCCAGCTCATCCCTCAGCTCACGAAGCCCCGCAAAGGTGCGGCGTGCCACATCCTTATTCCCCCGGGGCGCCATAGTCATAAGCCCCTGTACGCAAATTCCCTCAAGTTCTGCAAGCTCACCCGCGGCGGCGCGAATCTCATCGGGTGAAAAGCCTCCCTTCGACTCCTCACCACTCACATTGACCTCAATGAGCACACGCTGGGAGCCGACGAGCTCGCCTGCCTCAATCTTGCGAACAGCACGGCTCGAGATCGCCTGCGCCAGATGCAGCGAACCCACCGAGTGAATCAGCTCGGCTGAGCCCAGCACCGCATTGATCTTATTGGTCTGCAGGTTGCCGATCATATCGAAGCGCACCTCGGGCAGCTCCGGATGCTCCGCCAGACCCGTGAGCTTGCGAACCAGCTCCTGCGGGCGGTTCTCGGCAAAATGGCGATACCCCGCCTGGATGGCGGCAACGGTCTCATCGACACCAACGGTCTTGGACACGGCAATGAGGCTCGCGGCGTCGTGGGGACGGCCCGCGCGATCGAGCGCCGCATAAAAACGTTCCAGAATCTGCTCGCGGCGAGCGCGCATCAAGTCCAAATAGTTATCCATTGCCAATCGCCTCCGCTGACAGCCAAACAAGTAGTCCCATGCTAACGCAAGAGCGCGGCCCCGCATGTGCAAGGCCGCGCTCACTTAGGTATTTACAATCTTTCGACGAACGGGGTTACTTACTCCTCGTCGTCCTCGCCATCGTCCTCATCCTCAAGATGATCGAGCAGGTAGCGAAGACCCTCGCTGACCTCGTTAACGGGCACCTTGGCAACGTAGCGTGCATCGACGGCGGGCCTCATGATAACACCCTCGCCCGAAGGCACGCGCATGCTCTCGAGCTCATCCTCATCAGTGCAGGCGATATCACCGGCAGTCATACGCTGTCCGGTCAACAGGAAGGTCAGACGGCAAGCGGCATCGATGGAAATCGAAGCGATGCGATCGAGGTAGCGCGAAACCATGATGGCGCGGCGCAGGTCGTCATAGTTGCTGTCGTCGTCCATAAAGTCGCCCGTATCCATACGGTTAAAGGTGCGGAAGAACTTCTCGTACGCCGCATGCACCGGCTCGTCCTCGACGGCCAGGCTGCAGATGATGGACATGTCGTTAGTGACGAGCGCAGAAAGCGAAGAGCCCAGCACCTGGTAGACGGCCTCAGCCTCGGCCTCGACCGTACCGACGAGCTCCTGGGGCAGCGAGATGTCGGCCTTGATCATATGACGCGTGGCACGGCAGATCTGACGGACCTTATCGGTCATGCGCTGAAGGTTAAAGTCGACGTAGATGATCGTCTGAAGCAGGCGGAAGTCGGAGGCGACCGGTGACTGCGTGGCGATCAGGTTGTAGCAGACGGCCTCCAGGTTGGCGCAACGCGCGTCAATCGAAAGCGTGCGCTTCTTGGTCTTGGTGGCGAGCTTGCGGTCGTCGGTCACATAGGCCTTCACGGCATCGTGGAGGGCCAGATCGACGGCCTCATAGATGCTCAGCATCTCGTGACGGGCCTCGACGAGCTGACGGGAAAACAGTTTGCGCATGGTTCACTCCAATCAGTTGGGTGCGGTCATGCCGCCCGCACAGTGAATATACACCGGACCAGGTCCGATCAGCTTGGGACTAGTCGCACCGATCAGCCAAAGCGGCCGGTGATATAGTCTTCCGTCCGCGAGTCCACCGGGCTGGTGAAGATCGCGTCGGTTTGACCATACTCGATGAGCGTGGCGGGCTCGCCGGCAACTTCCTGCAAGAAGAATGCGGTGTAGTCGCTAATACGAGCTGCCTGCTGCATTGAATGCGTGACGATGATGATCGTCATCTCGGGCGCCAGCTCGGCCATCAGATCCTCGACCTTAGAGACGGATGTGGGATCGATGGCGGAGCAGGGCTCGTCCATCAGAAGGACATCGGGTTGCACCGCAAGCACGCGCGCGATGCACAGACGCTGCTGCTGACCGCCCGAGAGCGCCAAACCATCCTTGTTGAGCTGATTGGATACCTCTTTCCAGAGGTTGGCGCGCTTGAGCGATTCTTCCACGATGTCATCGAGGTCGCTTTTGCTAGTCACGCCCTGCAGACGAGGGCCAAAGGCGACATTCTCGTAGATGGATTTGGGAAACGGGTTGGGCTGCTGAAAAATCATGCCCACGCGGCGACGGAGGTCGACCGGGTCGACGCCCTCGGCATAGATATCGTTGCCGTCGAGCGTCATGGTGCCCTCGACGCGCGTACCCTCGATCAGATCATTCATGCGGTTGATGCAGCGCAAAAACGTCGACTTGCCGCAGCCCGAAGGGCCAATGAAGGAGGTGATGGCGTTTTTGGCGATGTTGAGGTCGAGCCCCGTCAGCGCATGAAAGTCACCGTACCAAAAGTTGAAATCCTTGGCCGTAATGGCCGCTTGCTCCAGCGTGGGAGCGGACTGATAAACGGACATGGGACTCCTTAACTAGCGACGCTTGCGCGACAGGAAGCGCGCAAACAGGTTGAAGGCCA
>CABUVF010000071.1 GCA_902494945.1 uncultured Collinsella sp.
CGACCTCCTTTTCTGGGTCGGCCCGGCTTGTCTACGGTTCTCCTTGCCGCCCCGCTCAAGGGATGTGAAATTAATAACGCTCGAAGAAGGCAAGCGCGTTGTCGCTGCAGAGCTTTTGCATCACGGTCTTGCCAAAATGCTTGGAAAGCATGTTCTGGAACTCGGGCATCTTGCTGGCATCGGAGAGGAAAGCGGGCACCGTGGCGCCGTCCCAGTCGCCGCCGAGCGCGATGACGTCCTCGCCGCCCAGGTCGAGCCAGTGCTCGATATGCGCCGCCAGCTGGTCGAAGGTGACGTCTGCGGCGGTCTTGTCGGTTGCGTCGTTGGAAAGGAACTCGCTGCAGTAGTTGAGGCCGACGATGCCACCCATGTCGCGAATGGTGCGGAACTGGTCGTCGGTAAGGTTGCGTTTGGCGCCGCAAACCGCACGGGAGTTGGAGTGGCTGGCGACGAAGGGACGCGTGGCGCGGGCGGCGACCTCGTCAAAGCACTCATCGTTGAGGTGGGAGACGTCGAGCACCATGCCGGCGTGCTCCATCTGCGTAAGCGCCTCGATGCCGGCGGCGGTGAGGCCGGCGTGGGTGTCGTGGCCGCTCGCGAGCGGTCCCTGCGCGTTCCAGCTGAGTGACGACATAAGCACGCCCAGGCTCTTGAGCACCTCGATCAGCGCGGGGTCCTCGGCAAAGAACGTGGCGTTTTCGATGGTGTGGATGCAAGCGACCTTGCCGTCCTTGAGCGCGGGGCGAATGTCTGCGGCGCTGCGCACGTTGACCATACGGTCGTGGTTGAGCATTGCCTGGCCGCTCATATGCGCCATGATCTGCGCCTGGAAGCGCGTGGCGTGGGCGGTGGGAATCTCGTCGGGGACAAACGTGGCGAAGCACTGTGCCCACGGCGTGTTGCCGATCTTTGCGAGCGAGATGGCACAGGCGTTACCCTCGATGAGGTCGAAATCTTGCGGATGCGTTTCGTCGCCGGGGAAATAACCGTCGGTGCCGGCGGTAAAGCGCAGGTCGAGATCGAGCGTGGCCCAGCCGATTCGGTCGGCAGTGTCGCAGTGTAGGTCAAATACGGGATATGCCATGGTTCCTCCGGTTGCAGCGTTTCTTTGCAAACTGTCATTGAATTGTATGACTAGGGTATAGTTAGCGCCATATGTTCACGGCGGCCCGCGTTGTGCGCCGCCCTTATCACGGAGGTTACCATGTCCAACCAGGGCAAGAAGGTCAAGACCCATTATCGCGGCACGCTCGATGACGGCACGCAGTTCGATAGCTCCTACGATCGCGGCGAGCCGCTGGAGTTCACCTGCGGCGCCGGTCAGATGATCAAGGGCTTCGACGCCGCTGTTGTCGACATGCAGGTGGGCGAGAAGAAGACCGTGCACATTCCTGCTGCCGATGCCTACGGCGAGCACAATCCCGAGATGGTTCTGACCTTCCCGGCCGAACAGGTTCCCAACATCGAGCAGATCGAGAAGGGCATGAAGCTTTTCCTGTCCACGCCGAGCGGTATGCCCGTTCCCGCCGTGGTCATCGACGTAACGCCCGAGGCTGTGACGCTCGACGCCAACCACGAGCTGGCCGGCAAGGACCTCAACTTTGATATCGAGCTCGTTGAGGTCGAGGGTTAGAGTATGCCTGAACGCTTGGTTTCGACGACATGCTTGGGAAATCTCAACGATCCGTCCTATGAACTCCTGCTTCGCCGGAAGTTGGGCGGCGTCTTTGAAGTTGACGAGCTACTGTTCGATTGGGACCGGGCTGATGTATGCGCGTTTGCGGGCGTGACGGAGCTGGGGCGCACGATCGATGTTCGGCTGGATGCTGCCGACGGCGGTCGTCTTGCCGATGGCGACGTGCTCGCCATCGACCGTTCGGGCATGGTGCCCGTGGCGGTTGTCGTGCGCCTGCGCAGCGCCGAGGTTAATTTGGTCGAAGTCGACCGCACGGATCCGATTGCGCTCGCGCATGCGTGCTGGGAGATCGGCAATATGCACGCGCCGCTTTTCCGAGGCGATTCGGACGAGCATACCGTGCGCATGTATACGCCGGTGCAGCCTGTTTTGGGCCGCATGCTCCGGGGCGTCGAGGGTGTTCGGCTCTCGGTGGTTACCCGTGAACTCGATGCGGACCGGCGCTTTGCATCGAGTACGGCGGAGGTCGTCGTGAGCATAGCTCCCGACTTTGCCATCGTAAAAAAGACGCGCGGCTAAGTGCGCGTATGCGCAAGACGGGCTTTGAGGGGCGACCAATCAAAGTCCGTCTTGCTGTTGATAAGAGGCTTTGGGGGAAAGCATATGGGTCTTGAGGGAATCAAGCTGATTGCATGCGATTTGGACGGCACGTTGCTGCATCCGGGGGAGCGCGAGCCGCGTTCCGAGGCCTTTGAGCTTATCGATGAGCTGCATCGTCGCGGTATCGTGTTTATGCCGGCGAGCGGCCGTCAATATGCGAGCTTGCGCTACCTGTTTGCCCCGGTGGCCGATGAGCTCGCCTACGTATGCGAAAACGGAGCCCTGGTGATGAGCGAGGGGCGTGCCGTTGTCAAGCGTTCCATGGAGCGTTGCCTTGCTATGGATATCGCGAATGCCGTGGTTGCGTATCCCCATGCCGACGTGACCCTTTCGTGTGAGGGGCGCCTCTACACCATGAGCGGCAACGACGCGTTTGTTGAACACCTGCGTTATGAGGTCCACTGCGATGTGGCGGTGGTCGACCGTCCCGAGGACATCGACGAGGACGTCATTAAGATTGCCTTCCAGACGCCCGAGGCAGAGCAGCCGGCGGCGCTGGAGTATTTCGAGCGCCACTTTAGCGACTGTGTCGACGTGATGACGTCGGGAACCGAGTGGACGGACTTTATCGGCTTTGATTCGGGTAAGGGTTCCGCGCTTGCCGATTACGGTCGTGCCCTGGGAATTTCGCCCGATGAGATGATGGCGTTTGGCGATAACGAAAACGACCGCGACATGCTCAACGTAGTGGGCCATCCCTATCTAATGGAGAGCTGCAATCCCTCTATGCGTGGCATCAACGACCGCGTCCGTTACGTACGCACGGTCGAAGAGGAGCTGCGTCGCCTGCTCGCCGAGTAGATATTTGGGACATGCCTAGAAATGTACTGTTTGCTGTAGCGGATGGGCAAGTAGATTTGCAGGCATGTCCCAAAGGCTACTGGCAGTCGGGGCAGAGTCCCTCAAAGATGGTGTAGTGCGAGCTGACGCTCCATCCGATTTGTTCGGATGCCCTGGCGTCGAGCTGGGCGTCGAAGGGGAGTGGCACGTCGATGACGCGGCTGCACGAGGTGCAGATGATATGTGCGTGCGGCTCGATGGTGCGATCGAAGCGGCTGCCGCCCGGCGTCTTAATAGAGAGAATCTCCCCTGCGTCGGCTAAGAGATTGAGGTTGCGGTAGACCGTGCCGCGGCTGATCTTGTCATCCTGTTCGCGTACGGCGTTGTAGATTTCGTCGGCGGTGGGATGGTTATAGCTTTGGCGCACAGCGTCAAGAACCAGCTTTCGCTGCCTGGTATTCCTTCTTTGCACCGCCATGCGCCTCGCCTCTTTTCTGTCAACGGTCGTAGGTAAATGATACCGTATTTAGCACACAATACTAATAACGAGGAATGAAACCGTCTTCATTGGCAAGTGGGGCTCGGGCCTGGGCGTCTACGAGGCGAAAACGCGTTCCCATGCGCTCGTAGGAGGCGTGAAGCGCCTCGAGATGAGATAGGATGTTTGCCGGAGCTCCCTGTATCTCCATCTCGACTGAACCGTCTTCCATGTTACGCACCCAGCCGGTGAGCGCGCGTGCCTGCGCGAGGTTGGTGTTGGTAAAGCGAAAGCCAACGCCCTGGACTTGCCCCGCCCAGCGCAGGAAATAGCGCAGGGGAGTGTCTTGAGTGGCCTCGTCGCTTGCGAGCACAGTAAGCCTGCGGCGCAACTCGAGCTCAATGTTTGATGGTTTTTGAGGCTCTCGACTGCCGCCGGTGACGCTGGAGAAGAACGCATCGAAGAAGCCCATCGCTAGGCCTGCTTGCCTGCGTCGGACGGGAAGGTGATGCCGGCCTGCTGGCGCACGGCATCCATGATGCGCAATGAGACGAGCGTGACATCGCGGTAGTGGCCAAGTTCGTGACGTCCCGCCGGGGTCTCCCAAATCTCTTCCTTAACGTTATCGATGCCGCCGATGGCGGTGATAAAGTCTGTGAGTTCGTATTCCATAGTGTTGCTCGATTTGGGCAGGTCGAGCACGCGGCCGTTGTCGCCCTGTTCGCGCGGTGCCTCGGTCGCCGAGCCGCGTACGACATCGCCGCGATAGTCGATGCGGACATTGCGGGGCGTGGACAGATGGTCGATCTGGATAGTGCCACGCTCGCCTTCGATCTGCGAGGGCAGCAGGTCATTCGTTATTTTGGAGTGCGCGAGCTCGACGGAGATACGGCCACCGCCGTAGCTGGCGAGAATGGAACCGCAGCCGTCGATGGGGCCGTGCGTGAGCTGTCGCGTGGCGGGGTCGAGCAGAGTAGCCATGCTCGTAAGGCCGGAGGGCATGCCGAAAATCTCGACCATGGGCTCGACGGTGTAGACGCCAATGTCCATGAGGGAGCCCGAGGCCATGTGGCAGTCGAAGATATTGGTGGCGCGCCCCGCGAGAACCTCGTTGTAGCGCGAAGAATACTTGCCAAAGCGCAACGATGCACGACGAATGGGCGCAATCTCGCCCAGGGCGTCCTCGATGGCGTGGAAAGCGGGGTCATGGAGCGGGCGCATGGCCTCGAGGGCTACGACGCCCGCCGCCTCGGCTGCGCGGAAGACTTCCAGCGCCTGCGCTTCGGTGGCGCAGAAGGGCTTCTCGACGATGACATGCTTGCCGCCGGCGATGCAGGCAAGGGCCTGCGCGTAGTGAAGTGCGTTAGGACTGCCGATATAGACGGCGTCGACGTCGGCGGCTGCCGCGAGCTCATCGAGTGAGGTAAAGTTTCGCTCGCCACCGCGCTCGGCGGTAAAGGCAGCACCGCGATTGGCATCGCGTGAAAGCGTGCCCACAAACGCGGCTTGGTCGTTGGCGTCGATGACTTGGATAAAGTCGTCGGTGATCATGGATGTGCCGATGGTCGCGATGCGCAGCATACGTCCCCCTTGCGTTGTTTGGTCTACAGGATGAGTGTAGCGCGTGGGGATATAAAGCTGCGCGAAAACGCTATTACAGGTCGCTCTCGTTAAAGCCGGTGTCGATATCGAGGTTGCTGCCGTCGGCCGCCGTGGTGGCAAGTTCGTCGCAGCGCTCGTTGAGCTCGTGACCGGCGTGACCCTTAACCCAGATGAACTCAACTTTGTGCTTGCTTTTGGCGGTGAGTAGGCGTTCCCACAGGTCGCGGTTCTTGACGGGTTGCTTGTTGGCGGTTTTCCATCCGCGCTTTTTCCAGCCGTCGATCCAGTGCTTGTTAAAGGCGTTGACGACGTACTGTGAGTCGGAATGGACTTCGACCTCGCAAGGGCGGTTGAGTGCCTCGAGCGCCACGATGACCGCCATGAGCTCCATGCGGTTGTTGGTGGTCTTGGCGTAGCCGCGCGAAAGCTCGGAGGTGAAGGTCTTGCCGGCGGGGTTGGTGTATTTGAGTACGGCGCCGTAGCCACCGCGTCCCGGATTTGATCGGGCCGAGCCGTCGGTATAGATGATGACCTTCACGGGCTTCCTTTCGTTGAGTGCATTTCATATGAGTGACCATTGTAGCGCCATGCCCGCCGGGGGCTAGCAATCTACGATTTCTACCCCGTCTTCCGACTGTTAGTTGGCATGGATGATGCGGTTGAGCTCATCGAGGTATTGCTGCAAGAGGGGAGAGGGCTTGCGCTCGTCGTGCATGATGTAGCCCACGCGCATCGTCGGGGCGTCTGCCAGCGGGATCGATGCCATACCCCACTGCATTTCATTTGAGAGGACACCGGTCGACAGGGTGTAACCGTTCGACGTGATAAGTAAGTTAGTAAGTGTTCCGCGGTCTGAGATTCGTATGTTGCGGTCGCAAGGGATATAGCTAAAGGGTTCCTCGGCGTAATAGAAGGAGTTTGAGGTTCCCTGCTCAAAGCTGTAGCGCGTATAGGGCGTGAGGTCGGCAAGGGACAGCTGCGGGCGGCGTGCGAGCGGGTGGCGCTCGCTAACGAAGACGTGAACCGTCGCGTCAAATAGGGGATGGAAGCTTGCGCGGGCATCGGCGAAGGCCTTCTGCAGAACGCGGGCGTTAAAGTCATCCAGATACAGAATGCCGATATCGCTGCGAAACGCACGGACGTCATCGATGATCTGCGATGTGGTGGTCTCGCGCATGACGAACTCGAACTTGCTGTCGCGGCAGTGCTCGACCACGTTGACAAAGGCCTCGACCGAAAAGGCGTAGTGCTGGGCGGAAATGGCGAGGCGGGCTTGCGGGGTGCCGCCGTCCTCGTAGCGTGCCTCGAGCATGTCGGCCTGCTCTACGACCTGGCGCGCATAGCCCAAAAGCTCGGTGCCGTCGTTGGTGAGCGTGACGCCGCGGCTGGAGCGCGTAAAGATCTCCAGATGGAGCTCTTGTTCTAGGCTTTTGACGGCGTTTGAGATGTTGGACTGAGCGGTATAGAGGCGCTGAGCTGCGGCGTTAATTGAGCCGGATTCTGCCACGGCGATAAGAAAGCGAAGCTGCTGGAGGGTCATCGGCGCCCGTCCTTTCGATAGCTATCTAAAAAACCGATAACAGGTTAGCGCTTTTAAGTGATTGACCGAGGGAAACAATGCTCGTACTATTCAAAACACACAAATGCGGTAGGTAATTAAGCCGACCACGGAACCGGGATGTCAAAAGGAGGACCGCATATGAACTGCTTACCAAGACGAATGCCGGGCTCCTGTTTGCGCCCGTCGGCGTGATCAGGAGACAGCGACTTACTTCTCTCTTTTTATTTACTTTTGTTCGATCAAGGAGATCATCATGAGCCAGTTCATCAACAACCCCGAGCACACCTTTGGTTTCGATACCCTGCAGCTGCACGTTGGCCAGGAGAGTGCCGATCCCGCATCCGACTCTCGTGCCGTGCCTATCTACCAGACCACGAGCTATGTGTTCCGCAACTCCCAGCACGCCGCCGACCGCTTTGGTCTTGCCGACGCCGGTAACATCTACGGCCGTCTGACCAACTCCACCCAGGGCGTCTTTGAGGACCGTATCGCCGCGCTCGAGGGTGGCGTGGCCGGTCTTGCCGTCGCCTCCGGTGCCGCTGCCATCACCTATACCCTGCAGGCTCTTGCCCAGGCTGGTGACCACGTGGTGGCTCAGAAGACCATCTACGGTGGCTCCTACAACCTGCTGGAGCATACGCTCTCCCAGTTTGGCGTCGAGACCACGTTTGTCGATGCCCATAACCTGGAAGAGGTCGAGGGGGCCATCAAGGACAACACCACGGTCATCTACCTCGAGACGCTCGGCAACCCCAATTCCGACATTCCCAACATCGACGCCATCTCCGAGATCGCCAAGAGGCATGGTTTGCCGGTCGTCGTCGACAACACTTTCGGCACCCCGTATCTGTTCCGTCCGCTGGAGCATGGCGCCAACATCGTTGTCCACTCCGCAACTAAGTTCATTGGCGGCCACGGAACTTCGCTGGGCGGCGTGATTGTCGATGGCGGCAACTTCGACTGGAAGGCGAGCGGCAAGTATGCGCAGATCGCCGAGCCCAACCCCTCCTACCATGGCGTCTCGTTTGCCGAGGCTGCCGGTCCCGCTGCCTTCGCGACCTATGTCCGCGCCATCTTGCTGCGCGACGAGGGCGCCTGCATCAGCCCGTTCAACGCCTGGGTCCTGCTCCAGGGCACCGAGACTCTGTCGCTGCGCGTCGACCGTCATGTCGAGAACACCAAGAAGGTCGTTGAGTTCCTGGCTGGTGACAGCCATGTCGCCAAGGTGAACCACCCGAGCCTGTCTGAGCACCCCGATCACGAGCTCTATCAGAAGTACTTCCCCAACGGTGGCGCGTCGATCTTCACCTTTGAGATTAAGGGTGGCCAGGAGGCAGCTTGGAAGTTCATCGATCATCTGCAGGTGTTCTCGCTGCTCGCCAACGTGGCCGACGTCAAGTCGCTCGTCGTGCACCCGGCTACCACCACGCACTCCCAGCTCTCTGCCGAGGAGCTCGCCGAGCAGAACATCACGCCCTCCACGATCCGTCTTTCCATCGGTACCGAGAACGCCGAGGACATCATTTGGGATCTGAAGCAGGCCTTCGCCGCGCTGGACGAGTAAGGCGACTTGTGCAAGGACCCCTTGCGACTCGATAGGTATAACTGCATAAAATGCCTGCTCAAGGCGCCTGTGCGAACAATGGTTGCACAGGCGCCTTTTTTGCATAGAGCGGGTGCAAAAACAGGGTTTTTGACACGCTTTATGCATTTGAGTTGTGGAAAACTCCTGTTGAGAGGATGTGAGTTTTACGCAATTGACGTGCGCCTTTTGAGTAAAACCGCAGGTCGCGATTTGCTCGAGGTACTATGCAGCGCGATCGAATCACACGCAGCTCAAACGCAGCAAAAACGCACTACGGAGGTTTCCAGCTACATGAGGATCGATTCACGAAAACCGAAAGCCGCCGCCCTTTCCGCCGCTCTGACCGTGGCGCTTTTGGCGGGCGCCGGCGCAACTGATGCCCACGCGGCAACACTGTCCGATACGGTTGGATCTACCCCGTCCGAGACGACGCTGGTACAGCCCGTTGATTATCGCGGCGATGGTTATGGTTCCATGCAGGAGTGGAACGCCTCGATGGAGGCCAAGCGCGATTCCCTTGAGATGCGCGCTCAGATTATCCTAAACATGTATGGTGACTATGCCACCGATGACGAGCGCGCTGTGCTGCAGGGTTGTATCGATGGTGCGGGCAGCCTTTTGACGATGGGGGAGGTCGACGCGAAGTCGACCGAGCTCGATGAGCTGCGCACTGCGCTTGAGAATGCCAAGCGCGAAGCGCTCGAGGCCGCTGCCGCCGAGGCAGAGGCTGCCGAGGCCGCCCAGGCTTCGTACTACAACGCCGGCTACACTCCGTCCTACGCGTCTGCCGCGTCCTACGCGAACGGATCGGGCCTGACGCGCTCTGCGGGTGTCAATAACTACAACGGGCGCCGCGAGACCTATTACAGCAGCAATGTGCTTTATCACTATCGCACGGGCGAATGGACTCAGGATTCTGAGGGCTTCTGGCGCGATTCCGACGGCTATTACGTTGTTGCCGCGGGCGATATGGCCCAGGGCTCGACCTTTACGGGCTCCAAGGGTGATTGCAAGGTCTATGACTCCGGCTGTGCTGCCGGAACCACCGACTACTATACCGGTTGGTAATCTGCCATAAGCCAATAGGACATGACGGGCGGGCGTCTTTACCGAGCCTTTGGGCAACGTAAGGGCGTCCGTTTTTTGTGCGTGCTTGAGTTAACAGAGCGCTTACCGTGGCCGTACGCCGCGCATATGGGCGCGGGGCACACTAAGTCACGAGAAACAAAGTCGTTCTCGTGGAGGAAGTGGTCTTGTGAACGCTCGAGATATCGCCGTTGCCGCCGTTGCATTGACGCTTGGCTGCCTTGGTCCTACGGCCGCGCTCGTCGCGGGTATGCAGGGCACGTGCGGAGCTGCTCCTATCGTTGTGGGGGCCCTGATTGCTGTCGCTGCGCTGGGAAGCGCCGGCGTCGTCCTTTGCCGTGATGATGAGGACGAGATCGTGGGGTCCTAAAGTTAGCCTCAACTCTGGTTTTACCGGAGCGTGTTGCGTGCTCCGGATAGCGGTATTTAGAAGAACAAACGCATGGGAACTCACGGCTTAAAGCCAAACCAGTGTGGGGTGTCGCACGAGAGCGTGTGGGTGAGGTTGACCCAGCGATAATCGGTGCTTTTGAGCTGGGATGCGAGGTTCCAAAGGTCGAGCGCGGGCATGGGTGGCTCCTTTCATCGGGCTTTTTGCTGATGTTAAAGCGGTGTCATGACGGCTGGTACCGTCAAGATTCTTTCGCAAATTGATCGAGGCGGCCTCGGCCCCGCCTTGCTCTAGCCCTCCGCCTTCTTGCTCAGCTCGTCCATCTCCTCCAGCTTCGACATGTCCAGGTACC
>CABUVF010000072.1 GCA_902494945.1 uncultured Collinsella sp.
ATCAGGCTCTCGAGCGCAAACTCGGACTGGCAAACGCCAAAGCCGCGGTACGCGCCGGCGGGCGGGTTGTTGGTGTAGTAGCCAAAGCCGCGAATGTCGGTGTTCTGGTACTTGTAGGGACCGACGGCATGCGTACAGGCGCGCTCGAGCACCGGGCCGCACAGCGACGCGTAGGCGCCGGTGTCAAAGTTGATCTCGCAGTCCAGGCCGGTAAAGTTGCCCTCGGCGTCGCAGCCCAGCGTAAAGGTGCCGTCCATGGCATGACGCTTGGGATGGAACGCAAGCGACTCAGCGCGCGTGAGCTTGCACTTCACAGGACGCTGGAACTTATATGCGGCGAGCGCGGCCAAGTGCTGGATGGACACGTCCTCCTTACCGCCAAAGCCGCCACCCACGAGCATGGTCTCGACGACCACACGCTCGGGTTCGTTATCCCAGCCAAACATGTGGGCGCACTCTTTGCGCGTGTCGTAAGCACCCTGATCGGTCGACTGCACCTTGACGCCGTTCTTGTACGGGAAGGCAACGGCGCACTCGGGCTCCAAGAAGGCATGCTCGGTAAAGGGCGTGGTAAAGCGCTGCGTCACGGTAAACGCGCTCTCTGCCAGCGCCTTGGCGGCGTCGCCGCGCGTCACGTGGCGGCTCTGGCACACGTTGTCCTTGAGCTCCACCGTCTTGCCAAACGCAAAGAAGCCGTCGTGCAGGCGCGGGGCGGCGGCAGCCCTGGCCTCGACAATGTTACGCACGGGCTCCAGCGGCTCGTAATCGATCTTTACGAGCTTCTTGGCCTTCTCGAGCGTCGCCTCGTCCTCGGCGACCACCAGCACGATGGCATCGCCCACGCAGCGGGTGATATCGCCCTGGGCGATCATGACGTCCCAGTCCTGGATAAGGTGGCCGACTTGGTTGACCGGCACGTCCTCGGCGCGCAGGATGCCCACCACGCCGGGCAGGGCCTCGGCCTTGGAGGTATCGATGGAGAGCACGCGGGCGCGCGGATACTTGGAGCGCACTGCGCTGGCGTAGGTCAGGCCCGGCTGATCGAGCTCGTCGATGTCGTCGGGATACCTGCCCTCACCGAGCACCTTCTTGCGCACGTCGATACGGAAGGCGCGCTTGCCCACGCCGTAATCGTCGCCGCGCTCCAGGTCCTCGTCGACCTGCTTTTCGCCGCGGAGCACCGCAGCGGCCAGCGCAATGCCCTCGATAATCTTCTTGTAGCCGGTGCAGCGGCAGACATTGCCGCGGATGGCGTACTTGATTTGCTCCTCGGTGGGCTCGGGGTCCTCGGCGATGAGCGCCGCACCCGCCATGACCATGCCGGGGATGCAAAAACCGCACTGCACGGCGCCCACGGCGCCAAAGGCGTACACAAATGCCTCGCGCACGTCCTCGGGCAGGCCCTCGACGGTCACGATGTCGCGTCCGGCGGCAAGAGCGGTGGTCAGAACGCACGCCTTCACGGCCGCGCCGTCCACATGGATGGTGCAGGTGCCGCAGGCGCCCTCGGAGCAGCCGTCCTTGGCGGAGTGAATATGCAGGTCGTCGCGCAGGTAGCGCAGCAGTGGCTTGTTTTGGGTCGTCGTGTGCTCGACGCCGTTAACGGTAAAAGTGAATTCCTGTGCCATGGCGATTCCCTTCTACACGCCGGCGGCGATGCCGGTGCGGTCGTGGATGGCACCGTGCGGGCAGACGACGGCGCACATGCCGCACGACAGGCAGTCCGCGCCGTCGATATGGGCGCAGTTGTCCTCGATACGGATAGCGCCAGCGGGACACTTTTTGGCGCACATGCCGCAACCGATGCAGCTCGTGTCGCAAATCTTGCGCGCAATGGCGCCCTTATCGGTGTTGTTGCAGCGCACCAGGATGTTCTGGTAGCCGGGAACGAAGGCAATCACGCGCTGTGGGCACGCCATGCCGCACAGGCCACAACCCGTGCACTTGGAGCGATCCACGCGGGCGATGCCATCGACCAGCGCAATGGCACCGTGGGGGCAGGCCGTGACGCAGGCGCCACAGCCAATGCAGCCTTCGCTGCAGCGGGCGTCGCCGCCTGCGGAGGCACAGCCGCTTCCGCAGGCAACGTAGGCCACGTTATGTTGAATGGATTTGGCCATAAGAGACTCGCCTATTTCTTAAGAAGGTACGAATAGTTGTCGCGCACGGCCCTGATGGTCAGGCGGACGGCCTCGGGAAGACCGGTGTTGACGGCATCGACCGAGACGGTGCGAACCGTGCCGGCGACGCGGACCTTAAAGTGGTCCTCGTCCACAGCCAGGAAGCCCTCGTTCTCGGAGTTCTCCATGTCCTCCTCGCTCCAGAACAGGGTGAGCTTGTCCTTGTAGGGACGACCCTCCTGGTAGGGGCAGAACACAGCGCAGTTGCCGCACTCGTTGCACATGCCATCGACATGTACCACCTGATGCTTGGCCAGGCCCGGCACCTTAATGGCAACGTTTGCGCGGTTGGGGCACACGTCACAGCAGACCTCGCACACCGAGCCGCAGCCCAGGCAGCGGGTCTTGGTGCAGTTGCGCTTGTCGCGGCAGAGCGTCCCCTTGCGCTCGTAGCAGGTGTCCTCGCGACCGGCCTGCTCGTTGCAGTCGGCGTACTTGTTAAAGTCCACGCCGGCGATGGCACGGGCGACCTCGGCGGCGTCGGCAATAGCCTCGACCACGGTGGCAGGACCGCGGCGGCAGTCGCCCGCAGCCCAGACGCCCTCGACGCCGGTGGAGGTGGCGGCAAGGCGACCGCGACGGTCGTGCTCGACGCCCGCGGCATCGTACAGGCTGGCATCGATGCCCTCGCCCACGGCGCAGATCACCGTGGTGGCGGAAAGCTCGACGGTCTCGCCCGTGGCGACGGGGCTGCGACGGCCGCTTGCATCCGGCTCGCCAAGCTCCATAACATCGCAGGTCAGCACGGCGCCGTTGAGCGCCTTGGGCGCCAGCAGCTCGCAGAACTCAACGCCGTCTGCAAGAGCAAGATCGAGCTCTTCCTCGTCGGCGGGCATCTGCTTCTTGGTGCGGCGATACACCAGGCGCACGTTCTTCACGCCAGCCAGGCGCTTGGCCACGCGGGCGGCGTCCATGGCGGTGTTGCCGGCGCCAATGACCACGACGTCCTTGCCCAGCTCGAGCTTCTCGCCCTTCTTGGCGGCCTCGAGGAACTCCAGCACGTCGAGCTCGGCACCCTCGCCCAAACCAGCGGAACCGGGCATCCAGGCACCGGTGGCCACGACCACGTCGGTAAAGCCCTGGGCCTTGAGCTCGTCGATGGACTCCACGCGAGCATTGAGCTGCACCTTGGCGCCAAAGGCCAGGCAGAGCTCGGCATCGTGGGAGATATCGTCGCTCGAGATGCGGAACTCGGGGATCACGTGACGGACCACGCCGCCGAGCGAGTCGCGGGCCTCAAAGATGGTAACGGGCACGCCGGCACGCGTCAGGAAGAACGCCGTCGCCAGACCGGCCGGGCCGCCGCCGATAACGGCAACGTTGCGCTCGCTGTCGTTGGCGATGCCCTGGGCGCGCAACTTGGGCAGCACGGCTGTCATGGCCTCGCGGGCGGCCTTGAGCTTGCTGGCGCGAATCTGGGCGCCCTCGGGCTCGTAGAATGCACGCTCGCAGGCACGGCCGCAGGGATGCGGGCAGATGGTACCGGTAATGAACGGCAGGGCGTTGCGCTCGATGATGATGTTGAGCGCGTCCTCGTAGCGGCCCTCGTCAACAGCCGCCAGATAGGCAGGGATATCCTGCTGGATGGGGCAGCTCGTACGGCACGGCGTGGTAAAGCAGTCGGAAAGCGGGCTCTTGCCAGCGACCTTGCGGTCGGGCAGCGGACGCAGCGGCTTCTTGTAGAGCGGGTTGGTGAGTGAGTCGGTCTGGATCGCGGTCACGGCCTCGAGAGAGACGCCCGCGAACGGCTTGCCGTCCAGATCGGTAAACTCGCCGGCCATCTGGCTAAAGCGCTCGTAGCCACCGGGCTTGAGCACGTCGGTCGCCAGGGTGACGGGCCAAATGCCGGCGTCATACAGGGCACGGATGTTGTAGACCGTGGCACCGCCGGAGTAGCTGATGCGCAGCTTGCCATCGAACTGCTCGGTAATGCGGCGGGCGGCCTCGATGGTCAGCGAGAACAGCGAACGGCCGGACATGTACATCTCGGTGGAAGGCAGCTCGTTCCTCGTCACGTCGACGGGGAACGTGTTGGTCAGCTTGACGCCAAACTCCAGACCGCGCTCGGCGCACAGGGCAATCAGGCGCTCGAACATGGGCACGGCATCGGCCCACTGCAGATCCTCGCGGAAGTGCGTGTCATCAAAGACGATGTAATCAAAGCCCAGCTCGTTGAGGCGCTGGCGGGCAAACTCATAGCCCAACAGCGTGGGGTTACACTTGATGTAGGTGTTAAGGCCCTTCTCGGTGATGAGGTAGGTCGCGATGCGCTCGATCTCGGCAGGCGGGCAGCCGTGCAGGGTAGACTCGGTGATGGAGTTGGAGACGCGCGCCGGGATGGACTCGACAAACGCAGCGTCGACATGCTCAAACTTGTCCAGGTTGGCGAGTGCCCATGCGCGGCACTCGTTCCAGACGTCGGAGCCGCTGGCGTCCTTCATGCCCTCGATGTACGCGTCGACCTTGGGGCTCTTAATGCCCTCCAGGTCATAGCCCACCGACATGTTGAAGACAAAGCCGTCCGGGCTGCCCAGACCGTACTCGCGAGCGATCAGGTGGCAGGCAAACCATGCCTTCACGTACTCGGCAAATGCCTGCGGAACCTCGAGCTCGGTCGACCACTCGCAGTTGTAGCACTCGTCCTGAGCCACGATGCAGGGCTTGTTGACGCACTTGGAGAGCTCCTCGCCGTCCATAACCTGGACGGTCTTGAGCTCAAAGAAGCGGGAACCAGCCACATAGGATGCCACGATGTTCTGGGCAAGCTGCGTATTGGGACCGGCGGCCGGGCCAAACGGAGTCTCGATGCGCTCGTCAAAAATGGGAAGCGCGCCCTCCTGGTTGGTCGCGGCCATCTTGCGCACGCCAAAGATGGCGTCCTGGGTCTTGTGCTCCTCGATGATCCAGTTCATCAGCTGCGAAAACGGGATCGGCCTCATGATGTCGCTCATAATGAGCTCCTCTCTGTAACGCCCGGCGAGACCGCGCGGCGGGCGCAAATACGGTGTAGCGCTAGCACAGCGCCGGCGACCCCGCGGAGGCCGCCTATGCGCGCGTCGGATGCGGCGAAACATCCGACGCGCGCGAATCTCCAATTGGAATTAATACACGCGATCGTTGAGCGTGCTCCAGAGCTTCTTGGACTCAGCCATGGTCCACGCGTTGATCTTGTCCTCATCAATCCCAACGAACTCGCGATCCTTGTACAGGACGCGGCCGTTGATGATGGTGGTACGGCAGTTTTTGCCCATCATGCCAAAGAGCATGTGGCCGTCGATGTTCTCCTCGCTCAGCGGCGTAAAGGGCTTGTAGTCCATGACGATGACGTCGGCGGCAGCGCCGGCCTCGAGCACGCCGAGCTTGCGATCGAAGTACTTGCTCGCCATCTTGGCGTTGTTCTCGAACAGCATCGTCATGGCCTCGCACCAGCCCACGTTGGGCATGGCGGCGTTGTGGCGCTGAATGATCAGAAAGACCTTGAGGCTCTCGAGCATGTCGTGGGTGTAGGCGTCGGTGCCCATGCACACGGGGATGCCGCGGCGGAAGAACTCGAGCACGGGGGCGCAGCCCACGGCGTTGCCCATATTGGATTCGGGGTTGTTGACGAGCCAGGTGCCAGACTCCTTGACGATATCCATCTCGGCAGGCGTCACGTGGATGCAGTGGCCGAGCATGGTGTCGGGACCCAGCAGGTTGTGCTGCAGCAGGCGCTCGACGGGGCTGATGCCACCGCGGTTGAGGCGGGAGTCCCACACGTCATTCATGCCCTCGCACACATGGATGTGGAAGCCGGTCAGGCCGTTGTTGGCCTCGGCCATCTTATCCATGGTCTCGTCCGACAGCGTAAAGGTGGCGTGACCGCCAAACATGGCGGCGATCATGTGGTTGTCGTTATCGCGACGCTCCTTGGCGGCCCACTGGGCAAACTCGGCGTTCTCGGCAATGGCCTGGTCGCATTTTTCCTGGCCGCGGCGATCGGAGACCTCGTAGCACAGACACGAACGCATGCCCAGCTCCTGAGCTGCATCCTTAATGGTAAAGAGGCTGCCTGGGATCTCGCAGAAGCTCGCGTGGTGATCGAAGATCGTTGTGACGCCATCGCGGATGGAGTCCAAAATCGTGGCATAGGCGCTGGCCTTGGTGCCGTCGAGTGTCAGGTTGTCATCGATCTTCCACCACTGCTGCTCAAGATTCTCCAGGAAGTTGGTGGGGTTGCAGCCCTTAATGGCAAGGCCGCGAGCCAGACCCGAGTAGATGTGGGTGTGGCAATTGATGAGTCCGGGCATGATGAGGTTGCCCTGGGCGTCGACGTACTCGGCATCCGGGTACTTGGCCTTGAGCTCGCACTCGGGACCTACTTCGACGATCGTATCTCCGTCAATGGCGACCGCACCGTTGGGAATGAACGGGGTCTGAGCGTTGCGGGTAAAAACGGAACCGTTAGCGACCAGAAGCATGAATGCTCCCTTCAACATCAGGGGCGGGGTTTGACACCTCTGACATGGCGGAGTGCGAAGCGCCGGCCTACACCGGAAACGGGCCCTCTCCCGTCAACGCTTCACCAAAGGGACAAACCCTTTGAAGTGCGGCTTGGCGCCGCATGACGTCGGCGGACGAGGCGATGCGCCCGCCGACGAATAGCACCGAATTGGTTACTTCTTGCTCTCGGGCAAGACCAGATCCACGGCAGCGTCCTTGGCAGCATCGATGTGCTGAGCCACGACCGGCGTCTGCGGAAGGATCAGGTTAAGGACAATGGCCATAATGGCGGTGGGGGTTACGGCATTGGAGCCGATGACGGTGGATACCCAGGCGGGCATACCCTCGCCGGCAAGGCAACCGCTGGCCATCCAGATACCCAGGCCAAAGACGACGGAGGTACCGACGATGGTGGTAGTGCGCTGCGTGAGGCCCTCGCGGGTGAACATGCGCACGCCGTTCATGGTGATGGTGCCAAAGACGCCGACGGTCGCGCCGCCGATGACGGGCTGCGGGATAGCGGAAAGGACGGCAGAGAGCTGCGGGAACAGACCGGCGATGGCAAAGACGGCCGCGATGATCACAAAGACCCACTTGTTGACGACCTTGTTGGAGCAGATGATGCCCACGTTCTGGCCAAGGGCGCTGGTGGGAAGACCGCCCAGCAGGCCGCCGACCATAGAGGTGAGGCCCTGGGACACGATAGCGCCGGAGAGCTCGCGCTCGGTGGGCATACGGTCGATGGAGCCCAGGCAGGCGGCGGAGACGTCGCCGATAACCTGGATGGCAACCATGGGGAACACGACAGCGAGGGTAATGCAGACCTCGGGATCAAACTCGAGCGCGTAGGGCATGAGCTTGGGAAGGGCGAAGACCTGAGCGGTGGCGACGCTGGAGAAGTCGATCATGCCAAAGGGGATGGAGACGATCATGCCGACGATCATGCCAAAGAACACGGATCCCAGCTTGAGCGTGCCCTTGCCAAAGTTGGCGAGCGCAAAGACCACGGCGAAGGTGATAAGAGCGACGCACCAGGCCTGCGGGGTGCCCCATAGCGGCGTACCCATACCGCCGGCCATATACTTGACGGCCGTGGGATAGAGAGAGACGCCAATGGAGAAGATGACCGTACCGGTCACGACAGGCGGGAATAGCCACTTGATCTTGCTGTAAGCCAGACCAAAGAGGACTGCGACGGCGCCGCCGACGATCTCGCCGCCCAGCAGCGCACCAAAGCTAAAGCCCGAGGCGCCCATGGCCTGCAGGGCCGGCAGGAACGCGAACGAAACGCCCATGACGATGGGCAGGCCGCCGCCGATGCGACGGAAGGGGGCAAAGGCCTGAAGGGCCGTGTCGATCGCCGAAAGAATGAGCGCGACCTGGATGATGTCGGTACTCTGCTGGCTATTAAAGCCGTAGACACCGGCCATGATGACCGCCGGGGTAATGATGCCGGCAAACGATGCCAGTACGTGCTGAAGGGCACACGGGATCATTTCCTTAACGGGGGGCATGCCCTCGCGAGTGAACAGGGCTTCAGTGCCGTTCGTAACCGTCTCCTGGGCCATTTGACCACCAATCCTCGAAGTAGTTGTTTTCGCATCTAACGCTCTATTGTGACGCAGTGCGGGGTTGAGGTTGTGCCTTCGTTGCATATCGTATTAAAGATGATTCTTATTCTCAATAATAATTTTTTGTTATCAGACTATTCTTCAGCTGAGATAACGCATTCCCGCAGGTCAGGAAAGTGTCTAGTCAAAATAACATCTAACTTTTCTTTTGGTCGACCGCTTACCGCCAAAATCCTACCGTTCGTCTGTATTACGCAATGTACCTGCGGATATACGAGATGATGGGCAGCGTGTTACCATGAGAAAAAATTGTTATGAACTCTTCGATAGAACCCAAAGGAGTTGCCCGTGAACGAGACCGTACGTCGCTTTTTGCCGATGGTCGATTTCTTGGAACAGGTACTCGGCAAGAACAGCGAAATCGTGTTGCACGATTTCTCGGATCCCGACCACGCCATCGTCGATATTCGCAACGGCATCGTGAGCGGCCGCAAGGTCGGCGGCCCCGCCACCGATCTGGCACTCAAGATCATGCACGACCCTAAGTATCGCGACCTGCCATTTATCACGGGCTACGAGGGGCGCGGTGCTGGCGGCAAGACGTTGGAGTCAGCGACGTACTTTATCCGCGAGAATGACGAGATCGTCGGTATGCTCTGCGTCAACACCGACCTCTCGACCGTGCGCTCCATCAACGCCATGGCGCAGCAGCTCATGACGTGCTTCGACGCGGCGCCGATGCGCACGGAGCCCGCCCCTATCGAGGTCGAAAGCCTTTCGGAGTCCACACAGGAGCTCATTGACCGCAGTATTTCCGAGTTGCTCGAAAGCCGCGGAATGGAAGTTTCTTCGCTCGGCCAGGCCGACCGCGTCGATGTTATCCGCCATCTCAACGGCAACGGCGTGTTTATGCTCAAGGGCGCCGTGGCCTGCGCCGCCACCTCGCTGGGCATCTCGGAGCCCAGCGTCTACCGCTACCTGCAAAAAGTCCGCAAGGAGGGCTAACGAGCAAAATGAAGCGCGGCTCCACAAGCGATTCGTCACTTGACAAAAGACCCTGCAGCTCGCACGCGTTGCAGGGTCTTTTTGCATGTCATGTTTAGTTGTGGCCAACGCCTTAGAGGGCGGCGACGACCTCGATCTCGACCAGACCGCCGGCCGGAAGGGCGGCAACCTGGAAGGCGCTGCGCGCGGGGAACGGGGCCTCGAACTTGGAGGCGTAGATCTCGTTCACGGCGGCGAAGTCGGCGATGTCGGCCAGGTAGACCGTGGTCTTGACAACATCGGCAAACGTGGCGCCGGCAGCGGTCAGCAGGGCCTCGACGTTAGCAAGGGACTGCTTAGCCTGGGCCTCGACGCCCTCAGGCATCTTGCCGGTTGCGGGATCGATGCCCAGCTGGCCGGACAGGAACACCATGTTGCCGGTCTGGATGCCGGGGGAATACGGGCCGATGGCTGCGGGTGCGTTATCGGAAGAAACAACGCTCTTGCTCATGCTCTTCTCCTTACAAGCAAAAGGGAACGGGAGCGCGGCATTCATACCGGGAGGCACAGTTCGGGCTGAATGCCGCGCTTGATTGGGATAGTAGGGGATGATTTTGCCAGATGCAAGATAATTATCAGATTACGAGAATATTTTATCGCCCAACGGTTTCCCAGGACCGCTGAACGGTTCTTATGTGGAGCAGCCAGTCCAAGCTGCTGAAGACTTTATCCCGCTTGAAGCACGGACATCGTCCATCGCGACGGCGCCACTATACTTTTGAGTATCTGAGCATTTTGAAAGGCAGGATATGACCGCAACCGCCAGTCGAACCACCAACCGCAGACCCGAGCTTTTGGCGCCCGCCGGAGGGCCTGAGCCCTTTGCCGCCGCACTCGCCGCC
>CABUVF010000073.1 GCA_902494945.1 uncultured Collinsella sp.
GAAGGGGGAGGCCTCGCGGCCTCCCCCTTTTTTGCGTTTTATAGAGAGCTGTAATACAAGAACTCGCCTTCTCTTAGCTTGTCTTACTGTTTGGCTGTATTTTGAGTCCTTCTTTTGTATTTGCGCGATAATAACTCCCATTGGCGTTAGGGAGGACTTGATGTTTACCGTTTTTGTCTTGGGCAATATTGCTTCGGGTAAGTCGACTGCCTGCCGCTATCTCGAATCTCATGGCGCCATGCTCATCGATCTGGACGAACTTGCCAAATCGCTGTATGTGCCAGGCTCCGATATCGTCAATGCCCTCGCGGAAGAATTTGGCTGGGATATTTTGGACGAGGAGGGCGGCGTTCGCCGTAACATACTCGCTTCTCGAGCTTTTGTTTCTCCTGATGCGGTCGCGAGGCTCAATAGCATTGTGCACCCCGTTCTCATTGAGCAGCTGTCACTGAGGATTCTTGATCCGGTTTGCTGCACGGTTTCTTCCCCCCGTTACCCCTTTGCGGTGGTCGAGGTTTCTGCCCCGACTGGTTTTGAGGATGCATTTGGCTTGGCTGATGAAATTCTGGTCATCAGCGCCCCTTTGTCAGTTCGTCGCAAGCGTGCTATTCAGCGTGGCATGGAGCCATCTGATTTCGATGCCCGTTCTGCTTGCCAGCCCGATGAGTCTGCGCTGTGCAATCTCGCTACAACGGTGATTGATAATACCGCAGGTGATAATTCGCTCTTTGAGCAGCTTGACTCATGGCTTGCATGCCATGGGTTTATAGACACTGCGAATCAGGAGGATGCCGATGCCTAAGACACGTTTCTTTGCGTGGTATCGCCTTATACCGCTGGCTGCCGTTTTTGCCTTCGGCCTTATTTCGCTCGTCTACTCGTATGCTCCTGCCGCCTTCTTTAAGCCTTTGTATCCAATTGACTACGAGGCGTATGTAAAGCAATCGAGTATTTCGCATAATCTGGATCCGTATCTGGTGTGCGCTGTCATTAAGTCGGAATCGAATTGGGATCCCGAGGCTGAGTCGAATCAGGGTGCTCAGGGATTGATGCAGCTGATGCCCGAGACTGCCCAGGATATGATCGCCAAGGGTCTTGTCGACGGTGGGGAGTATTCGGCCGACAACCTTAACGATCCGGCTACGAATATCGAGTTTGGCTGTGCGTACCTCTCGTATCTCTTAACGTATTTCAACGGGTCGACGGATAGCGCTATTGCCGCCTATAACGCCGGCATGGGCAATGTCGACGGATGGGCGCAGCAAAGTACGTCGCTGCACAATGCAATCACCTTTCCCGAGACGCAGGCGTATCTGATTCGCGTCAATAATGCCTGGGTTCGCTATAAGACCCTCTATCCCGATCGGTTCGTATAGGACTATGCCTGCCGCCTGCGTATACTGCAGATGTATGAGTTAGGAGTATCCATGGCGGAATTTGAAGTAGAACGCGTTGGTGGTGAACTTAAGCGCTTTGGCGTTGAAGGCTCTGACGTGCCGTTTAAGGTCGTGTCTCCCTATGACCCTGCAGGCTCTCAGCCTGAAGCCATTGAGTCGCTTGTGCAGGGTGTGAGGGACGGAGACCGCTATCAGGTTTTGCTGGGCGTGACTGGTTCGGGCAAGACCTTCACGATGGCCAAGACTATTGAGGCCCTGGGAAAGCCGACGCTGGTCATGGCTCCCAATAAGACCCTTGCCGCTCAGCTTGCAAGCGAGCTCAAGGAGTTTTTCCCCAATAACTCCGTAGTCTATTTCGTATCGTATTACGATTACTATCAGCCCGAGGCGTATGTGCCGCAAAGTGACACCTATATCGAGAAGGATTCTTCAATCAACGAAGAGGTCGAGATGCTGCGACATCAGGCGACCGCATCGCTGCTATCTCGACGCGATGTGATTGTCGTCGCATCGGTCTCGTGTATCTATGGCATCGGCTCCCCTGAGGACTATGCGGGGCTGGCACCGAACGTCGACAAGAAGGTGCCGCTCGAGCGCGATGACTTTATCCATGCACTTATCGATATCCAGTACGATCGCAATGACTATGATTTGGCGCGCGGTACGTTTCGGGTGCGTGGCGATGTCGTCGACGTGTATCCGCCTTATGCCGAGCATCCGTTGCGGTTTGAGTTCTTTGGCGATGAGGTTGAGCTTATCGCCGAAATCGATGAGGTCACTGGCGAGATGCTTCGCGAGTACGAGGCTATTCCCGTGTGGCCGGCATCGCACTACGTGACCGAGAAGCCCAAGGTTAAGGCGGCTCTGAAATCGATTAGCGAAGAGTGCGAGAAGCGTGTGGCCGAGCTCAAAGCGACTGATAAGTTGCTCGAGGCACAGCGTCTGCAGCAGCGCACCGACTATGATCTTGAGATGCTCGAGACGATGGGCTTTTGCAACGGTATCGAGAACTACTCGCGTCATCTGGACGGTCGCAAGCCGGGTGAGCCGCCGTTTACCCTGATCGATTACTTTCCCAAGGATATGCTCTGCATCATCGACGAGAGCCATGTGACGGTGCCGCAGATCCGCGGTATGCATGAGGGCGATCGTTCGCGTAAGGTGACCTTGGTGGAGCATGGTTTTCGCCTGCCCTCGGCGCTCGATAACCGCCCGCTCCGATTTGATGAGTTTGAGGCGAGGATACCCCAGTTTATCTATGTTTCGGCCACGCCGGGCGACTACGAGCTGCGGGTGAGCCAAAACGACGTGGAGCAGATTATTCGTCCGACCGGCCTGCTCGACCCCAAGATTGACGTGCGTCCGGTTCGCGGCCAGATTGACGATCTTGAGGACGAGATTCGCGAGCGCGTTGCCCGCAAGGAGCGCGTGCTGGTGACCACGTTGACCAAGCGCATGGCCGAGGACCTGACCGACCATCTGCTTGATGCCGGCATTAAGGTCAATTACATGCACTCCGATACAGCGACGATGGACCGTGTCGAGATCCTGCGAACGCTGCGCGAGGGAAAGATCGATGTTCTCGTAGGCATCAACCTGCTACGCGAGGGTCTAGACCTTCCCGAGGTCTCGCTGGTGGCAATTCTCGATGCTGACAAGGAAGGCTTCTTGCGCAACCGCCGTTCGTTGATTCAGACGATTGGCCGCGCGGCCCGTAACGCCGATGGCGAGGTCATCATGTATGCAGACGTTGTGACCGATTCGATGAAAGAAGCCATCGAGGAGACGCAGCGCCGTCGCGAGATTCAGATGGCATATAACGAAGAGCATGGCATTGTGCCTAAGACGGTGCGCAAGGCCATCAACGACATCTCAAGCTTTATTGCCGAGGCCGAAAAGACTGTGGGCTCGAAGGGACGCTCTAGGGGCGATTCGCTGGGTCACGGTGCGTTCTATACACCCGACGAAAACGGCGAGGGCGCCGCGCCGGAGACGGTGACACCCGAGCAGACGCTTGCCGAGCAGCTGGAAGGGCTACCGCATGACGAGCTCGTACGGATCGTCGAGACCATGGAGGAAGACATGCGTAACGCTTCCGCCGCCATGGACTTTGAGGAGGCGGCACGTCTGCGCGATGCCGTCGTTCAGATTCGGGCAATGCTTGAGGGCGCATCTGAGGACGAAACGATCGAGCGTTTGCGTTCACAGGCTCGCAAGGGCTCTACCTTTGCTTCGGGCAGAAAACGCCAGGGTGCGCGATTCAGGAAGTAGCGAACAGGCCCCGAGTTCCCTGTGGAGCTCGGGGCCTGTGTCGTTCGGACGCGGAGGTTCGTGATCTAGAGGTCTGCTATCAGCGCCTCGGCGCAACGGATGCCGTCAGTGGCGGCACTCATGATGCCGCCGGCATATCCGGCACCCTCGCCGCAAGGGTAAAGACCCGGGGTCGACGCGGCGTGGCATGTTCGATCGCGGGTGACGGTGACCGGGGAGCTCGAACGCGTCTCCACGCCAGTGAGAACCGCATCGGGACGGTCATAGCCACGCAGTTTCTTGCCGAGCAGAGGGATTCCCAAACGAAGCGATTCGACGATATGCTGCGGGAGGGCATCGTCGATCGCCGTCCAGGTCACGCCAAGTGGATAGGTTGGTTTTACCTTTCCGGGCGCCGTGCTGGCGCGCCCCGCAAGGAAATCTCCGACGAGCTGTGCCGGCGCGTTCCAGTTGGAGCCACCCAGGCGATAGGCGGCTCGCTCGCAGGCGCGCTGGAGCTCAATGCCCGCGAGCGGATCATCACCGGGAAGGTCGTTAGGTGTGACGTTAACGAGTAGGGCGGCATTTGCGTTGCGCCCGTCGCGGGCATTGAGGCTGGCGCCGTTGACGCACAGATGGCCCTGCTCGGAAGAAGCCGCGACAACCTGTCCGCCGGGGCACATACAAAACGAGAACACGCTGCGGCCGTTGGGGAGATGGGCGACAAGCTTGTAGGGGGCTGCTCCGAGTGCCGGGTGCCCCGCCGAAGGGCCATATTGGGCACGGTCGATGTCGCGCTGTGGATGCTCGATGCGCACACCCATGGCAAAGGTCTTTTGCGCGAGGGCAACGTTATGTTTTTTGAGAAGCTCGAATACGTCGCGGGCGGAATGGCCGCAGGCGAGAATGAGGTGCTTTGTGGCGATTGTCTCGCTTGCGGTTTCTTGGGGCGTTTGGACATCGACGCCGGTAATGGCGCCAGATCCATCGGTTCGAATATTGACGAGCTTTGTTCGATAGCGGACGGTTCCGCCGAGTTGCTCGATGCGCTGAGAAATGTTGGTGACGACGGCGGGGAGGATGTCGGAGCCAATGTGCGGCTTAGCATCCCACAGGATGTCGCGAGGTGAGCCCGCTTCGACGAAGGTCTCAAGAATCAGTCGATGGGCGGGATTCTTGGTTCCCGTGTTGAGCTTGCCGTCCGAGAAGGTCCCTGCACCGCCCAGGCCAAATTGGATATTGCTTTCGGGGTCGAGGATACGCTCCTTCAGGAAGAGGTCGATTGCCTGCGAGCGGCGAAGCGCCGGGTCGCCCCGTTCGATAAGCAAGGGCTTCAGACCCGCTTCGGCAAGGGTGAGTGCGGCGAAAAGGCCAGCGCATCCGGCACCGACGACGACAGGGCGCTCTTTGGGTGCGCCGGAAACGGGGGAGGGGAATGAAGGCTCATTGTCGTCTATCGTGCGCACGCGTGAGCGGTCGCGCTCGGCCACGCTGCCGAGCACTGTCTGCTCGATGTCTGGGCTCGTCAGCTCAACACGAAAGCTCAGGATGAAATGAACGTCTCGTTTTTTGCGGGCGTCGATGGACTTGCGGTGGAGCTCGATGGACTTGATCTCGGAGTCTTTGCAATGTAGGACGCGTTTGACGACTCGCTTGCCAACGATGAGGCAAGCTTTTTCATCGCCGGCCTCATCGAGCGACGCGTGGACTTGGGTGATTTCGATCATCGAGGTCTCCTTAGATGCAAGAAAGAGGCCGCCCGGTGTCCCAGACGGCCCGAATGCGTTTTGATTATAGACTGCGCGGCTATAGGCTGCTTGCAGCGCGAATACCCGAGATCCAAGCCCATGCAAGGTTGAAACCGCCACAATCGGCATCGATGTCAAGTGCCTCGCCACAGATGTAAAGTGGGGCGCCTGCCGTGTTGCTCACGCAGAGGTTAGGAGCTGAGACGCTTTCGATGGGCACGCCGCCGCGCGTGACCTGGGCCGAACGCTCCTCTGTCGTTCCCTCGACGAGCAGCTTAAAGTGCTTGAGGATTGAGACCAGGTGGATGACATCGCGCGAGCCGGGATGGCACCGCTCGAATGTCGTACAGACGACGTGTGAGAGCTGCGGGGCGAGCATGCCGTCAAGCCAGTGGGAGTTTCGGGGTGAAAAATCGCCGAGCACGTTGACGCGCTGCTCGAGCGTATCGAGCAGCTCATCTTTGGAGAAATCTGGAAAGAAGTCGAGCAGAACAGTGTCGCCTTGGTTGATACGGCGAGAAAGATTGAAGGCGGCGACGCCTGAGATGCCGAAGGCACGGAACAGCACTTCGCCATCTTCTCGCCAGAGCTCTTCGTGACCGCGAGAGAGCGTTAAGCGGGCTCGGACGCGCAGGCCGTCCAGAGTTTCGAGCGCCGTCTGGTCACCGACGACAGATGCCGACACGGGGCACAGGACGGGGTGCAGGGGTGCCAAGGGAAGGCTAAACACCTCGGCGATGCCGGTGGGGTTGCCGCCCGTAGCGATAACCACGGCCCTTGCCTGCGGGGTATCGCTCGTGCGAGGAGTATCGGCTAGCGTCTTTCGAAGCGAACGGAGCTCCGTCTTTCGGTCGCCGTGCTTTTTGGGTTTGAGTACATGGGCAGGACGGTCGGTCTGAAGCGTCCAGCCTTCGGAAACCTTATGGGCCGCAATGACGTTAGCCCCGCAGAGCTGGGTGATACCCAGGCGCTCGCATGCATTGAGGAGAGCATCGCGCACCGACTCGGCGCGAAGGGAACGCGGGTATAGACGGCCTTCCTCACGGATTGTCATGATGCCCAGCGAGGAGAAGAAGCCCGTAAGCTCTCGTTCGGGCTGGGGGCCCATGACGGATTCGACGAAAGCAGGGTGGTTGTACCGCTGAGGATCAATCGATTCGTTTGAGAGATTGCAGCGGCCGTTGCCGGTCGCAAGGAGTTTAAGGCCGCACGCGACATCGCGCTCAACGATGCAGACGCTTTTGCCAGCGCGTGCGGCCGTAATGGCGGCGGCGAGACCCGAGGCCCCGCCGCCGATTACCAGGACGGCATAGAAGGCGTTCGTGTTCACTTAGGCCTCGTCGGTCTCGTGCGGGGCAATGGCCTCGACGGCAGAGACGGCCTTGGGCAGCATGCCATCGGGCAGCGCGGTCTCAACCTCGCCCTTATCGCAGGCCTCGGCGAGTGACGGATTAATGGGAAGCTGACCCAAGATATCGAGGTTGTAGCGCTCGGCGACCTCGGGGAGCTTGCTCTTGCCAAAGACCTCAATCTTCTTGCCGCAATCGGGGCATTCGATATAGCTCATGTTCTCGACAATGCCCAAAATGGGAACGTTCATCTTCTCGGCCATGTTGACCGCCTTGGCGACGATCATCGAGACCAGATCTTGCGGGCTCGTGACGATGACGATGCCGTCGACGGGCAGCGACTGGAAGACGGTGAGCGCGACATCGCCCGTTCCCGGAGGCATGTCGACCAGCAGGTAGTCGATGGGGCCCCACGAGGTCTCGCTCCAGAACTGCCTGATGGCGCCGGCGATGACCGGACCGCGCCAAAGGACGGGGTCGGTCTCGTTTTGGAGCAGCAGGTTGGAGCTCATGACCTTGACGCCGTGCTCGGAGATTTCGGGCAGCATAAGGTTGCCAAGGGCATGGACGTGGCGTCCGCTCATACCGAACATCTTGGGGATAGAGGGACCGGTGATGTCGGCATCGAGGACGCCGACCTTGTGGCCGTGACGGGCAAGTTCGGTTGCGATGGCGCCGGTGACAAACGACTTGCCGACACCGCCCTTGCCGGAAAGCACGGCGATAACGCGCTTGACCTCCGATAGCGTATTCTCTTCAAATTGCGACGGCGTTGTTTGTCCGCCGGCGGCCTGTGCGTGCTCGCAACCCATGTATGACTCCTTTGTATATGTTGGGGCCGGGGCCCCGCGATGTGACACGAGCGTCATTGTACCCTCGTTTGCGAGCGGGAGTCATTTACGATGCATTTGGGCCGAGCGTGCTTGCAATACGATGGGCCCAAGCGAATGGGCGGGCTTACTGAACTTTGCTGGCGAACTCGAGGTATTGCATGCGCTGCAGCTTGTCGATCGTCGAGGCGTAGGGGCTGTCTTCCGATTCCAAGTCGTAGCGCAGCCCGTCGGCACCGAGATAGCCGGCGACATTGATGGTGGGCACATCTGACCTTGTCGCAAGCAGGGCCTTTTGGTAATTGGTGAGCGGGGCGCCGATCTTATTAAGGGTAATGGCTGCAATCTCGTTTGCCCCGACGGTGTCGTAGACGTTGAGCTCGGTATTGCCGGCGATCTCATAGTTAGCCCAGACGAGATATGTCGACTGATAGATACGGAAAGCGTGGCTTGCCGTATCTTCCTGAGGGTACAGCTCGTCGTTGAGAGTCGTTGCGGCGCTCGGCTGATGGTCGCCAAAAAAGATAAGGACAACCGGTCTGCCGATATTGCGGAGCTCGTTGATAAAGTACTCGAGGTCCCGGTCGGATGCGTTGATGCAGGTGAGATAGGTGTTGAGCGCGCTGTTGGCGCCTTCGCTGGCTCCCTCGACCCAATAGTTTGTCAGCTCCTCGGCGGGAACGGTGCCATAGTCGTAGCCGCCGTGATTTTGCATCGTGACGTCAAAGATGAACTGTGGCGCTTCGTCGGTTCTAAGCAGGTCGAGTATCTTGTCGTAGGTAGCGTAGTCGCATACGCCGGCATGGTAATAGGGCACACCTTCGAAATCGCCGATTGAAAGAAAGTCTCCAAAGCCCAGCTGCTGATAGATTTTATCTCGATGGTAGTTGACGGGGTTTTGCGGGTGCATAGCGGTAGTGGTATACCCAAGCTCTTTAAGGTCCTTTGCCAGGCTGTTTACGCCATTCATCTGATACAGCTGATAGGGGATCTTGCCTAATCCGACAAAGGCCGTTGTCGCTCCGGTCAAAAATTCGAATTCGGAGTTTGCCGTTCCGCCACCGGTGACCGAAGCGAGCATGGTGCCGCGAACAAGTGTGTCGGGAAGCGAGTTGTAGAATGCGGGGCCGGTGTACCCGGCCGCCTGGAGCTGCTCAAAGCACGAAAGGTCGCTAAAACTCTCATTCATGACGGCAACAATCGTCGGCTTGATTTCATTGAACTGGGCAACGGCAGCCGCGCGCTGCTCGCTCGAGCCATACGTGCTGTCGTAGGCGGCGGCGAGCTCCTGCTCGATGCTCTGCGCCTCATCGGGCGTATAGTCTTCGGGCTTCTCAATGGGCAACTCGTTGACCATTTCGGTGAACGAAGTGATAAAACCCTGAGACGCATACGTGGTGATGGGCTGCCAACGGTCAAATCCAAAATCCAGCGCCTGCTCCAAGTCGATGTTGGAAAAGCCTGAGAGCCCCACAACGGTCACTAGCAGAAAAGCGCAGAGGTTAGCGGCGATAGCGGGGAAGACATGGGTGGGCGTACGGGGCTTTCGCGGTCGGATGAGCGAAAGAAGCCCCAGGGAAATCTCCAGCAGGGCGAGAGAGGTTACGATTCCGGCGGTAAAGGTAAACTCGTATCCCTCGCTCACTTCCATTGCGGTGCCAAGGGCCAAGATATCGCTTGGCAGGATGGCTTCGCCTTTAAACGTTATGACGAAGTGCTCGGCAATGCCAAGGATGCAACAGACGACGGGCACGAGGGCCATGACGCCTCCATGACGCTGTCCCAGCAAATAAAGGGAGAGCAGAACCGTCGCGAGCAGCCCGACGGAAAACCCGAATGAGTTGGCGGGAATGCGATAGAACGTTTCGTTGCAGGCAATTTCGAGTGAAACGAACGAGAGCGCTGAAACAGCGGCGATGACAAGGATGTCACGGCAAATACAGGCAACTGTTCCCGTCGCAAGATCGGTTTGGTCGATAAGTCCCGAAACCAAGGGCTCGACAAGAAGCATGACGGCGGCAGCACCGAGCGCCGAATAAGAAAGGACCCATAGGGAGCTGCCCTCATTTACGAGCAATTGATTCGTAACCCATGCAGCTACCACGCCGAGCGGGATGAGGAGCGTCGCGCACCAAAAGACGCGGGCAATGGGCGGCTTTTCATTGCGTTTGATTGAAAAATACACGCGTACGACGGCGGCGGCTACGATAAGGACGGCGATGAATATGGGCAGATTGGCCATGTCACTCGAAGTGATTTCAAGGGGGATATCTTCGGTCATGGACGTTCCTCTGGTACAGCAAATTAAGTTCAGTATTAGATTACTGTAAC
>CABUVF010000074.1 GCA_902494945.1 uncultured Collinsella sp.
CCCCCCCCCCCCCCCCCCCCCTCTCCTCTCCTCTCCTCGTTTCTTTCTTTCCCCCCCCCCCCCCCCCCCGCCCCGCTTTGGGTCGTCGCGTGCTCGCTACAGAAAAGTTGATAAAAAAGTTTGTGTGCTGCCCCTTATGGGGCGGCACGTTTTTGTGGGGGCCGGTTGGGGCGGTGACGTTGCTTAGAGGGTACACTGGGTAGCGTTGGCTATTCGTTTCCTCTTGTGAGGTGTTGGTTATGGGTAAGAAGTCTCGGGCTCGGGTTGCTGCGGCGGGGACTCGCAAGGATCCTAGTCGTCGGGTTGCCGAGGGTAAAAAGGCCGATCGTGCCGAGAAGGACAAGAAGGTCGGCGCGCATGCTCATCCTGAGTGGGCGCCCCATTTGAATTCGGCTAGTGAGGATTTGACTGCTAAGTTGTTTACTCTGGTCGAGGTTATCTTGGGCGTGGTGCCCGTGGTGGTCATTGGCCTGTTCCTGGCCTCTAAGGATGCCACGAGCGTGGATAAGCTCACCGATGGCTTTTCTCAGGACCCCTCGATGGTGGTTACGTTTATCTCTGCGTGCCTGCAGCCGTTTGTGGCGTACATGTTGTACATGATTTATCGCAAATACTGCGAGGGCGACGCTGGTTTTGCCGCCGGCAACCTGATCGGTCTTTTGTGCTCCGAGATCCTACTGCTCAATATCCCAGGCGTCATCGGTATGGGCATCTTGCTGTGGCGTGTTTGGCGCAACGTCGCCCCGCACTTTGAGAGCTGGTTGTTTGAGCGTCGTGCAATGGGCGTGCTGGCAGACATTGCGGGCTCGCTCGTGATTTTAACCTTGGCGTTTATGTGCGCCACCGCCGCCCGCGGTCTCGCGGGCATGTAGTCTGTCCTCACCGACCACGGAGCGCAGGGCGGGGAAACCTTTCCCTCTCGCTCACGGCTTCGCAGGGTCGCGCGAAGCAAAGGTTTCCCCGCCCTGCGCTCCGGCGTTGAGTCGTCGCGTGCTCGTTACAGAAAAGCAGATAAGAAGTTTGCGTGCCGTCCCTTATGGGGCGGCACGTTTTGTTTGGGGGTCCCGGTCTCCACAATTTTCGTCAAGCTTTTGGTTAGATTTTGGTCAGTTGGCGTAAGGGTGGAAGGCCAAAAGATTGTTGGCGAAAAAAGCTCAGAGAAAGTGCTGGTAGGGGAGTTGTTGAGCTTTTCGACAGCTTTTGAGCAAAAGAAACTTTGTGGCTATTGCCGGCGATTGCGTTGTCGCGGTCATGGCGGTGCGGGATGCTGGTCGTAAGCGTCGAATGCTCCGATTTTGGAGGCCAGCATGGATCTGTTTCTTGAGACTCCGCAGCAACAAGCTGAGCGCATGCTGCGTCAGCAGCAACGACTCATGGAGATGCAAATGCAAGGGGTTGCCAACCAGGCGCCCGTGCAAAACGTCGTGCCCGCTGCTGTACCTGCAGCTGTGCCCGGGTGTGAATCGGCGCCAGAGGCCTATTCCGTACAGCAAGATTCATATGCGCAGGAGCTCGCGTTCGACAAGCATCGTGCGCGTCGCCGTCGCTGGGCCCAGCGCCTGCGTACGTTGGCGATGATCGTGCTCATCCCGTTGGGGCTTGCGGCCATCTTTCTGGCGTCGTATGCCCTCACGTGCATCCTCAACGGTGCATCGCCCAACGAGGTGCTCCAACATCTAGCGGCCCTGGGCCAGCGCCTAGATGACGTCATAACAACCATCCGCGCCGGCTGGGAGAGTTAGCGTTTTAGCGTCCGCGGCTCTAAGAGAAATTTGTCTGCAAGGCAGTGAGTGATCCGTGTGTGTGGCGGGGTAAGATTGATCGCGGTTTTGATTGATGATCGATTGGGTTTGTTGGGCGGAGTTTATGTCTGCAATTGATATTGCACTTATTGTGATTGCTTTGGTGGCGGTGGGGGTCGCTGCGGCCTGTGCCCTGCAGCTCAAGGGCCTTCGTGCCGAGTTGCGGGAGCGTGGCGACAGTAGCGCGGAAACGCTGGCAGCACTCGAGCAGGCCAACAACGCGCTCGATGCCCTGAACGTCGCGCTGGCCGAAACTCGCCGCACGGCCAATGCCATCGCGCAGCAGCAGACGACAGATGCGGCCGTGGAGCAGCAACGTTACCTGAGCATCGCACGTGAGTTTTCGCAAGCTGGTGACCGGATGGATGACCTGCGCCGCGAGACGGCCCAACAGCTCGGTGCCAACCGCGAGGGCATCGAGCACCGCCTGGACAAGGTGCGCGAGACGGTCGATGCTCAGCTGGGCGCCATCCGCAAAGACAACAACGCGCAGCTCGATCAGATGCGCGCGACGGTGGACGAGAAGCTCTCCCGCACGCTCAACGATCGTCTGTCGGCATCGTTTAAGCAGGTGAGCGACCAGCTCGAGGCTGTGTACAAGGGGTTGGGCGATATGCAGTCCATTGCCACCGGCGTGGGCGACCTTAAACGCGTGCTGGGCAACGTGAAGGCGCGTGGCATTTTGGGCGAGGTGCAGCTGGGCGCGATCCTGGCGGACATCCTTACGCCCGACCAGTATCTGGAAAACGTCGCCACCAAGCCCGGCGCCTCGGAGCGCGTTGAGTTTGCCGTCAAGCTGCCGGTAGACGAGGGCGACCCCGTGCTGCTGCCAATCGACTCCAAATTCCCGGGCGATGCGTATGAGCATTTGCTCGACGCCCAGGAGTCGGGCGACGCGGAGGCCGTCGCCGCCGCGCGCAAGACGCTCGACACCATGGTGAAGCGCGAGGCAAAGGACATCTGCGAAAAGTATCTGAGCGTGCCCGTGACCACCAACTTTGGCATCATGTTCGTTCCGTTTGAGGGGCTGTACGCTGAGGTCGTCAGCCGCCCCGGGCTTATCGAGACCCTGGGCCGCGACTATCATGTCAACGTTGCCGGCCCTAGCACCATGGCGGCCATTCTCAACAGCCTGCAGATGAGTTACCAAACGTTTAAGCTGCAAAAACGCACCGACGATGTACTGCGCGTGCTCTCCGCTGTCAAGGCCGAGCTGCCGCGCTATCAAAAGGCGCTGCGCCGCGCCCAGCAGCAGATCGAGACCGCGGGCAAAACGGTCGAGGGCATCATTACCACGCGCACCAACGTCATGGAGCGCAAGCTCAAGGACATCGACGCGCTGGAAGACGCCGACCAAGCCGATGAGATCTTGGGGCTCACGCCCGCGGGCTTTCCCACAGACCAAGAAGACGAGGACTAATTGCAACAAGACGGCGGGGCGCCGGCGCAAACGCGGATGCCCCGCTGCTTTTCGCATCGTGCTTGCCTGAAGTGCGCTTCAATGTGCAACAATGGCGTTTCGCCCTATCAGACGCGAAAGGAAGCCCATGTCTCAGAGAAGCACCAGCCCGCTCAAACGCTCCACCGTGCGCCGCACGCTACAGCGTTTTTGGGATGTCACGCGCACGCAGCCGCTGATTGTCTTTCTCTCGGTGTTCTCGTCGGCGGGCTACATCATTTTGCTGACGTTTGCCAATACCTATGTGATGGCCCTCATTGTCGACCGCGTTCAAGCCGGTCCCGTGGCGGGTGACCAGGTGTTTGAGGTCTTCGGTCCCTACATTCTGGCGCTCGTGCTCGTCAACCTGGTGGGCCAGATCCTCTCCAAGCTGCAGGACTACACCGTCTACAAGCTCGAGATCGCGGGCAACTATCACCTGGCGCGCCTGTGCTTCGACACGCTCTCCAACCAATCCATGACATTCCATACCAGCCGCTTTGGCGGATCGCTTGTGAGCCAGACAAGCCATTTTATGAGCGGCTATACGGGTCTGGTGGACGTAACGGTGTATTCGCTCATCCCCACCATCACCTCGGTCATCTGCACGGTGGCGGCGCTCGCCCCGGTGGTGCCCGCATTTACCGTGATCCTGGTTGCCATCATGGTCGTCTACATTGCGTTTGTCTGGCTTATGTACAAACGCATCATGCCACTTTCGGCTGCGACGTCTGCTGCACAAAACAAGCTCTCGGGTGTCCTGTCTGACGCGGTCACGAACATCCTGGCCGTCAAGACCTGCGGGCGCGAGGACTTTGAGCGCGACCTGTTCGACACCGCCGACCGCACCGCGCGCGATGCCGAGACGGTCTCGATGCACGCCATGATGCAGCGCAACTTTACGACCTCGGGCCTTATCGTCATCACCATGGCCGTGGTGAGTGTGTTCGTGGCGGGTGGCAACGCGTGGTTTGGCATCTCGGCCGGCTCGCTCGTCATGATTTTTACCTACACCTATAACCTCACCATGCGCCTGAACTACGTGAGTTCCATGATGCAGCGTATTAACCGCGCGCTGGGCGATGCGGCCGAGATGACGCGCGTGCTGGACGAGCCGCGTTTGGTGGCAGACGATCCGGACGCCTCTGAGCTCAAAGTGACCGAGGGCGCGATTGATTTTGAGCACCTGAGCTTTGCGTACCGTGACGCTGCGGCGGCCGAGAACGTGTTCGATGACCTGACACTTCATGTGGCGGCGGGCCAGCGCGTGGGCCTGGTGGGCAAATCGGGCTCGGGTAAGACGACGCTCACCAAGCTGCTGCTGCGTCTGGACGATGTTCAGGGCGGCCGCGTGCTCGTGGACGGTCAGGATGTCTCGCACTGCACGCAGCAGAGCCTGCGCCGCCAGGTTGCCTATGTGCCGCAGGAGGCGCTGCTGTTCCACCGCTCCATTCGCGAGAATATCGCCTACGGCCGCCCCGACGCCACCGACGAGCAGGTCCGCGAGGCCGCGCGCCTGGCCAATGCCCTGGAGTTTATCGACCGCTTGCCCCGTGGCTTTGACACCATGGTGGGTGAGCGCGGCGTCAAGCTCTCGGGCGGCCAGCGTCAGCGCGTGGCTATCGCTCGCGCCATCCTAACCGACGCGCCGATTCTGGTGCTCGACGAGGCGACCTCTGCCCTCGACAGCGAGTCCGAGGCGCTGGTGCAGGAGGCGCTCGAAAACCTGATGCATGGACGTACCTCCATTGTGGTGGCGCATCGCCTGTCCACCGTGGCGGCGCTCGACCGCATTGTGGTGTTGGCCGATGGTGAGATTGTCGAGGACGGCACGCATGCGCGGCTCGTCGAGGCGGGTGGCGAGTACGCGAGTCTGTGGAGCCGTCAGACCGGCGCATTCTTGGAGGCGTAAGCGTCTCGGACGTGGGACAATTGTGCCCATAAGTTTATTGTGCCGTTGAGCCGAGGAGTCGTTATGCCACGCGAGACCAATGCCGCCAAGCGCGAGCGCGCCATCGAGGTGTGTGAGCGCCTCAACCGTCGCTATGGCCCGGTCGAGTGCTTTTTGGACCACGAGAATCCCTTCCGCCTGCTGATCGCGGTGCTGCTTTCGGCGCAAACGACCGATGCGCAGGTCAACAAAGTGACGCCGCGGCTGTTTGCCCAGTGGCCCACGCCCGAGACCATGGCCGGGGCGAGCGTAGCTGACGTGGCGGACACCATCAAGTCGCTCGGCTTCTACAAGAGCAAAGCCAAGCATGCCGTCGAGGCCGCGCAGATGATCGTCACCGACTATGACGGCGAGGTGCCGGCCGACATGAAGGAACTCGTGAAGCTGCCGGGCGTGGGACGCAAGACGGCGAACATCGTGCTCAACGTGGGGTACGGCATCGTGGAAGGCATCGCGGTGGATACGCACGTCAACCGCATTGCGCACCGCCTGATGCTGAGTCCCAAGACGCATGCCAAGGAACCGCTCAAGACCGAGCAGGATCTGCTCAAGATTTTGCCGCACGAGTATTGGGAGTCGGTCAACCATCAGTGGATCACCTTTGGTCGCGAGATCTGCGACGCCCGCAAACCCAAGTGTGACGAGTGTCCGCTGGCAGATTTGTGCCCCAGCGTGCGCGTGGCGGGGTAGGGCGGAACGCATCTTCGTCTGGCGTTTTTTGCGGGGCTGGACGTACGCTTGAGCTGGAGTCCTCTCCATGCGCTACCATGACAGGCAACGAATTTGACGAACGACCCGCCGAGCTTGCCTCGGCGGGCTTTTGGCGTTGCGATGCCGGAGGAACAGCATGCTCATTCACCGTATAGCCGCGCAGCTCTACACTGCCGAGGCGCTGCAGATCGTCGAGGCCGGACTCGATGCCGGCGAGGACGTGACGCTGGCTGTGTCGCAGTCGGGTCGCACGCTTATGGCCGCCGCCCAGTTTGCGCGTCGTCCGCGCCCCACGGTCTACATCGTAAGTGGCGAGGATGCGGCCGATCGCGCTGCGCGCAGCCTTGCCGCCTACGTGGGCCTGGCGCATGTGTGCCGTTTTCCCGAGCGCAAGGACTACCCCTGGCGCGAGCAGGCGCCCGACGACGCTGTGGTGGCGCAGCGCTGCGAGGCCCTGGGACGCATCGTGCGCGGGGACAACTGCATCATGGTCGCCTCGGCCCGCGCACTGCTGCGCTGCGTGCCGCCGGTCGAGAGCCGCTACTGGGAGTCCACTACTTTTGCGGTGGGCGAGGAGATTCCCTTTGACGAGGTGCCGCAGCGCTTGGTGGGCATGGGCTACACCAATGCCGGCGCCGCCGACGCGCCCGGCCTGTTCCGCGTGCACGGCGACACCGTCGAGGTATTCCCCGCGCAGGAGAAGGCGCCCGTGCGCATTGAGTTTTTCGGCGACGAGATTGACCGCATCCGCCGCATGGTGAGCTCCACGGGCCAGACCATCGGCAACGAGGACAGCATCGAGATCTTCCCCTGTCGCGAGCTCGCACTCACCGACGACGCCGTCCACAACATGCATGTGGCGCTCTACCGCGCCAGCCAGGACGACAGTAAGCTGGCGGCGCTGCTCGAGATGGTGGATGCACGCATCGTCACGCCTGAGCTCGACCGCTTTTTGCCGGTGATGTACGGCCAGACCGTGAGTCCGCTGTCGCACGTGAGCGGCAAGGCGCTCGTGGTGCTGTCCGAGCCGCGCTCGCTGTTCGACGATTGCCTGCGCGCCTACGAGGATATCGAGGCGCGTGCCGGCGAGGCGGGGATTGACCGACTGGATGGCCTGTATGTACGTGCCCAGCAGCTCGATTTTGGTGCTCAGCAGCGCCTGAACTATGTGAGCCTCATCCGTGCCGGCGGTGCGGTGACGGCCGAACTCAAGATTGAGCAGCCTGCCATCGCAGGCTCGGACAACCGTTTTATGACGCGCATCCAGGAGGTCGTGGGCAAGCGCTATGCCTGCGTGTTTGCCATCCCCGACCGCGGTGCGCGCGAGTCGATGGAGCTCACCTTTGGCGACGAGGGCATTACCTTTGAGGAATCGCTGACCGCGGCGCCCGAAAATGCCGGCGCCATCGGCGACCGCGTGCGCGTGGCAGCGGCGGATTCCGCCGACCGTGCCGCACGCCAGGAGGCCCATGCTTCCATTCGTGACCGCAAGGCCGATGCGCTCAACGCCCGCTCGCTCGAGGCGGGCGCTGCGCAGGCTGCCGCCGGCGCCGCCGTGCCCACCATCTCGCGCGGGCGCGTGACCTTTGTGGACGCTGCCCTGCCGCAGGGCGTGGTGGTGCCTGACGCCAATTTGGCTGTGTTCTCGATCGCCGACCTCAACGCTCGTATGGATGCCAACCGCGCGCGCAGCCGCCGCAAGGTTGACATTACGCAGATCACGTTCCCGTTTAAGCCGGGCGACTACGTCGTTCATGCCACCCACGGCATCGCGCTCTTTAGCGAAATCGCGCGCCAGGAAGTGGGCGGCAAGGAACGCGACTACTTTTTGCTGGAATACGCCGATGGCGACAAGCTCTATGTGCCGCTGGAGCAAGTTGACCGCATCACGCGCTACGTTGGTCCCGACGGCGATAAACCGCGCCTGACCAGGCTCAACACCGCCGACTGGACGCGGGCCACCAACAAGGCGCGCAAGAATGCCAAAAAGCTGGCGTTTGACCTGGTCGACCTGTATACGCGCCGCTCGTCGATTGCCGGTATCGCCTGTCCACCCGATACGCCCGAGCAGATCGAGATGGAGGAGAGCTTCCCCTACGACGAGACGCGCGACCAGCTGGAGGCCATCGCCGACATTAAGGCGGACATGGAGGCACCCAAGCCCATGGACCGCCTGCTGTGCGGCGACGTGGGCTTTGGCAAGACCGAGGTCGCCCTGCGCGCGGCCTTTAAGTGCGTGGACTCCGGCCGCCAGGTCATGGTGCTCTGCCCCACGACCATTCTGGCCCAACAGCACTACGAGACATTCTTTGAGCGCTTTGCCCCGTTTGGCCTGGAGGTCGAGGTGCTCAGCCGCTTCCGCACGCCGGCGCAGCAAAAGCGCGCGCTCAAGGCATTTGCCGAGGGCACGATCGATGTGCTCATCGGCACGCACCGCTTGCTTTCGGCCGATGTGAACCCCAAGAACCTGGGCCTGGTGATCATCGACGAGGAACAGCGCTTTGGCGTGCAGCATAAGGAACAGCTCAAGAACCTGCGCGAGCAGATCGACGTGCTTACGCTCTCGGCAACGCCCATCCCGCGTACCATGCAGATGGCCACGAGTGGCGTGCGCGACATGAGCCTGATCACCACGCCGCCGACCGGGCGCCGTCCCGTGATCGTGCACGTGGGGGAGTACGACCCCGACGTGGTGAGTGCGGCGATTCGCCTGGAGGTGGGCCGTGGCGGTCAGGTGTACTACGTGTCCAACCGCGTCAAGACCATCGACGACGCCGTGGCGCGCGTGCACGAGGCCGCGCCCGAGGCGCGCGTGGGTGTGGCACACGGCAAGATGAGCCCGCGCGAGGTCGAGGACGTGATGATCGAGTTCGCGACCAAGAAGATTGACGTGCTCATCGCCACGACCATCGTGGAGAGCGGCATCGACAACGCGACCGCCAACACGCTCATCATCGAGGACTCGCAGCGCCTGGGCCTGGCGCAGCTCTACCAGCTCAAGGGCCGTGTGGGCCGCTCGGCCACGCAGGCCTACGCGTACTTTATGTTCCCGGGTGAGCTGCCGCTTACCGAGGAGGCCACGGCACGCCTGACCGCACTGTCCGAGTTCCAGGACCTGGGCAGCGGCATGCGCATCGCCATGCGCGACCTGGAGATCCGCGGCGCCGGTTCGCTTATGGGTGCCGAGCAACACGGCAATCTGTCGAGCGTGGGCTTCGACCTGTTTACGCAGATGCTGGGACAGGCCGTGGCCGAGGCGCGCGGCGATGACGATGCCGGCGTGGAGGCGGCGAGCGTGGGCATCAACCTGCCGGCCGACTATTTCTTGTCCGAGGAGTACATGACGGCGGTGGACCAGCGCGTGCTCGTGTACCGCAAGCTCGCGGCGGCTGAGGACCTGGAGAGTATCGACGAGGTGCAGGAGGAGACCGAGGCTGCGCACGGTGAGCTGCCGTTGGCGGGGCTCAACTTGTTCAACCGCGCTCGCATCCGTATCCGCGGCGAGCGCTTGGGGCTCGAGAGCGTCACGCTCAGCGGCGGACGTATTACCTTCCTGGGGGTTGACGTTCCCAAGAAGGTAGCCTTTGAGTTCAAGAATCGCTATGGCGCGGTGAACTTTCCCAAGAGCCGCAAGCTGTCGGTGCCCTACAAGGCGGGCGCCGGTGCGGGCAGCGGCCTGGGCCGTGGCCTCGACGCCAACGACGGCACCGGCCCCGTGGCCGCGGCGCTCATGCTGCTGCAGCAATTGGGTGCCAGTGACGACGACTAACAAGTAAGTCGGTGGGGCAAAGTTATAAGTAGTTTTTTTCCCAGGTCGGGCGCGGTCGTGCGCGTGAGGCGATAGACGATAAGGTTGGCGGCAATGGCCAGCACAGACGTCAGCACGAGCTGCAC
>CABUVF010000075.1 GCA_902494945.1 uncultured Collinsella sp.
GCATGGAAAAAGCCGTCATCGAGCACCTGCGTCGAGTAGTCCTCGACGATTGCGGCACCGATCTTTTCCAAGTCATAGCCCTCGGCCACCAAGCGTTCAGGATCGGCGATCGAAATGCCGTCGACGTAGTCCATAACCACCACGTGCTCGGTGCACAGGTCCAGATAGGATTTAGGACACGTCACGCCATGAACGCTCTTATGGAACTCGTAGAAGTCGTTGAGGTTTTTGGCCTCGGCCAAAAAGTTGGTCTCCTCGCGAAACGAGGTCCACAACTCCTCGACTACGCCGTGCAGGTCAACGAATTGATCGGTGTTGACGAACTTGGAAACGATACGCACCACCGAGCGGATGATATCGATGTCCTGTGCCATAACCTGCTGCGCACCGGGGCGCTGCACCTTGACGGCCACGTCCTCGCCCGTCACCAGACGAGCGCGGTGCACCTGCGCGAGCGATGCGCTACCAAGCGGATTGGGGTCGATCGCATCGAACATCTCCCCCAGGCGCAGGCCATATTCTTCTTCCAGACAACTGAGTACGACCTCGTACGGCACCGGCTCCACGTCGGAGCGCAGACGACGCAGCTCGTCGCAAAAGCGTTGCGGCAGAATCTCGGACCGGTTGGCCAGAATCTGCCCCATCTTGACGAACATGGGGCCGAGTTCCTCGAGCAGGCGGCGCAAACGAACCGGCGTGAGGTTATCCCACACACGGTACTTTTTGACCAGGCGAACAATCTGCCCGATGCGTTCGCGACGACCCGCCGGCGTGAGCTGGTATTCCTCGTCCGGCGCCATCGCGTCGGGCTCCTCTGGCACCATATCGACAGCGCGCGGCTTCTTGCGAGCGCCCGAGACGGCGGCGTCGACCTCATCGACAACCGCCGCCTCGTCACCCAAGGGATCTAGATTGTTGTAATCGGTGGTGGAATCTGCCATCTGCGCTGCTACTCGGCCTCTTCGGTATCCTTCGCATCGTCGGGCTCAACGGACTCGACGGGCACCGAGGTCACGTTGTCCTCGACCGAATCGACGATGTCGCGCACATGGGCCAGGAAGGCCGTACGCTCGGGCGCGGTCATAACGCGGACGCGAGCCAGAATGAGCTCGTCGAGCACGCGTTGGGCCGCGGTCTCGCCCTGCACGCCCAGACGCTCGGTCAGATCGGAGATGGTACCGCCGGCCTGCTCGAACATGTCGGACACGCTGCGGGCGATATCGGGGGTGGCGGTGTCCTTGCGGACCTGCTCGCCTTTGGTGTTAAGGTCGTCGAGGACCTTCTTGCCGCCTTCGACAGCAACGGCGGCAGCGCCAAAGCCCACGTTGATGGCGCCGTTAACAAGCTGATCGAGTTTCATAACCATGGTTGTCTCCAATCACAAACAACTGCATTGGCGTTCTTGTACCCAAGATTGAGTGAAAGCGACAAAGCGTTTTAGCGCTATTCGATCGACGGGAAATCCCTATCTCACGTTGTCGTTCATCGCGAAAGAGTTCTTCATGGCACAGCTCGTGGTGTAGAGCACCTTACCCAGTAGAGCATCGGTCTCTACGCGAACACGCTCGGCAAAGGCCTCATTGGCGCGTGCAAGTTCGGCAGGTACCTCGGCCTCAGGCAGAGCGGCTACGGCAGCATCGACGTCATGGATCTGCTTGTGGCCCATGCCACCGACCTTCTCCTGATAATCCTCGACTGCGCGACCGCACTCATGGAAGCGGACGTCGGCCAGCGCGCCGATCAGGCGGTTGGCCCAGTAGAAGTTTTCGGACGTCACGCGAGCCTGCGTGTCGGCATAGTACTCGGGCATGGTCTCGACGTTGGCGTACAGCGGAACCAGCGCGTTAAACGAGTTGGAGCCAAAGGCCATCCACTGCACGGCGCGGTAGACCGGCTGCGCATAGGGGCGCAGCTGCAACACGGCGAGCTGGCTGTTGCGGTTGATGCCGATGGGGCGATAAGCGCCACGCGTGGCGGGCGTGCCCTTGCTGCCGTAGCAGTCGTACTCCGTGCCCTGGTAGTGGCTCGAAAGCACGTACTTGATGTCCTCGATGGTCACCTTGCGCTCGGGCACACGGCTCCAGGGGATGTCGTCGCTCTCGGGCGTGTAGTCGGCCTCGGGGCCGTCCCACACATCGCTGGGGTTGAGGCAGCGCTGCATGTACCAGGCGCGCGGCGTGTTGTAGACATGGTCGCTGTCGCTGTGCGAGCCAAAGGCCTCGCGCGGGTTAAAGATCGCAGCCGGGCCGTCGCCATCGACGCCCAGCGTCAGGTCCAGATGCCACTCGGCCATCCAGGCACGCAGGTCGGCGGAGCACATGTGGTCGGCCTGGGCGCCCTCGGCGTCATCCAGGTCAAAGCTGTCGATACCCAGCTGGTTGGGCATGGTCACATAGGCGTCATCGGGCACGCGCTTGGCGATCCAGTGGTGGCCGCCGATGGTCTCGAGCCACCAGATCTCGTCCACGTCGCTAAAGGCGATGCCGTTGTTCTCGTAGGTGCCATAACGCTCGAGCAGGTCACCCAGAATGCGTACGCCGTCGCGGGCGGATTTGGCATATGGCAGCACCAGGGTCACCATGTCCTCCTCGCCCAGGCCACCGAGCTGTGCCGGAACGTATCCGTCCTCGCCCTCGTTGCCCTTGGCGGGCACGTAGTCCACGAGCGGATCGGCGCCGCGAACGCGCTCGTTGGTGGTGAGCGTCTCGGTTGCGGACATGCCCACATTGAGCTCGTTGAAACCGGCCTCGGCCCAGATGCCGTGGCCCGGAACAACATCGGGGACGCTCGTGTAGCGCATGGGGTTATCGGGCAGTTCAACGGTCAGGTGACTCAGGACGCTCGTGTAGACGCGCGGCTGCTCGTCGGGATGCACCACGCGCATACGCTTGGGCTCAAACACCCCGTTGGACGAGTCCTCGTTGCGGGCAACCAACGTCGACCCGTCGTAGCTCGCGTTCTTACCAACCAAAATCGTTGTGCACGGCATGCGCATCCTCCTTGAGCGAAGAAATCAAACGATAACAGTGTATCGCTTCGGCGCAGAAAGGGCGAAACCACGGCCTCGGCAGCCCTTGTGGTCAAAAACCTATTTCGATGCGCGCTCGGCCGCCTCGATCACGTGTTTGGCGAGGATCGCCGTCGTCACAGCGCCCACGCCGCCCGGCACGGGCGTGATGGCGTTAACAACCGGCTCCGCAGCATCAAAATCGACGTCCCCGACCAGCTTGCCAGCGGCCTCGTCCCAATTAATGCCAACATCGATGATCGTCTGGTCCTCGCGAATGGCATCCACGCCAATCGTGTGCGCGCGTCCAACGGCGGCAACCACAATGTCGGCAGCACGGCACTCGGCAGCAAGGTCGCGCGTATGCGTATGGCACGTCGTCACGGTCGCATTGCGCGCCGTAAGCATGGCGGCAACAGGACGCCCGATCACCAGCGAGCGCCCGACCACAGCAACCTTAGCTCCATCCAGCTCAACGCCGTAATGATCCAGCAAAGCAAGCACGGCTTCGGCTGTGCAGGGGGCAAAACCCTCGCCGCGCCCCGAAAGCGTGGTGAGCAGCGAAGCCGGCGTCATGGAGTCAACGTCTTTGGCAGGATCGAGTGCCGCGGCAACCGCGTCCTCGTCAAGGCCGGCGGGCAGCGGGCGGAACATCAGGCAGCCATGAACAGACGAATCGGTATTGATGTCCTCGATGGCCGCCAACAGCTCGTCCTGCGAAACATCGGCGGGAAGCAAAACGCGGCGAGCTTCAATGCCAACCTTCTCGCAGCGCTTGAGCGCACCGCGCTCGTAGGATAGGTCGTCCTCGCGTTCACCCACACGCACGATAGCCGACGTCGGAACAACGCCCCGCTCGCGCAGGGCTGCGCAGCGAGCAGCAAGTTCCTCAGTCAACGCGCGGGCGACGGGAGCACCCTTCAGTAGCTCAGCCATGGCTATCCCCTCTTCCTTGCGGCGTCGGCGGCGCGGCGCGCCAGCGCATCGGCGCGCGGCAACCACATGTCGAGCAACTCATCACACGCCGTCTCGAGCTCCTCAGCACGAGCGCGATCCTTCATAGACGTAGTGTTCGCAAAGAGCGTCAAGCTCGCGCCCTGCATAGCAGAACGGCAGAACACGGCGCCGCACGCCACATCGGACAGCAGCTGACGCGAACCCTTGTCGGCCATGTCCTCGAGCAGCGCCAGTGCACGCCCGCAGGCATCCATAATGCGATACGGCGGCATAGCGGCCACATGCAGCGCATCCTGAATCGCGGTCGCTCGAGCCGGATCGTCACGCGGAATACCGTACGCCGCGGACACCTGCCCATAGGCACGAACGTCCTCGGCAACCAACTCGACAAGCTCCTGGGCCAGCTCATCAGCCTGGGCAAACGCGCGCGTCAGGTCATCCGCGCGATCGGCAAGCGTGGGGTTGGTCGCGCCGTAGCGCGCGACCATCCCGCACAGCGAGGCGCCCAGCGCACCCACAAAGGCGCTCGCGCTGCCGCCGCCGGGCACCGGCTCGCGCGCGGCAAGCGCCTCGGCAAACCCGCGGCAGGTCTTGTCCATCATCTCTTGGCTCATACACATGCACCTTCAAGTCATATACATCGGTCGAGCGGCAACCGCCGACCGACCGCATCGATCACATAATGGTGCTAAGTCTAGCCCATAAGCACATGGGCGTCAGCGCACCTGGCCATCGCGGATTTCTATGGCACACGATAGGCGGCAGCGACACAAACATGGGACACATGGCCCACGTTTCGAGACTCCCGGGCAGCGGCAACTGGGGCATACATATAGGTAAGGAGCCCTATGTTGGGGCAACGCTCGCCACGACACCGGACGACGAATGGAGGAATAACCGCACAGCAAACAAAGGCATCATGTGCATGCGTAACCGCCGCCCCAGCGATCCGCGGCACACGATGTCCCTGGCAGACAAGGAGGACGCCACCATGAAGAAAAAGACCCTATCGATCCTTTCCCTTTGCATCGCCCTCTTTGCCGTGTTTGCCCTTGTCGGCTGCGACGGGAGCGCATCGGGCGGCGGCAGCGCCTCCAAGAGCGAGAGCAAGGAAAAGGTCCCCGTCGCCAAGAAGACCGACTTTATCTGGTTTAAGGTCGAGATGCCCGAGGGCGTCGGCGTAAGCGACTCCGCCGGCAAGAATGCCGACAGGGTTCAGCTCACCTTCCCCGAAGACGAGAACGCCTCGGCCGATCGCTTTATCCCCGTTTGGAAAAAAGCGCTGACGGCCGAGGAATCCCACGCCGACCAGGCGGAAAAGAAGGGGGATACGTTCCAGTGGAAGGATGGCGGGTCCGTCGAGTATAACGGCAGGACGTGGCTCGTCGGAACATACGAGGACAACAGCGGCATCTCAACCATGCTTTTTACCGACGTTGAGCCGGGAAGCGCCTACGTCCTCATCTCGAACTTCGACCAGCACAAGAAAGAAGCCGAGACACTCCTCAACTCCATCGAGTTCCCCGACGACATGAAGAAAGCAGTTGACGAGGCACGCGAAGTCGAGATTTCGAGCATCGAGATCAAGTAACGGGGCACCCGCACGTGCCTATGCGCACCCGCGCACATGCGCTCCATTAAAACAACGGGCGCCCAACCCGGGGAGGGCCGACGACATCGGCCCTCCCCTCTTTTGTGCCCGCGTATATTGCCACTTGTCGGCGCAAATCCTGCCCCCAGAATGGGACACATGGCCCACCCGAACGAGCCGCTCGCGCGTACAGTAAAGACAGGTAATCCATGGGCGGTTACAGATCGAGGAGGACACGACCATGAAAAAGAAGGCCTTTGCGATTCTCACCCTCTGCATGAGTCTTTTTGCCGCGGTTGCCCTGGTGGGTTGCGGCGGAAGCGGTGGCGCTGCTGGCAGTGGCGGTGGCGGCGGAGCAGAAAAGCCAGCCGTGGATATGAGGACCGACTTCATTTGGTTTAAGGTCGAGGTGCCCGAGGGCGTCGAAATCACGGACGTCGCAGGCGACACCGCCGATAGGGCCCAGTTTAAGTTCACCGAGAGCGAGCACGCCAGCGATCGCTTCATCCCTGTCTTCGACTCCGACAAGAACGCCGACGAGCTGTTCGACTACGAGGCCAAATGGAAGGCCAACTTTGAGTGGACCGAGAATGATCCCGTCAAGTACAACGGCAAGACTTGGCGCAACGCTTCCTATACACACTCGGGCGGCGTAACGACTGAGTACTTCACCGAAGCAGGCGGCGGCAGCGTTTACGTGAGCATCGACAATGTCGAGGAGCACAAGGACGCCGTCGAGACCATGATGAAGTCTCTGGAGTTTGCCGATGACATTGCCAAGGCCAAGACCGAGGCCATGGACGTCAAGCTCGACGATATCGAGATCAAGCGCTAAGCGACTGGCGAGCGCAACGGGAAACACGGTCGCAGAGCAAACAAGCGACGGTACCCCAGCGCTTCGTACCCAGGGAGGGCCGGTAAACCGACCCTCCTTTTCTTATGCCGATAGCCGGCGAACGCGAGGGTGCCGGGCGGCAAAACCACCCCCAGCGCGGTAGCAGCACAAATAGACAAGCGCCCCAACGCGTCCGCCCGCCGATTTATGGCGCCACGCAGACAATTAAGCCAACACGTTTAGACATCCGGGCAGTATAGTGAACAAAATGAGTGCATAACCGCACCCTGCGAACGGAGGAGTTATGACCGAACACCACGCCATCAGCCGTCGAGCATTCACGTTGGGCCTAGGACTCGCAGCATTGTCGCCATTTGTAAGCCTGCCCGAAACCGCGGGATTGGGCCTTCCCGTGCGCGCGGCATTTGCAGAAGACGCTGCCACAGCGTCAGTCAGCCTCGACAATTTCGTCATTCGCCTTCGCCCCGCGGGCTATTTTCGCACCGCGAGCGTCAACCAAGACGGCAACGTTCGCGGCAACGTCTGCCACCTGTTTAACGACGGCACGTCCAGCAAGCTCATCCTTGAGAACGTAACGACCAAGAATGACGATACAAACTGGTATGCTATCCGCACCTTGCTCAATTTCGAAGAGCATAAAAAGACGGGCTACAGCATTTGGTCGGTCGACGACGACTCGGACAAAGATGGAAAGGTCATCCACGTATGGGGCGGCGAGTATGACAACAAGCCCAGCCGCGCTTTTGCGTTCGAGCGTCAATCAAACGGAACCTATATCATCCGAGACCGCACGGTCGAGAAAGAAACCGAGAAAAAAGACATTAAGTACCTGGCAATAGAATCGAACGGCGAAGACCAGGACAACAATAAGATCTGCCATAAGAGTAAGAGCATTCCGTGGGAGCTCGAACTTATCGGTTACGACATGAAAAAGAACGATGCCACGGTTAGCAGCCTCGACTGGATCACGTACAGCAGCTACGTCGATGGGCCATGTTGGATGAAATACGTCGACGACAACAAGTTCCTCGACGAGCTGAGCATCCCGGGTACGCACGATTCGGGCACCTGCAGCGTGGACAACGACACTGAGCCCCAATCCTCGCAAGTAAAATGCCAGCAGGATTACATTCCCACGCAGTTGCTCGAAGGCATTCGCTATTTTGATATCCGGCTCGGAAAGGGCGACGACCCCGGTATCGACCACGGGGATTACTACCTGCTCAAAAAAGACGCGTACTTTATGCATCTTTCCGATGTCATAGGCTACTTCAAAACGTTTTTGAACGAAAACCCGACAGAAGCGCTCATCATGCTTGTATCACGAGGCAACGACGAGGCTACCGACGAAAGTGTTACGACGGCTTTCGCCAAGGTTTTGGACGACAACCCCAAACTGTTCTATACGTCGAGCCGAATCCCCACGCTACACGAGGTGCGCGGAAAGATCGTTCTGCTGCGTCGATTTAGGCTCGCCGGCAACAGTGTAAGCGGCCACACGTGGGGCCTCGACCTTACCGAATGGGATGACAAGATCAAGGCTCACTCCGACAGCGCCACTATGTGTCTCGTCCAAGACGCGCGGGGCTTTGAAGCCGCGGGGGAAACAGGCGACAAAGAGCCCTATTGCACCAAGGTATACGCCCAGGACAAGTACAAACTCACGGGAACCGACAAGCTCAGCTGGGTCGATAATGCGCTGAAGGAAACGACCGGGCGCACGCGCAACGAGGTAGATGTCGAGGACGATAACGGGGCCAAGGAGCAAGTCCTGGAGCGCTGCTGGTCTATCAACTACACCAGCTGCACGGGCTTGTCGCACGGAGGCAATCCTTTTACCTCGGCACGAGTAGTCAACGAGCATCTGTATAAGAGCCCGTACATCAACCCCAGCGGCACCGAGGATACAAAGTCAGATTACCTCAAGCACATTGGCATCATCGCATCCGACTTTGTTGATGCGGCGCTGGCCCGGAGCATCTACCAGCGCAATTACGATACGGAGCACAAGCAGACGGCTTCGTACTATCTCCCGTACTATCTCCCGACCCGCATGCGCATGACGTACGGCGACTCGCTGAGCGATGCCTCATTCCAGGATGGCAAGACCGTTGGCGAGGGTCATTTCCGCCTTGCCGACAGCAGCAACGCGCTCAACGCGACAGCTTCGGGCCATGCGTTTGCCATTGAATACGTGGATGTCGACGCCCTGGGCAACGAGACCGTTACGGGGCTGCAGGGCTCTGTGCCCATCGATATCGATCCACGCGCGCTGACGCCCCATTTTGAGGGACTCGAAGGCCTTAAGGCCGGCGAAGACGTGCGCGCCAAGATTGCGGCATCACTCGAGGGCAAGCTCGAAACCGATGCCTGCACGGCCCAGCTCGAGTTTGTGCACGACGCGAACGGCGCTCCGGGCACGGCAATGGCCGAGGGCGAAACATTTGCCGCAGGAACGTACTGGGTGCGCGTGAACGGTCTCTTGGGCGACGCGGCGCAGAACTACACGCTCGCCAGCGACGGAGCCGCAAGCTTTACCGTAGCGGCCTCGGGCAGTGCAGGCGGCACCGGCAGCGACACGGGTTCCAACGCAGGCGGCGCCGACAAGAACGGCAAGAGCAACAAGAGAGGCCAGGGCAAGAGCTCGGGCGGAAAGCTCGCCAACACGGGCGACGGCTCTGGCGTTGCCGCCGGGCTCGCTGCCGCCGCCGTGGCGACAACGGTCGCAGGTGCAGCAATGCTTGCCAGTGACCGCGACAATACCGAGGACGTTAACGAATAGGCAAGCCGGCCTTTTAGACACATCGACTCAATCGGGGGCGCAGGATACCGTTCTGTGCCCCCGATTTTTACCTTGGCCCAAACGCCGCCATAGGCTACATCACCATGTTCAGCGCATTCACGAACTCCTGAGCTTGGGAGCGGCTGCTCAGACTAAAGACACAGGCAGTCAACAGCCTGTTACGTAGGAAAACGTCGCGGCCCTTGATCCTGCTGACCCCCGTAATGTCCTTAAGATAAACAATCTCGGTGTGCTTGCCACCAAAAGTGCCCTTCTTGAGCACCTCGATACGGTTGGGGTAGATCTTGACGTCTTTAAACCTACCCGAGCCCTTGTCCTGAAACAGCAAGGTGTTGTTGTCCATGCATGTCACTCCCATAGGGTTCGTGAAAACTGTCTCTATTGCCACATTTTAGTCACTTCGGGAATCCTGCACGAAGGCGCTAGGCGACATTGGAATTCGAGTCCGCGCGAGGACTTTTAATGAAGTGCCCGGCACTTCCCCGCAACACAAAAACGGGGCAGTAACCAGGAGTGGGGGCAGCCCCCGTACACAAACAA
>CABUVF010000076.1 GCA_902494945.1 uncultured Collinsella sp.
ACGCCGTCCACGTCGAACACCGGCGGCGCCCAACGCGTGTCGTTGTTCTCGCCACGCTGCAGGGCAATGCTCGAACGCGCCGGCACCACATGACCGTCCTTGAGCATCATGTAGTCGAGTAGCGGCTGGCCCTCAAACGAAACCGCCGCGGGCACGATGCAGATCATGTCAAGCTCCTGGATGCGCTCGGCGACACCAGTCAAGCCGGCAAGCATGTCGTGCTCAAAGTCGGCAGCGCCCACCAGGCCACCGGGCATGGCGCCCATAAAGAGCGGAGCCGGAACGCACAGCACGCGCGCCCCGCGCTCGTGGGCCAGACGAGCCTGGTCCTCGATGCGGCCGCAAATGCCCTCAATATCACCCAGGCGCATATCGATCTGTGCAAGCGCGAGCTTCATGGCTCAGCCCTTTCCGTCGTAAACCATCGTTGTCGTAGTAAAAGCGCCGGCCGCATAATGCAGTCGGCGCTCGCATGTGCATATGCTAGCTATGATACCCCGAGCGGGGGCGCGCTCCTAGAACGTCGCGGACCACAGCCCGTGCAGGTTGCAGTAGGCATAGACGGTACCGGTCTTGGAACCGCCGGCAAAAAACGTCGCGGGCTTCATGCCGGGCTCAAGGTAATGGACCTCTAAGCGGCCCTCGGCCTCAAGGGCGATCCACTCAATATAGTGCTCGGGCAGGCTGGGGTGCTCGACCGAGCCAACGCGTGCGCGAATCACGTGACCGTCGCGCTCGGTCTCGACAACAGGCACGTGCTTCTCGTGCGCCGCGTCCTCAGTGTTTGCGGTCAGTTCCGTGCAACCGGCAGGGGTTGCAACGTCGTTGCCAAGGGCGGCAATGAGCTTACCGTCGGGGTCCTTAAAGAATTTCGCCATGATGTTCTCCTTTGCTGACGTGCCAATGTTCTTGATGGTTCTTATGCCCAAAGGCAGACAAACCATCCACGGCATTGCAAATGAACACATAACGGGCGGGGACGATGGGGCAGCGTGCGCTATCCGCCCTGGCGGCCCCACCCGAGCGGGTTAGCGCCCGTCGCCGCCCAGCAGCGCCAGAACATCTTCGCGGGTAAACAGCGCCGACGAGATGCCGTCGCCGCCGAGCACGCTGTTGACCAGGTCGCGCTTGGACTCCTGCATCTGCATAATGCGCTCCTCGATCGTGTCCTTGACGATGAGCTTGTACACGGTCACGGTATGTTGCTGGCCAATACGGTGCGCGCGGGCGGTCGCCTGGTCCTGCGCTGCCACGTTCCACCACGGGTCGTAGTGGATGACCACGTCGGCCGCCGTCAGGTTAAGGCCCACGCCGCCCGCCTTGAGCGAAATCAAAAAGACCGGAACCTCGCCCGCTTGGAACTGCGCGACCATCTTGGCGCGGCTCTCCTTAGACGAAGCGCCCGTGAGCTTAAGGAAGGCGATGTCCTCCTTGGCCAAGCGCTTACCGATGATATCGAGCATACCCGTAAACTGGCTGAACAACAGGATGCGATGCCCGCCGTCGAGTGCGCCGTGCACGAGCTCCATACACGTATCGAGCTTGGCGCTCCCCGCCTTGTAATCCTCGTAGTGTAGACGCGGGTCGCAGCAGATCTGGCGCAGCTTGGTGAGCTCGGCGAGCACCTTGAGTTTGTCCTTCTTAAACTCCCCAGCCTCGCGGTGCTGCACCTGCTGGGCGATGCGGTCCTGGTTGGCCAGGTAGAGCTTGCGCTGCTCGCCGGTAAGCTGCGCCATGACGGTGTCTTCGATCTTCTCGGGCAGGTCGGCCACCACGTCTTCCTTAACACGGCGCAGCACAAACGGCGACACGAGCGCCTGCAGGCGAGCGGCGCTATCGCCCTCGGCATGCTCGACGGGGCTCTCAAAGCGCTTGGCAAACGACTCGCGCGTCCCCAAAAGGCCCGGCATCAAAAAGTCGAAGATGCTCCAGAGCTCGGACAGGCGGTTTTCGATGGGCGTGCCCGTCAGGGCAAAGCGCACGCCGGCAGGCAGGCGCTTGGCGGCGCGCGCCACCTGCGTGAGCGGATTTTTAATGTACTGTGCCTCATCGAGCACCACGCGGGCAAAATCCCGCTCGACGTACTCGTCGATATCGCGCCGCATAAGGTCATACGACGTCACGACCACGCTATGCTCGGCCACGCCGGCGATCTGCACGCGGCGTTGAGCCTTGGCGCCCACAATGGCGCACACATCGAGCGACGGGGCAAAGCGCTCCAGCTCGGCAGTCCAGTTGTACACGAGTGAGGCCGGGCATACCACGAGCGTGGGCTTGGTGTCCCCCGCCTCCACGCGCGCCAGAATATGCGCAATCATCTGGAGCGTTTTGCCCAGGCCCATGTCGTCGGCCAAGATGCCGCCAAGGCCCAGGTGTTCGAGCGAGCCGAGCCACTGGTATCCGTCGACCTGGTAGCCGCGCATCGTTGCCTTGAGCGATGCCGGCACCGTAAAGTCCATCTTGCCGAGCGTGTCCAGGCGCTCGACGGTACGGCGGAACGCAGCGTCGCGATCGGCCTCGAGCGCCGGCGTGCGTGCGAGCATGCTGTCGACGAACAGGGTGCTCGACGCGGGAAGCGACACGCCGTCGAGCAGGTCGACGGCATCGACACCCAGGTCCTCGGCAAGGCCAAACGCGGCGCGCGCCCCCTCGTCCAGGCGAATGATGTCGCCGGACGTAAGGCGCGCAAACGTTTGATGGCGCTTGTACGAATCGAGATAGACGGCAAGGTCCGCGGCCGAAAGCCCGCTCGCGCCCAGCTCGACATCGAGCAGATTGCTCTTAACGGTCGCACGAACCGAGAGCTTGGGCGCGGGGCGGACCGAGATCTGGCGCAGACGGTCGCTGAGCATGATCTCACCCAGTTCGGACAGGGCAGACAGGCCCTCGGTCAGCAGGCAGAACAAGCGGGCGTCATCGCGCTCCTCAAACGCCAGACCGCGCTCGTAGAAATCGAAGTACAGGGCCGCCGTATCCATAACGCGAAACTCCGCCACCTCGTCGCGGGGCGGCACACCGGGGCGCTGCTCTTCGAAGGGGCTGCCCGGAGCGCCCAGGCTAAAGAGATCCGCCGACCAATCGCCGTAGGTAACCGTAATTTTGCAGGTCACGAGCCCATCGTCGACACCGATCGCCATAGCAAAGCTCGGCTCGGGTGCCACGGTATCGAGCGCGGCGGGCGCGGTGAGGTCGGTGTAGTCGCGCAAAATGGGCAGCGCCATACGGCAGAACTCACCCACCTGCTCGGCGGCAATATGGGCGGGCGTGCGGCACGGCAGCAAGCGCGACAAAAAAGGTGCGGCATGCTGAGCAAATGCAGCGTCGGTACGGCGCGCGCGGCGCGTGTCAACCAAGTAGGCGGCATCGCCCGACGCAAAGCAGTACATATCGGCGGGCAGGCGCAGGTCATAGCTACCACCAGCCGCCGGCGCGATTTTGGCGGCAAGCAGCGGTGGGCGCTTAGCGGATGCCTCGTCCTCCCCTTGCGGAGACAGCTCAACCGCCACGTCGTAGGTGCGATGCGTCGTCATCCCCCGCGACCAGGCGGGCTCAAAGGAGATGGTCTGGCCGCGCAGCAGGTCCAGCACATATACGATGCTATGCTCGGACAGCGGCAACTGACGCTCGGCAACAAAACCACTGCGGGCAAAGTCGTACGACGCCGAACGCGAGCTTGTGATGTCATCGAGATAGGCAACTGTCGTCGCAACAAGGTTGAGCAGCTTTGCCGATGTTTCGTCAAAGGCCTCAGGTGAATGGACAAACGTGAGCTTCTTGCCATAGGAGAACGTGCCGCCGCGCACGTAGGCATCGGCCATGCCGTCGATGTCCTTGACCACGTAGGAGACCGATCCACAGCGAATGCGGAACTCGAGCGCCCAGCTAAAGCGGTCAGCGAACAGCGGATTGTAGTACGGCACCAACGAGGGCTCCAATGCCGCTTTGGGGGCGTCGGGATCAACGGCACCGGCAAGCTTGCGGCGCATGCTCGCCAGCTCATCCATGCGCGCGTCCGAAAGATCGGAGAGCGCCGCCACAAGGCGCGGGCTCGTGGGGACGGGCGCCGGAAAGGGAAAGTTGGGGTTGATGGCCGGCGCTTTGGGTGCGGTGCGCGCGGGCTGTTTCGACTGCGCCGTAAACGTGCGAACCGGCGTGCGCAAACCTTCGACGGGCTCGGCGCCGCTGGCATCCAAATACGCCAGAGCCGTGGCAATAGCGTGCTTGCACATACCGGGGTAACGATAGGCGGCGGGGCAATCGCAGTCGTAGTCGATCACCTCGTGCTCGTCCATGTCGAGCGCCACGTGCGTCTTGTACAGGTCGCCACGCGAACCGCGCACCGAGCCCTCGACCGTCACGTTTTTGGAGAAGCGCGAGCCGCTGTCCTCGATCGACAGCACGGCGCCGTTGAGCATGAGCGAACGCCCCTTCATAAAGGTGCCGCTCAACGCCGCCTCTTTGCGAAGCGCCTGCACAAACGTCCCCTGCGCCATCACTTCCTCCAATCTCACCCGGGGTAGCTTAGATCACCGTCACGCGACCCTGGTTACCCACAATGGCCTTGGCCTCGGCCAGCAGCGGAATCGAACGCGCGTTGACCTTGGAAGGTACCTCGGCACGCAGCACGCGCCCGTCCACCTGCTCGATAAAGATCTCCACGCGGTCGCCGCCCGGGTTGGCGGTGAGCACCGTGGCCAGGCGCGCCATATTGCCCTGGCTAAAGCGGCTGTTGGGCACCATGACCTCAAACACCTTGGGCTTGTTGTTCTCCTCGTTGAGCTCGAGCGGCACGATCTCCTGCGCGATGATCTGGTCGCCGCGGTCCGAGCGCTCGAGTTTGCCCTTAATGCGCACAAAGGCATCGGACAGCTGCGCGCCGGTCTCGGGATCGACCTCGCCGTACAGGTACCCCTCGGCCTCTTTATAGGTCTTGGGGAACACGACGACGGTGGCCTCGCCTTCCATGTCCTCGAGCTGCACGATGCCCATGGGGTCACCGTTTTTGGTCACGCGCTTGGACACGCTCGAGACCATGCCGGCCCACCACAGCGCCTTGCCCTCGGGAATCTCCTGGTTGATGGTGCCGCCCGTAGGATTCTGAACTTCGTAGCCGGTATCGATCTGCGAGAACGAGAAGTCGCGCGCCTTGGCTAGTGCATACTCAAACGGGCGCAGCGGGTGGTCCGAGACATAGATGCCCAGAACCTCCTTCTCCTGGCTCAGCTTAAGGTGGCGGTCCCACTCCTGACCATCCGGATCGGGCACGCTCACCTCAAAGCCCGAGCCCTCAACGTCGCCAAACATATCAAAGAACGACGTCTGACCGCTCGCGCGATCCTTCTGGCGCTTCACCGCGGCATCGATGATGTTCTCGGGGTTGTTCTTATCCACAAAGTGCATCATCTGGCGACGCGGATACCCCGTGGAGTCGAAGGCGCCTGCCTTGATGAGCGATTCGATCACGCGGCGGTTGGCCTGGCTCGAGTCCACGCGCTCGACAAAGTCGTGCAGCGTCTTAAACGGGCCGCCCGCCTCGCGCTCGGCGATAATCGCCTGCGCCACGCCGGTGCCCACGCCGCGGATGCCGGCCAGACCAAAGCGCACGCCCTCCTTGGTAGCCGTGAACTCGGTACCGGACTCGTTGACATCTGGCGACAGCACGGGGATGCCGTCGTGACGGCATGCCGAGACGTAGTGCACGATCTTGTCGGTCTTGCCCGTATAGGACGTCAGAACGGCCGCCATGTACTCGTGCGGATAGTGCGCCTTGAGCCACGCCGTCTGCATAACCAGGATGGCGTAGCCGGCGGAGTGCGACTTGTTGAAGGCGTAGGACGCGAACTCGAGAACATCGTCCCAAATCTTCTGGGCGACCTCGCGCGTATAGTTGTTCTTGATGGCGCCGTTCATCCAGTGGTCGTAGGTGGTCTCGTCGGAGCCATCCTCCCAGTGGAGCACCGTCGACGTGAGCAGCTTGATTTTCTTCTTAGCCACGGGCTTACGGATACGCGAGTCCGATTCGCCCTTGGAGAAGCCGCACATCTCGACGGAGATGAGCATAACCTGCTCCTGGTAGACCATGGTGCCGTAGGTTTCGCCCAGGATGTCGTCCAGACGGTCGTCGTAGGAGACGGCCGGCTCCTTGCCGTTCATACGGTTGATGTAGGACGAGACCATGCCGGCGCCCAGCGGGCCCGGGCGGTATAGGGCGATCAATGCTACGACGTGCTTGTACTCGGTGGGCTTCATATTCTTGATCGTGGCCGTCATGCCGGCGGACTCGACCTGGAAGACGCCGGCGGTGTGGCCGGAACCCATGAGCTTAAAGATCTCGGGGTCGTCAAAGGGAATCTCTTCCTCTTTGATGTCGATGCCGAAGTTCTTTTTGATGTTTGCCTTGGCCTTGGAGATAACAGTCAGCGTGCGCAGGCCCAAGAAGTCCATCTTGAGCAAGCCCATGTCGGCAACGGTATGGCCCTCGTACTGGGTAATCTCGACGCCGCCCTTGGTGTCGAGCTTGGTGGGCACGTGCTCGTTGACGGGGTCGCGGCAGATCAGAACGGCGCACGCGTGCACGCCCTCGCCACGGGTGAGGCCCTCGATTGAGAGCGCCGTGTCGATGATGCGGCGGGCGTCGTCGTCCTTTTTATATGCCTCGGCAAAATCGGGGTTAAACAGGTCCTCTTTGCCGGGTTGCTTTTCGAGCACCTGCTTGAGCTTGACCTTGGGGTCGCTCGAGACCATCTTGGACAGACGCTGGCCCATGTAGACCGGGTAGTCCAGGACGCGAGCGGCGTCGTTGATGGCCTGCTTGGCCTTAATGGTCGAGTAGGTGATGACGTGGGTGACCTTCTCGGGGCCGTAGAGCTGGCGAACGTGCTCCACGACCTCGAGGCGCCGCTCATCGTCGAAGTCCATATCGATATCGGGCATCTCGGTACGCTGCGGGGACAGGAACCTCTCGAACATCAGGCCGTTCTCGAGCGGGTCGAACGCGGTGATGTTCATGGCGTAGGCGACGATAGCGCCGGCAGCCGAGCCACGGCCGGGGCCGACGCCGATGCCGTTGTCCTTGGCCCATTGCACGTACTCGGCAACAATCAAAAAGTAGGCGGCAAAGCCCTTGTCGCAGATGACTTTGTATTCGTACTCAAAGCGCTCTTTGATGTTGACGCCACCGATCTCGCGCGTGGCCCAGTCGTCACCGTAGTGCTGGCGCAGGCCCTTCTCGCACTCGCGGCGGAACTGACTCTCGTGCGTCTCGCCGGGGTCGAGCAACGGGAAGCGCGGCAGGATGATGGAGTCCCAGTCCAGCTCGACGTAGCACTTGTCGGCGATCTCGAGCGTGTTGTCGCAGGCCTCGGGGCAATACGGGAACATCGCCCGCATCTCCTCCTCGGTCTTCATGTAAAACTCCGAGCCAGTCATGCGCATGCGGTTGGGGTCGTCGACCTTGGCGTTCATGCCGATGCACATGATGACGTCCTGCACGGGAGCGTCCTCGCGGCGCAGGTAGTGGAAGTCGTTGGTGGCGATGACCTTGACGCCTACCTGCTTGGCGATGTCGATGAGCGTGCGGTCCATCTGCTCATCGGTCAGGCCGTTGTCGGTGGTGATGCCGTGTTCCTGGATCTCGATATAAAAGTCGCCGGGTTCAAAGGTATCGCGGAAGGTCTCGGCCCACTTGATGGCGCCCTCCATGTCACCGCGGTCGATGTATTTGGGAATGATGCCCGCGATGCAGGCGCTGGTGCAGATCATGCCCTTGGCGTGGCGGCGCAGGTTGTCGAGCGTCACGCGCGGCTTGTAGTAAAAGCCCTGCACGGCTGCCTCGGAGACCGTCTGCATCAGGTTGACGTAGCCCTCCTGGTCCTTGGCCAGAAGGATCATGTGGTAGAGCTCGGGCTTATGGTCGCGAGCAAGGGTCTCGTCCGGCGTAAAGTAGACCTCGCAGCCAAAGATGGGCTTGATGACCAGGGGCGGTTTGAGCTCGTCGATGTTGCCCTTCTCGTCCCACATGGCCATGTCTTTGACGTACTGGGCATGCTCGCGCGGGTTTGCCTCGGGGTCGGGCTCCACCAGCTCGTCGCGGCGATCCTTTTCCAAAAAGGCCTTGTCGTGACTCCAGGTTTTGTACTCAGGCGTGTTGTGGTTGACGGCGTCGCAGGCCAGCGCCAGGTCGGGCACGCCATACATGTAGCCGTGGTCGGTAATGGCGACGGCGGGCATGCCCAGCTCTACGGCGCGATTGACCATATCCTGGATACGGGTTGCGCCGTCGAGCATGGAGAAAACGGTGTGGTTGTGCAGATGGACGAATGCCATGTGATGAGCTCCGATGCGGGTTCGTGTTCTGACTGAACGATTTTACCGCACGGCGCGGATAGCACCCGAACCTAGCCAAACCCACACGGGCAGTCTTTTTGGGACCTTCAAAAAGGGGAATGAGGGCATCCAGATATATCGAGTATTACTGGAACCCCGGCGATGCGCGGAATGATTTGTGACGAATAGTCATGTCCATCAAGAAGGCTCGACGCTTCGGATAGCTCGTCAATCGATATATCAATTCTTGGAGACCTGTATTCCAACCATTTTTAATGAAACAACGGCGGTAATTGCTATCGCGATTGCACCAATAATACCGAGCGCTATCTGAATGGGATATAACCCCAACACATGTCCAAATATGGAGAAAAACACTGCAGAAAAGAGAGCCCTTACCAGAGACGCGACGGAAAGGATCGTCGCGCGGAGATCGTCCGCTATAGCGTCTTGGATTAAGTTTTCCGAAGTGATGTACACCACTTCTGGGAGAAAACAAAGCACCATGCTAAGGCCAAACAAACACAGCGGATTTGAAGCGAACCACGGAAGAATCATGAAAAGGCCAGCCTCGATTAGCATCGAGCCGAGCATGGTATTTCTTTTCCCGAAACGCGATGAGAAGAAATCTGCTGCAATGTAGGCCGTCGCATTTACTGCATAGGATGCACCGAAAAAGATTCCTATTATGGAGACGGGAGCATCAAATGCGTCGAATACCAACTGATTCAAGTTGTAATAACTCCCATAGAATCCGTCGAGCATGCTTGTGCCGATTAGAAGAAGCAATACCGCAAAAGCGGATTCTCCAACACGCCAGGTTTCGCGTCTGAACATCTTGGCCGCGTCAAACCTTCCCTTTTCAGAGCTTTCAGAACGGGTCGCTTCCGTCCTCTCAATGGGATACAGAAGGGAAAGCTGCAGAAGATAGAAAACGGAGACGCATACGTAGAGGGCACTCCAAGATACTTGGGCAATGAAAGATCCGAGTACGATTGCCGCTCCCGTCGCGATTGATTGCGCGGCAAGCAGCCGAGCATTGATGGTGAGAAAGCGCTCTTCTTGACCGGAGCTTCGGACAATTTCATATAAAAGTGCTTGTTCTGATCCCGATTGAAGGGAGTAGGCGAGTGCCTCAACAAGGGAAAGCACGACGAGAAAAGGGCCTGAAAGCAACAGCATGCCAGCTGTATGGAAGAAAAGCAGCAGCACGCCCACTTGAATCGAAAACTTCTTTCCAAAGAAATCGCCTACCAGCCCTGTTGGTAGCTCGAGGACGACCGTTGCGATGTTGAACAGGGCTTGATAAAGCGCGATTTCCGTGACAGACATTCCTTTCTCCGCAAGGAAAAGTAGAAACACTCCCCGATTTAAAACAAATCCCGCGAGAACGAAAAAGGCGGAATAGATGTG
>CABUVF010000077.1 GCA_902494945.1 uncultured Collinsella sp.
AGGGCTTGATAAAGCGCGATTTCCGTGACAGACATTCCTTTCTCCGCAAGGAAAAGTAGAAACACTCCCCGATTTAAAACAAATCCCGCGAGAACGAAAAAGGCGGAATAGATGTGCAGTTGCGTAGCGGCATTCTTATTCATTTGGCACTTCCATCAACTACTTTTGTCGGGCCGCTCGCTACTGACTCGAAGCCTGAAGTGTTCACAGTTTCCGATGAAGAGCTACCTTGCCTTTTTGCGGCCTGGGCACGCTTCTCGTACTTATTGCCGTTGAGCCTGTTGCGGCTGGAGCGCTTGCCCGTGGCGTTTTCGATATCCTGCATGATGGACCCCGCTAGGGCGTCAAAAAGCTCCTCCGGCGTCACCCCAAGCGTTTTGGTGAGCTGCATATGGCTCCTTATTCGTTTGAACCGTTCGAGCTATTGTACCGTCCCAGGCTCTCCCATGCGTTGCGGTGCTATTTGGACGATTGAGGGCTTTATCCGGGGCGGCCGCGTGGGTTTGCCCAAAGTAGCTAAAAAAGCCCCGTCCCAAAAAGACTGCGGTGGAATCGATAGGGATTCCACCGCAGGTTGTTGAGGGCTAAAGGTTGTAGGTGACCACTTGGGGCTCGCAGGGGTTGGCGGGGTCGACTTGCTCCACGCGAACGAACTTGACGGTCACGGCCTCAAAGCCCGCCTTGTGCAGAACGTCGGCGTAAACGCGCGCCTGCAAGGCGTGTTTCTCCTGCAGCTCCTCCGGCGTCTCGTCCGGCGTGCCACCCGTCTTGTAGTCGATGACCAGCGCGCGCGACGGATCGGCCGGGTCGGTGGCCAGTGCATCGATGGCGCCCTCGGCATATGCACCGTAGCGGGCAATGTCCTCGTCTTCGCAACCCAGCGAGAAGAATGGTACCTCGGCACGAACGCACGGCCACGCGAGCAGGTCGGCACGAACAGCCGACTTGAGCCAGCGGTCCAGGGCGACGTCGAAGCGTTCGCGCTGCTCCGGCGTCAGGCGCCACAGACGCGCTAGCGCATCGGCACGCTCAGCGGGCAGCTCATCGGCACCCATCTCGATCAGCCACTGGCAGGCGGCATGGAACGCCGAGCCCAGCGCCATGGGGTTGCCGGCAGGCTCAACGGCGGCCACGTCTGCATCCGTCATCTCCGAGCCATCCGACTCCGCATCATCGCCAGCCTCGTCCATGGGCACGCGCGTCTCGGCGGCACGGTCCTCGGCCTCGGCATGCAGCGCCGCGGCGATTGACGAGTAGCTATACGAGTCACGCATCGGATACGGACAGATGCCCATGCGCACGCCCGCTGCCTGGGGATACACAAGCTCAAATGAATCGGCCTTGGGGTCGGCAGGACCGGGCACAGTTGAGCGCGAAGCATTATCAGCGACATCGACATCGCCGCGAACAAGCCTGCCCTCGGCATCCAGCGAAGCGTTAGCCTCAGACGCCTGCTCGCCAAACGTAAAGTCCGACAGCGAGATGAGCTCGTAGTCGCCCGGCTGGGAGTTGTCGAACACCAAACGGTCGCTATCGAGCTGCGGCATGTCCAGACTGTCGGTCGGCAGGATGCGGCGCAGCACGTCGTAGGTCAGATCCGTCTCGACATCGAAGGTCGGCGCCGTCACCTTGCCGCGGCTCACGCCGGCGTCCATCGCCAAAATGACCAACTCGCGCGCTCGCGTCATGGCGACATAGAGCAGACGAGCCCGCTCCTCGAGCGAAAGCTGCAGGTCGGCGTTGCGCAGGCGGGCAAACGCCTCGGCGGGAGAGCCCGTCGCGCAGACGTCCTCCATAAGCTCCGGCGGCAGCCACAGCGACGTGCCCTTGCCCTTAAACGCGTGTTCAAACTGCTTTTTGACGTCATCGCCCTTCACGAAGGTCCCGTCGGCAAGCTTAACGCCATCGAAACGAGCCGGCAGCGCCACGACTTGCGCCCCACCGTCGACGCGACCCATCTGCGCCGCACCCGAGGACTTACGCACGCCAAAGCACTCGGCGACCGCCACGACCGGATACTCCAGACCCTTGGACGCATGCACGGTCATGATGCGTACCGCGCCGTCACCCTCCTCGTTGAGCGCGCCCGGGGCCTCCTTGCCCGCCAAGAAGCGGTCGAAGGCGAGCGCAATGGAGCGCGGCGAGTTGCCGAACTCGGCCTCCGCCTCGGCCACGGCGTCGAGAGCCTTGAGCACGTTGGCGGCAATGGCCTTGCCCTCGGGACCGCGCTGCGCCAGGCGCACGAACCAGCCGGAGGCATTGACCGCGTCGCGCGCGACGGCGGCGAACGAATCGCGCCCCACGCGACGAAGTGCGTAGCGTAGCACCTCGCGGGCGCGCGTCACGAGCGGCAAGCCCTGCAAGCCCGGCACGTCGAAATCGCTCATGATGCCCGCGTCGATATTCCGGCGCGAGGTCTCACCCGTCTCGCTATCGAGCTTGGTCGCCAGCGCCAGGAACTCCTGGGCGCCGAGCGCAAACATCGGCGAGGCCAGCAGCGGCATAAGGCCCTGCGCCGTATCGGCCGGATTGGCAAGCGCGCACACCAGGGCGCGCACCGTCTGCACCTCGGCTGCTTGGGCAAAGACCGAGCCGCCCGCGATGACGCAGTCGAGCCCCTGGTCGCGGAAGGCCTGCGCATAGACATCGGCGTTGGTCATGCGACCCAGCAGCAGGACCATGCTGCCCTGGGGCTGTTCTTTATCGGCAAGCGCGCGGAAACGCTCGGCAATCGCACGAGCTTTCGCCTGCGTTCGCTCCTGCGTGCTGCCACCGGCAACGAAGACCGCCTGGCGGCGCGAAGCCTTTGCCTTGAGCTTGTCCTCGCGATCGTCACTCGGCTCAAGATCCAAGAACCCCTGCATCAAACCACCAGTATCGCCGTCAAAGACGCGCGCCACATAGCGCAGCACCTCATCGTGGCTGCGGAAGTTGCGCACGAGCTTGACGAGCTCGCCGGCGGGGACATCGGAGACGGCAGCCGTCTCGGGCGCAGCAGAGGAGCCCACCTTGCGCTCCTGGCGACGGAATACCTCGACCTCGGCGCCACGGAAGCGGTAGATCGACTGCTGCGCATCGCCCACGGTGCACAGCGCGCGCTCCCCCGCGCCCGTCAGATAGCGAATCAGATCGACCTGCATCTGGTCGGTATCTTGGAACTCGTCAATCATGACCATCTTAAAGCGGCCCTCGTAGGCGGCTCGGATGGCGGGATAATCGCGCAGCGCCTCGTATGCCATGCGCAACAGATCGTTATTGTCGAGTGCGGACTGGTCAGCCTTGAGCGCACGGTACTCCGTCTCTACGGCACGGGCAAGCCCCGTCAGCGCATCAAGTGCCGGGTCACCGCAAGCCAGCACAATATTGACGAACGTGTCGGCAGCCTCTGCCTTGAGAAGCTCGACATTCTCCTTTGGGAACATCTTACTCGCCCGAGGCATGCTGCATGACATCATGAGCCGCGCCACATCCGCCATGGTCTTGCCGCTCGCCTCGAACGCGTCGATGGCCTCGAGCGCCACCTGCGCTTTCTCGGTCGTGGCCTTGCTTGCGCCCAGCGCCGCACGATAGGCATCGGCAAGCGCCGAGGTGTCGGCCTGGCCACGCGCCACGCACACATCGTCCATCCCGCCCGGCAGCTGGCTCGAGAGCTCCAGCAGGTCGCGCACCAGGCCTTTGATGGTGGTACCGGCGCCAAACTGCCCGCCCTCGCCCGCCATGGGATACCAAGCGTAGAGGGCCTTGAGCGAAGCGGCGAGCTCGGACGCGGCATCGGGCGCCGTCGCGCGCCCCAGCACATGCTCAACAGCCTGATCCATAAGCTCATCGGTATCGGTAAGCACCGTGAACTCGGGGTCGATGCCCAGCTCCAGCGCATGCGCGCGCAGGATGCGCGAGCACATGCCGTGAATGGTCGAAATCCAAGCGTCGTCGACCGTCAGGGCCTCCTCGTCCATCCCCTCGTCGATAAGCGCACGGCGCACGCGGTCGCGAATCTCGGCCGCAGCGTCTTTGGTAAAGGTAATGGCGAGCACTTGGTCCAGATGCTCGACAAACGGACCGGATTCGGGCGAGAGCGCGTAGACGATGCGGCGCGTAAGGGTAAAGGTCTTGCCCGAACCGGCGCCCGCCGAGACAAACAGCGGGCGGTCGAGCGTTTTGACGACTTGCAGCTGTTGCGGCATCAAAGTCGAAAGATCCATGGTCTACACGTCCCTCCTTACAAACGTTCCTTCGTGGTTATACGAGCAGCGCGCATGCGCGGCCTGCGCCGACGTCGGATCGACAGCGGCGACGTCGCCCGCCTCGAGTTCGCGCAAGCGCTCGGCGATGCCGGCCTCCACGCGGTCGAGCAGCGCATCGAAGTCCATGTTGCCGCCCTCGCCCGGAAAGCCCTTCTTAAGGCCCGGAATGCGGCCGTCACCGCGCTCTTCCTCGAGCAGCTCGGCGCTCGCGGCACCGCGCAACGCCGGCTTGCCGCCCTTGGTCGAAAAGTAGAGCGCCGCGCGGGTGTCCAAATCCAGCGCCCGGCGCATGGCCTGCGCGTAGATGAGTGTCTGGGTATGGGGCGGTAGCCAGCGCGGATCATCGATGGGGGCCTCACCCGACTCCTCGTCGCGAACCGTGGGGTCGGCGAGCTTAAACTCCTCGACACCCGAACGATGCTTGTAGTCGATTACCACGGCGCGATTCTCGGCATCCACATCCACGCGGTCGATGCGCCCGCCGAGCGGCCAGCCGGCATACTCAACTTTAAGATCGTTAAAGGCAAACTCCAGATAGCGCGGAGCAAAGGGGGCAAGCGCCTCGGACTCGTAGGCAAGCACGCCCTCCAGCTGCGGCAAAATCTCGGCCACCTGCCGCTCCTCCACCGGGGAGAGCGGCACAAGCGGGCCCTCCGTGCCTCGCTTGCCGGCGTGCTCGGCCAACGTCTCGTCAAAGATCTCGCGCAGCAGCTCCTGAGCGCGCGGCAGATTCTCGGGCGTCACGCGCTCCATGCCCTCCTGGGGCAGACGGGCATGCAAGTGTTCCAGCACGTCGTGGACAAAGTTGCCCTTCTCCATATTGCCAAAGCCAGCGTCGATCGACTGGGGCTTCACGCGGTACGAGACGAACCAGCATAGCGGGCAGGTCGAATAGGCCTCGATCTGCGAGGCAGACGTCAGGCGCGGCACCAGCGGCGCATCCTCGCCCTCGCCATCGCGACGACGCAGGACCAAATACGGAATGGCTTCATCGCTCAGATGCTGAGGAGCTTCGCAGGTCACGCGCTCGCGCCTAAGACCTTCGCCTGCCGCGGGATCGAAGTCCCTTACGATATCGCCCTCACCCACGCACTTCGCCTTGTCGGCGCCAACGGCCTTAGCGTCGTCAGCGGCCTTGTCGGCGTCAGCGGCCTTAGCATCGTTAGCGGCCTCGGCATGCGCCCGCAACTCGGTCCACACGGCCGCCGGATAGCACTCGCGCGCCTGACGATCGTGGGTCACACGGGCGAGCGTAACCGGACCACGCGACGCTTGTATCGCGCGGCCAAAGCGTGCGCGCAGCAAGGCCGCAGGCTCAAGCGTCACACCGCTGCGATCTAACTCTGCCGTCAGCGTTGCCAGCGGGCCCTCCTCATGTGAGAGCGGATAACTGTCCAGGTCGACGTCGGCAAACAGCACGGCATCGTAGCTGCCGGGGCGCAGGGCCGCCGCATCGGCAAGCGAAGCAAAGCGAACCTGGGCGCGTGGCGCACGGTCAACCTCGTAGGTCTCGTAATCGTAGGCGGCGCTACGCTTGTCCACCTTGGTGCGAATGTCATCGAGCACGGGCACGGTCGCGGCCTGCGACACGTCGAGCGCACGGGCGCCATTCATAAGGATGTCGATGACGTGGCGCAGCAGGGCCACCTCCGCCTGGCGACGGGCCTGACCGTCGAGACCGCCAAGTGCGCGATCGGGCAGTGCCTCGGCAACGGCAAGCATGGCCTTGAGCGCCGTCACGGGTTTGTCGCGCCACAGCGCCTGGAACACGTCCGAGATCACGCACGGCACGTTCTTAAACCAGTTCTCGTCGCTCGCCGCTTTACGCGCGCCCCTCACCTGGCCCTGCACGCTCTGCAGCAGGCTCTTGACGCCCGCAGTGGTCTTGCTGCGCGACAGTCGCATATTCTTGTCGAACGTGCGCGCGCTGGCGGCGTCGGCACCCGAAAGCGGGCTGTAAATCCAGTCGGTAAGCTCCGGAGCGGGCCACCACTCAGTCTTAGAAGCTGCCCCTTCGTCGGCGGCCTTCATACGCTCGATCAGGTTGGCGAGCGCCGTGAACTGCCTGCCCGCAATGGATTGGGAAAACGCCGTGAACTCGGCCGTCTCGGCAGCAACGTGGCGCGCCGCCAAACGAGCGGCAAGCTCGCCGAACAGCTGGGGTGCCCGGGCAGAAACAACGAGCACGCGTACGGGGTCGGCGGGTGTTGCAGCAACTTTATCGTCCTTGGACTCCTTGTGCGCTTTCACCAACTTATCGATGACGTCCGCATAAGCATGGGCACGGGCATGGGGGCCGGCGACCTCAATAAAGGCAGGCTGAGCAGCGGACTTGGAGGCAGTCTGGGGCGCGGCGGCGCCCTCCCCCAGCGGCGCGATCTCAAACAGCACACCGCGGACATCAAATGCCGCGGCAAGCTCCTCGCGCATCGCCGCTTGCTCGCGGGCAAGCAGCACGACAACCTCTCCCCCGTTGTTTGCCACGGCGGACAGCAGCTCGAGCAGGCTATACGTAAATGACGCGACGCCGCGCACGCAAACGGCGCGGGCGCACCCCGGCAGGTTGTCGGCCAAAGCGCCGGCCATAATGTCAGCCGCCTCGCAGGGCTCGACCATATCTCGACGGTCCAAACCGCGCGCATAGGCGCACAAAAGTTCAAACACGCGAGCCTCGGCGTCGCTTTTGGGCTTGGGCTTGCAAACGTTGTCGCAGCAACGCTCGGCACCTGTCCCTGCCACACCCGGCAGCACATCGCGAGCCATACGCGCGAGCATACGCACCGTGCCCTGGCTGCGCGAAAGCGGCTGCAGGTCGGCGTCGTCGAGACGCGCTACCATGTCCGAAAACAGCATCTGGCGCTGCAGGTTGTCGACGAAACCGCGCCCGTCGCCCAAAAGCTCCCAAAGCGAGCGAAGCCACGATGTAGGCGTCTTGTAGTCAATACCCAGCGAAACGCCGGCTTCCGCCGCATCATGACGGCACAGGTCGAGCTCGGCAAACGTTGGCGCCAGCAGCACGGCACGCCCGTGGCGGGCAATAAGGTCGGCAAGCAGCGCCGCCTCGGCATCGCTCAAATCCGCGCCGGCGTTGGTGGTATAGATTCGAACAGGCATGGTCCTCCACTCAAACCGTTCGCAATATTCAATGCTTTCATCCTACCCGCCCGCGCGGACAGATTTGCCCCACGCCAACAGATTTGACCCCTTGGAGACGGAGGAAAATGGATCACCGAGGAGGTCAGTCTAACCCAGTGATCCGTTTTCCTCCGTCCCCAAAGGATCAAAAAACCGCCCCCGAAGGGACGGTTCTGCGCAATTCGTTTTTACCGCTGGCCTACTCGCCATCCTCCAGCTTGATGAGGATCTTGCGATAGCCGCCGTACTCGCCGTTGAGTGCCTTGGACACGCGGCTCACCGTAGTGGACGAAGCGCCGGTGCGGGCCTGAACCTCAACATAAGGCTCGCCCTCATCCAGATAACGCGCAACCTGCAGACGTTGCGAAAGATCGCAGATCTCGCGCGGCGTGCAGATATCGGTCAAAAACGCCTGGATATCCTTCTCGTCATCCAAAAGACTAAATGCGTGGACCAGCTGCTTGACATCAGGCTTGTCAAACATGTTCTCGATATTCATCGATCACCGCCAAACCCGCCATAAGGCATCGAAGTTGATACTGACATCGGGCATCGTTCGCCCGTTCTATGCAATAGGGCAACGCCTGTGGCTTTTGCCCGTAGCAGTGTAGCACACCACCAAACTAAAGCGACAAGACTCTCTGCCAGCGGCGCGTTTTTCAGGACGAACGCCGTTTTGAAACCGAATGCGCACGTAAGCTCCACGAATATTTGAGACAATGGGCGGCCAAACAGAGCCGTGCCCGAGCATCTGTCCGAGTTGCAAAGGCATGTGCCTCTCACGCTCCCTCACCACGCCATGCGCAAGAAAGGATTCACACCATGCGCTTTATGCTCAACTGGCTTTTGACCTCAATCGCCATCGCGATCGCAACGTTTCTCGTCCCCGGCATTCAGCCCTTCGGCATGGCCGACGCCTGGGTCTGCTTTGCCTTCGTGGGACTGTTCCTCAACATCGTCGACTCGCTCGTTAAGCCGTTCCTGACGGTCATCTCGCTGCCACTCACTATTATCACGCTTGGTATTTTTCAGCTTGTGGTCAACAGCTTTATGCTCGAGCTGGCCAGCTACCTGTCGGTCAATCTGCTGGGCGCGGGTATCTCCATCGCCAGCTTTGGATCGGCGTTTATGGGCAGCATCCTGGTATCCATCATGCGCAGCATTCTCGACAGCATCGCCCGGAACTAAAGCGACCGGATACGGACCGCCACAACACGCCAAAACGAAGGCCGTCCATCGCAACGATGGGCGGCCTTGCCATTTGTCGAGCCTCAGAGGGCAGGAAAATCTACCATTTCTACCCCGTCCCCCAATAGCAGGTGGGGCTAGATGACGTAGTCGTAGCCCTCGCTGGGGGCGACGAGCGTATCGAGCGTCACGCCATCGAGGTAGTCGTTGATGAGCTTGTCCAGGTTCTTCCACACATCGAGTGTGGGACACTCATCCGAACGCGAACAGCCCTTGCAGTCGCCGTCCAGGCATGCGACCGGTGCCAGACTACCCTCGGTCAGGCGCAGAATCTCGCCCACCGTGTACTGCTCGGGCGGGCGCGTGAGCACGTAACCACCGCCCTTGCCGCGCATGCCCGAGAGCATATTGGCGCGCACGAGTGTGGCCAAAATGTTCTCCAGATACTTCTCCGAAATCCCCTGACGCGCGGCGATCTCTTTGAGGGGAATGCGGCCTGCCGCCTGGTGCTCGGCCAGGTCGACCATAACGCGCAGGGCATATCTGCCCTTTGTGGAAACCAACATATATATTGCTGCCTTTCGGTCTTTTAATTCGTAGAAATTCTAGCCGAAATATTGGTTTTGAAAAAACCTATTCCCGTCAAGATGGTTAATCGACTCGTAATAATCTTCTATTTCCTATTGCATTACTAGGCTTTAGTGCCTACTATGCTTGCCAACAGCAAAACGAACAACCCATAAGGTTTGTGGGTTTCGTTGCTACACACACCGTAAAACCACACGGTATCCAGTCATTTGAACACTTTGGAGGTTCACCATGAGCAATGTTTACACGTCCATCGATCAGCTTATCGGCCACACTCCGCTTCTGGAGCTCACTCACTTTGAGGCCGATGAGGACCTCAAGGCCCGCGTGCTCGTCAAGCTGGAATACTTCAACCCCGCCGGATCCGTTAAAGACCGCGTCGCCAAGAACATGATTGACGAGGC
>CABUVF010000078.1 GCA_902494945.1 uncultured Collinsella sp.
CGACGCTTGTGGGTGTGGGTTCGTCGATTTGCGGCGGTTCTGCCATCGCCGCGACCGCACCCGTCATCGATGCCGACGATCGCGAGATTGCCCAGGCTATTTCGGTCATCTTCCTGTTTAACGTTATCGCGGCGCTCGTGTTTCCGACGCTCGGTGGTATGCTCGGGCTGACCAACGAGGGCTTTGGCCTGTTTGCCGGCACCGCCATCAACGACACCTCGTCCGTAACGGCTGCGGCGAGTGCTTGGGACAGTATGCATCCCGGTGCCAATGTGCTCGAGAGCGCCACGGTGGTCAAGCTCACCAGGACGCTGGCCATTATTCCCATCACGTTGGTCCTCGCATGCTGGCAGATGCATCTGGCGCGTAAGGCCGGCGGCGACGCCAAAAGCACGTTTTCGCTTAAACGCGCGTTTCCCATGTTCGTGCTGTTCTTTGTGCTGGCAAGCGTGGTCACCACGGTGTTTCAGCTTCCCACGTCCATTACGGCGCCCATCAAGGAGCTTTCGAAGTTCTTTATCGTGATGGCCATGGCGGCTATTGGCTTTAATACCGATATCGTCGAGCTGGTCAAAAAGGGCGGCAAGCCCATCGCGCTGGGCTTTTGCTGCTGGATTGGCATTGCGTGCATGAGCTTGGGAATGCAGCACGTGCTGGGAATCTGGTAGAGAAGTAGCTTATTCGCGTGCTGGTTGCTGGTTGCTGGTGAGCGCAAGCCTGCGGTGGAGCGATAGGAGCTCTTGCGGGTATGGCTTGTCCGCAGGTTTATAAGTCCCGAAGAGCTCTTATCGCCCCGCCAGGATGGCGATGCGGGGCAACACCTATACTCGCAGGACGGCGCTTTCTGCCCTATAGTGTTTGGTGAGCAATATCGTTCAATTTTGAAACACTCGGTCGTGCGACCGTCGGCGGTTGCACGTCGCCGCGGACAGGGGCAAATCATGGATAGCGATGCCAAGCTGAACATCTTGACCGAGGCCCTGGGTGCTGCCGGGGCCTCGGCATTGGCAATCGATGCGCGTGGGGACGTCGCGATTTCGACCATGAATGACGCGGCGCTTGAGCGGGATGTGGCAGCTTTTGTTGCCGAACGCCTCGACCGTATAGGAGACGGCGCGCGTCTGGTTATGGGGCGTGCGGGTACGCGCCTGAGCCTGACCGTTCGCCCCGCCGACAAAGAGGGCGGGGGCCTTTGGGTCGTCGTGGTCCGCGAGGTGCGCGGCGCCGCGGCGCACGCGGGCATCGAGTGGCTCAACGCCGACGAAGTTGAGGCCCGCTACGAATCGAGCGCGTACGGCATCGTTGAGGGGCCTGCCTCGGTGGCTGCGCCGGTCGCCGAGAGCTACGCGCGCGGTGTGCCCCTTATGCTCGAGGGCGAGCTGGGAACGGGTCAGGTCGAGATTGCCATGCGCCTCTATCTGGACGGTCCTTTTGTCGATCAGCCCTTTGTTGCCGTTGCGCTCGATGAGCTAACGGATCGCGGCTGGCGCCATCTGCTCAAAAGCGCCGAATCGCCGTTGTTCCAAACGGGGCTGACGCTTTGCATTGAGGGCTGGAACACGGTTGGCCCCCAGCGTCTCCGCGAGCTCGTTTCCACGATGGCCGACACCGCGTTGGCGACGCGCTGCCATGTGGTGCTGACGGCGAATGACATGCCGGGCGGCAGCGAAAGCGATCAGGCTGCTTTTGTAACCGAGCGTCTGGCCTGTGCGGTGAGTGTGGCGCCGGCGATTGCCGAGCAGGGCGGCGCGTCGGAAAAGGTCGCACGCTATCTGGAGTATCTGGCAGATATGTTTGAGACGGCAACACCTGCCTTGTCGTCCGCGGCGGCAAAGACACTCGATGCCTATCGATGGCCCCGTAACTACCTACAGCTGCGCGAGGTTTCGGAACGACTTTATATATTAGTGGGGACGGGCACGGCCGAGCGGGCGGTGGCAGAAGAGGTGCTTGCACAGGAGGACGTTATCAAGACCGCGACCTTTGGTGCCCCGACGCTCGAAAGCGATTTGTATATCTTGCGGCCTCTGGTCGATACCGAGCGCGATATCGCGCGGTTGGTCGTAGGTCACCTTCACGGCAACAGGACCCGTGCTGCCGAAGTGCTAGGCGTAAGCCGTACGACCCTGTGGCGCCTGCTGAAGGACGACGACCGTTAAGCGAGGTGCCCGTGACCGCGTGCGGTACGTGTGCTACAGTCCAAAGCAGCATTGTTTCGATTCTGTTACGGCGTGCGGGGGCGTATGGCTGAGACTACAAAACCGAGCCGCAGAAGGCGGAGTGCCGCGCCGGTCAACCGACGCACGACATCGGTGACGTGGGGCAAACACGCCTCGGGGTTTGATGGCTCGTTCAAGCGCACTAAATACGGCTATCCTTCGGCAAGCGCTCGCTTGGCCATGCAGGCCGAGTCCTCGTTGTGGGGCCGCAAACGCGTGGTGGGCTCAAAGCTCAAGCACGACGGAACGCTCGGTTACATCAGCCGCGGGGCGGCTCGTCGCAGCGGACTCAATCCGGCTGGTTGGCATCGTTATGTTCCGATCGCGGTCGTCATTGCGGTGATCGTCATCGCACTCGCTGCGCTTGGCTACGCCGGCGGCGGCGCCAACTTGGACGCAGTGTCTAAATCGCCCGAGCTCGCGCATGCGGGCACAGAAGTTGTCGAGGGCGCTCAGACCCAGACGGGCGTCGCGCCCCAGCGCGGTATCGTTGCGGCAGCCTCCACCATCGCCGATGCGCAAAAGGACGAGGGTGAACAGGGCGACGACGCCGAAACGACTCAAAAGAACGAAACGACGACAACTCTACCGGCAAGATAAGTTGCGAGCGGGTCCGCCGTTCGTTAGAACGGCGGGACTAATTACTTTACATACACCACGTTGTCGCGGCGGGGTTTGGGCTCGGGTAGCGTGTCTTCGGCATAGCCCAGAATGCAGTGACCGACACCGCGCAGGCTGCCGTCGGCGGGCAGGCCCCAGCTGGCCAGCAGCTCCAGGCCCTCGGGCGAGTCAAAGACCTCATGCGCGCGGTGAATCCAGCACGAATCGACACCCAGTGCATAGGCGGCGTTGAGCAAGTTGCCCATGGCGAGCGAGCCGTCTTCCAGATACGTGGGCACGCTGCGGTCAACCAGCACCACCACAACGGTCTTGGCGCCATAGAAGGGGTCGCTGTTGCTGCCCATGACCTGGGCGTTGAGCTGTGAGAGACGCTCGACGGTCGCGGGGTCGGTGACGGCGACAAACGTCACCGGTTGGCGGCCCATGCCGCTCGGTGCATATTGGCCGGCTTCGATAATACGTGCAAGCTTTTCGGCCTCGACAGGGCGGTCGCTGTATTTGCGGCAGCTGCGGCGGTGGATGAGCGCTTCGATAGTCTCCATGGTGTCTCCTTGTAGTGGCGTTGCAGATGCCCCGTTCATACCCGTCGGGCTCAAACGATAGACGGTCAATTGCCCGGCCAAAAGGATAGATTCCAATTGGGAAAGTAGGTTTGCATAAAAGTGCCTTCAGAATGTGACAAACAAATGGGATGGTTAAACGTTTTATCCCGTCTACCCTGCGGTTTTTTACCACTTGCCTAAATGACGAACGCATAACCTCTGATAAAGGTTTTACTAAAGGAGTACCAACGTTTATCAATGCGCCGTGGTGGCGCCGGGCCAGGAGGTAACATCATGTTCCAGGCTGGAGATGTCGTCGAGACCGACTTCGAAGGATTTCTGAAGCTGCTGCGTTCCAAGACGCGCGCTTTTGTGACGATTGACGATCACGAGTACTACATCACGCACACCGATGGCTATTGGCGTGTTCAGGATTGCGAGGCCCTCAACGATAAGGGCCACTTTACTGACTGCTCCGAGCTGGTCAACACGGTCTGCGAGGTTGTCGAGCTGCCGTGGATTGCCGGCAAGAGCCTGCATGACAGCTTCTCCGGCGCTACGGTCTATGAGGCCGTCGCCGCCTAACAGGCAATAAAACCCGATTTTCACGTGACCGCTGGCGCCGCCCCCGTGCCGGCGGTCTTTTTCTGCCGATAGGCCATAAAAGTGCAGGCATTTGCGGTGAGCCTGTTGACGATAGTCAAAACTCGGACTAATCTAGAGATACAAAATTGGTCAATAATCGGACAATCGAATGGTGGGATAGATGAATAGTGCGGTTACGCTGGTCGACTTCGACCGGTTGCTCAATGGACTCGACCATATCTATTCGGAGTTCTCGCGCGCCTGCGGTCTTTCGGACTGCGCTTATTGGATGCTCGTCGATACCAGCACGGCGGGCGGCAGTATTGCCGTAAGCCGCCTGACGAGCGAATGGTTCTACAGCAAACAGACCATCAACTCGGCAATTAAAACCTTGAAGGCGCGGGGTTTCGCAACGTTGGAGTTTGCCGAGGGCAGTCGCAAGAATAAGGTTGTGAGCCTGACCGAAGCGGGCATGCGGTTTGCCGAGCGTTATGCACTGCCGGCACTCAAGGCCGAGCAGCGAGCCTTTGGCGCGCTTGAGCCGTGTGAGCAACGCGAAATCATGCGCCTAATCGGAAAATTTTCCCATGCGCTCGGCGATGAGTGCGATGCCTTTAAGCAGCATATCGCTGCCGAGAGCCAGGCCGAGAATCAAGGTGAGGGGGAGTCGTGCGACTCTTAATGAGGTTTATGAAGCCGTATCGCAGGCTTGTCGCGGTGACGTTGTTGGTGCTGCTAATCGACAACGTTGGCACACTGCTGGTACCCACGATGTTGGCGAACATGGTCAACACCGGTATCACCACGGGCGATGTCGACTACATTTTGCGCAACGGTCTCTACATGCTTATCGCGACCGGCATGGCCAGCGGCGGCGCGGTGTTGGGCTGCTATCTTTCGGCGCGCCTGGCCGCCAACGTGGCCTGCGATATCCGCAATGCCGTCTACGACAAGTCGCTCGAGCTGTCTGCCAGTGACTTTGAGCGCTTTGGCACGGGTTCGATGATCACGCGCTCGCTCAACGACATCAACGTGATTCAGCAGGCGATTCTGCAGACAATTCAGCTGGTGCTGCCGGTGCCGTTTTTGGCCGTGGCGGGCATCATCTTCGCCTGGCATATCGATCCCGCCATGGGCACGCTGCTGGGTGCAGTCGTGGCGATTGTGCTGGTGGCGGCGGTCTTTACGGTCGCCAATGCGGCGCCGATTTTTATGCGCCTGCAGAGTTTTATCGACCGTATGAACGTGGTGTTGCGCGAGAACATCGTGGGCGTGCGCGTCATCCGTGCGTTTAACAAGGAGCGCCATGAGGAGCAGCGCCTAGACGAGGTGTTTAGCGATTACGCGGCCAACGCCATCAAGGTCAACCACCTGTTTGTGGGTCTCGATAGCTCCAGCTTCTTTCTGATGAACATCGCCGAGGTGGCGGTGCTGTGGGTGGGAGGCAACCGCGTAGGTGTTCACGCCATGCAAATCGGCAGCATCTCGGCCGTGCTGGAATACGCGATTCTGATCCTGTTCTTTGTGATGATGGCGCAGATGGTGATCCTGACGCTTCCGCGCGCCGCGGCGTGCCTCAACCGTGCACAACAGGTGCTGGAGATTGAGCCGAGCATCGTCGATGGTGAGCGAACGCTCGACGTGGGCGCGTCCGACTCAAAGGACGGAGCAGACGCGGTCGCCGTGTTCGACCATATGTCGTTCCGTTTTGACGATGCCGACGAGGACACCCTGTGCGACCTGAGCTTTGCCTGTCGGCGTGGCCAGACCACGGCGATTGTGGGCTCGACGGGATCGGGCAAATCGACGGTTGCCAAACTCTTGTTGCGTTTCCACGATGCCTCAAAGGGCGCCATACGCCTCAATGGTGTTGATCTGCGCGACCTTTCACAAGACGAGATTCGCGGGCATATCGCTTACGTGCCGCAGAAGGCGTGGCTGTTCTCGGGCACGGTGGCGAGCAACCTGCGCTATGGCAACGAGGATGCGACCGAGGCCGACATGCTTCACGCGCTGCGGGTTGCCCAGAGCACCTTTGTGCTCGATCAGCCGCAGGGACTCAATACCCCGGTGGCGCAGGGCGGTACGAACTTCTCGGGCGGTCAGCGTCAGCGCCTGGCCATCGCCCGTGCGCTCATGAAGCATGCCGATCTATATATCTTCGACGATAGCTTTTCGGCCCTGGACTTTAAGACCGACGCGGCCCTGCGCCATGCGCTGCAGGACGAGACGCGCGATGCCGCGGTGCTCATCATCGCGCAGCGTATCTCGACCATTCTGCATGCCGACCAGATTGTGGTGCTCAAGGATGGCGAGGTCGTGGGCTTGGGCACGCACGACGAGCTGATGGAGACCTGCGAGGTGTACCGCGCCATCGCGGAATCGCAGATGAAGGGAGGTGAGTAGCGTGACCGAGGAGATCAAGAAGCAGGTCGTCGTTGATGACGTCGTGGCGGCAGGGACGGCTGAGGAGACGGCGGTCGCGCCCGGTCTGGATGATGCCGCCAAGGCTGCAGCCGAGCGCGAGGCTCGCCGCCAAGCGCTCTACGAGGAAAACGAACGCGCCGAGGACGAGCGCGCCCGCGCTGAGGCAGAGCGCATGCGCGATGTGGGCGACGAGGACGAGGACGAGAAACCCAGCGACACCTGGGCGACGGTGCGCCGTCTGTGGAGCGAGGCCGCCGGCGATCACTGGCGCTTCTACCTCGTGTTCGCGAGCATTGTGTTCTACGCCATCTTTAACACCGCGGCGCCGGCGTACAGCGCCCGCGTCATCGATGAGCTGTGGGGACACGTGAAGCTGGCGTTTGCCAACGACACCACCTTCAGTATCACTTGGGAGAACTGCGGCAGGACCATCTTCATCTACTTTATGATCTGGACCGCCGCCGCCTCGTTCTACGCACTCCAGAGCTTTTTGATGTCGAGCGTGGCCGAACGCCTCAACCTACGTCTGCGTAACCGCATTGCTCAAAAGCTCAATCGTCTGCCGCTCGCCTATTTTGACGCGCATCGTCCCGGCGAGGTCGTCAGCCGCGCGACCAACGACCTGGACAAGATGTCCGAAAGCATGCAGCGCGGACTGCTGCAGCTGCTGGTGTCGATCGGCACCGTGGTGGGCGCCGTGGGCGTGATGTTCGTGTTTAGCGTGCCGCTCACGCTGGTCTTTTTGTTCTTTACGGCGTTGTCGCTGCTGGTGACCAAAGTGGTCTCGCGTCGCACACATGACGTGACCGGCGAGCGCCAGGAGTGGGTATCCAAGATTACGAGTGCGGTCGAGGAAGGCTATTCGGGCCGTCTGGTGATTCGCGCGTTTAACCGCGAGCGTCAGAGCTCTGCCGAAGTGCATGAGGCCTCGAGGGAGCTGGCGCGCGTGAGTACCAAGGCCGACTTTATGATCAATGCCGTCGGTCCTGCGGTGCGCTTTATCGGCCGTTTGGCGCAGATCGTGATCGCGCTGGTGGGCTGCAGCATGCTGGTCGCCGGCCACATGACCGTCGGCGTGTTCCAGGCGTTCTTCCAGTTTATCTACGAGGCGTCCGAACCCATGACGCAGCTGTCGTTTACCTTTAACTCGCTGCAGAGCGCGCTGGCGAGTGCGGAGCGCGTGTTCGACCTGCTCGATGAGCCCGAGATGGAGGCCGATCCGCTACCGGACGAGGCTGCCAAGCTGCCGGGTCGCGTGGAGGGCCGCGTCGCTTTTGAGCATGTGCGCTTTGGCTACACGCCCGAAAAGCCGCTCATGCGCGACGTGTCGTTTACCGCCGAACCGGGTCAGAAGATTGCGGTGGTGGGAACCACGGGTGCGGGTAAGACCACGCTCATCAACTTACTCATGCGCTTTTACGAAATCGACGGCGGCCGCATTACGCTCGACGGTGTGGATACGAGCCGCATGGATCGCGGCGAGCTGCGGCAGCAGTTTGGCATGGTGCTGCAGGACGCCTGGCTGTTCGACGGCACGATTGCCGAAAACATCGCCTACGGCTGCCCCGAGGCAACGCGCGACGAGATCGTGGCTGCCGCCCGCGCCGCGCAGGTCGACTTCTTTGTGCGCACCATGCCGCAGGGCTACGACACGCGCGTGGCCAATGATGCCGAAAGCATCAGCCAGGGCCAGCGCCAGCTGCTGACCATTGCGCGCGTGCTGCTCAACAACCCGGCGATTCTCATTCTGGACGAGGCGACGTCGAGCGTGGACACGCGTACCGAGCTTGCCATCGGCCGTGCCATGGACGCGCTCATGCATGGGCGCACGAGCTTTGTGATCGCACATCGCCTGTCGACGATCGTGGATGCCGACCTGATTCTGGTCATGGATCACGGCAACATTATCGAGCAAGGCACGCATAAGGAACTGCTGGCTGCCGAGGGTGCTTACGCCGACCTCTATCTGAGTCAGTTCGCATAATGTGACAAAGGGACAGTCCCGCATGTCACATTGGAAACAAGGCGCGCCGGGGATTGATTCCCTGGCGCGCCTTTTGCGTCGGTGTCGATGTTGTTTTGTGCCGCTCGCGTTCCTAGTGCTCGTCCACGAGCTTGGCGACGAGGGCCTTGAGCTCGGCCACCTCTCGCTCGAGTTCCTTGACACGGCGGGCATTCTCGGTGATGCCCTGGCGGTTGAGGGCGCTCTGCTCGGCGGCGTCATCGGGCATGTACTCGCGATGCTGCTTGGCGTCGAAGCTCTCCTCGAACACGCGGCAGCCGTTGCGCTTGATGATGCGACCGGGCACGCCCACGACGGTGCAGTTGTCGGGGACGTCCTTAACGACAACCGAGTTGCCGCCGATCTTGACGTTGTTGCCGATGCGGATGTTGCCGAGTACCTTGGCGCCCGTGCCCACGGTGACGTTGTTACCCAGGGTGGGGTGGCGCTTACCGGTCTCGTTGCCGGTACCGCCGAGCGTGACGCCCTGGTAGAGCACGCAGTTGTCGCCCACAATGGTGGTCTCGCCGATGACGACGCCCATGGCGTGGTCGATAAAGAAGTGCTTGCCAATTTGCGCGGCGGGATGAATCTCGACGCCGGTGATGTGGCGGGTGATTTGTGAGAGCACGCGGGCGAGCGAGCGATGACCATGCTCCCAGAGCCAGTGCTCGGGCACGTGATTCCACTTGGCGTGAAGACCGGGGTACGAAAGGAAAATGACCAGGCCGTTTTGCGCAGCGGGGTCTTGCGCCTGGACGGTCTTGATGTCCTCGTGAATGGTATTGATAAAGCTCACCGGCCGCCCTCCCTTAGCGCCATGGCAATGCGATTCAATAAAGTATAGCGATTCGCTAGGGATTAGGAAGAGCAATCTTTCACGGCTTTGCGTGACAGGTGTCAGTTATGCAAACTTGCTGGTAATGGAGTCATGCTTTTGTGCGGTCGTGTGCATGGCCGCGTCGCAACCGTATACTGGTCAACTTGGACGTGTCCGCGCCCACAACTGAGAGGTTTTACTTCATGGGTTTCATCAATTTTATCGCCGAGCTGCTCAAAGACCCGCGCACCGCGATTGCCAGCTGGATTGCTGCCGGCCCGCTTATGGCCTA
>CABUVF010000079.1 GCA_902494945.1 uncultured Collinsella sp.
AAGCTCGAGCAGGAATACGATGAGGATGCGGCAAACGAATCCCAGGATAGCTAGGCCGCATCTCCGGATACGAATGGTTGATGGCATTCATGAAACGCGTGCGTCTTGATGACGAACTGATTTCACAGGGCATCTGCGCCGATCGCGCGGATGCCCTTCGCACTCTTATGGCCGGATTGGTCTCGAGTGGCGGCGAGCGCTTGACTTCGCCGGGCCTTAAGGTGATTCCGGGTCTGCCACTGCACGTGAAGGGGCGCATTCCCTATGTTGGCCGCGGCGGTCTTAAGCTCGAAGGCGCGCTTGATGCGTTTGGCATCAATCCGACGGGCCTTAGCTGTCTGGATGTGGGCTGCTCTACCGGCGGCTTTACCGATTGCCTGCTCAAGCGCGGAGCTGCGACCGTTGTCTCGGTGGACGTGGGTCGCGCCCAGTTCGATTGGTCGTTGCGTCAGGATGATCGCGTGACGCTGCATGAGCGCACAAACGTGACGCAGCTGCCTGAGCTTGGCTATGCCGGTACCATCGACCTGGCTGTATGTGATGTCTCGTTTACCGGCATCGCGAATATCATCGACGCCGTGCTGGCGTGCCTGAAGCCTTCGGGTTCGTTCTGCACGCTCGTAAAGCCCCAGTTTGAGGCGCCGGCTGCGCTGGTGGGCGAGCGCGGTATCGTGACCGACCCCGCCGTCCGCCGCGATACGCTCGTGGCGGCGATTGAGCTTTTTGCCGCCAAGGGCCTGTTCCCGCTTGACGTGTGCGTGTCGCCCATCCATGGCGCTAAGGGCAACGTTGAGTTTTTCCTGTACGGCACAAGGTTTGCCCCTGGTGAACGCACCGACGATGAGCTGCAATCCCAGGTATCGGCTTTGAGCGAGAAAGCTGCAACGCTATGAAGGTCTTTCTGGTCCCCAATTACTACAAGCAAGAGGCGGTCGAGAGCGGCCTGATGCTCGAGCTTTGGCTTTCGCGCCAGGGCTACGAGGTCGCATGGGCTGCCGACCAGCGATCGAAGATTCAAAGCACGCCTGATATTGATGGCTCCGATCTGGTCATTACGCTCGGCGGCGACGGCACGTTGCTGCGCGCTGCCCGCATCCTCAACCATCGCGAGATTCCTATCCTTGGTCTCTCCTATGGTCACCTGGGCTTTTTAACTGCTGCGAGCCCCGAGGAGCGCGACATTCTGCAGGTTGTGAGCGATGCTCTGTCCGGCGAGCTCCACGTGAGCCGCCGCGCCACCATCGCCGCGGATATTGTGTCCGTGCGCGAAGACGGCACGAAGGATGTCGTGCGCACGTTTGCCCTCAACGATATGGCACTTACGCGCGGCCCCCTGTCCGATATGGTCGAATTTGACATCACGGTGTCCGGCCACCATATCGACCGCCTTCGCGGCGACGGTGTCGTTGTTTCGACGGCGACCGGCTCCACCGGCTACGCGCTTTCCGCCGGCGGCCCCATTGTCAGCCCCGATTACACGGGTATGGTCTGTGTGCCCATCGCTCCGCATACCATTCAGGCTCGTGCTTTTTTGACCTCGCCGAGTGATGTCGTCGAGATCTTTATGTCCGATGATCGCCCGAGCGTGCCGGCGATTGCCATCGATGGACAGTTTATTACCTGCGATGGCACCGTTGAGAGCGTGGCGGTGCGTCGCGGTCCCGGAGATGTGCTGCTTCTCGATTACGGTCCCGAGAGCTTCTATAACTCCGTGAGCCGCGTGTTCTACGGAGTGCGTCATGATCGATGAGCTGCAGGTTTCCAACATTGCACTCATTCGCGAGGCGACGCTGGTGCCGAGTGCGGGCCTAACGGTTTTGACTGGCGAGACCGGTGCCGGCAAGACCGCGCTGCTCTCGGCGCTCAAGCTCATTTTGGGCGAGCGTGCAGATTCGTCGACCGTGCGCGAGGGAGAGGCGCTGGCGAGCGTCGAGGCGCGCTTGTTCGACGGCCCGCACGACACGGAGGGCTTTACCGTGCAGCGCAGCCTTTCTGCCGAGGGTCGCAGCCGCGTCAAGATTGACGGCCGCATCGCCAGCGTGCGCGAGCTTTCCGAGCGCGTCGGCGTGATGATGGATCTGTGCGGCCAGCATGAACATCAGCGTCTGCTCGATCCGGCGCATCATGTTGCCATGGTTGATGCCTGGGCTGGTCGCTCTGCGCTCGAGGCGCTCGAGAAGTATCGCGCCTGTTTTAAGGCTTCGCGTGTCGCCGCCAAGGAGCTTCGCCGTGTGGAGGAAGCCTCACGCGCGCAGGGGAGTCGCGTCGAGGAGGCGCGCTTCGCCCTGGAGCGTATCGCCGAGGTCGACCCCAAGCCGGGTGAGTATGAGGAGCTCGAGGAGCTGCTGCCGCGCTCCGAGCATGCCGAGGTGCTGGTGGCGACGGCCAACGATGCCCATGCATCGCTTACTTCCGAAGGGGGAGCGCTCGATGCCGTGAACGGCGCCGTGGCAGAGCTTTCCCGTATGGCTACCGTCGATCGCAAACTGGGTGACATTGCCGATGCGCTTTCGGATGCCTGTATCTCCCTTGAGGATTGCGCGAACGAGCTTCGTTCCTATCGCGATGGCTTCGCCTTCGACCCACGCGAGCTCGCTCGCATGCGTGAGCGGTATTCCGACCTCAAGGGTCTGTTGCGTCAGTGGGGTCCCACTATGGACGATGTTTTCGCCATGCGCGATCGCTCGCAAGAACTGCTGTCCCTGGTCGATGATGGCGATGAGCAGATCAAAAAGGCGCGTGAGGCACTCGGGAGCGCCGAGCGCGAGTTGTTTGCCGCTGCCAAGGCACTTAAGCGCGCTCGCAATACGGCGGCCCCGCGCTTCTGCCACGAGGTTGGCCGCCAGATGGCTCGCCTGGAGATGGGCGGCGCCGAGCTCGTCTGGGAGTCGCGCGATCTTCCCCGTGCTGAGTGGACGCCCGTTGGTCCTTCGAGCTACGAGCTGCTATACCGCAGCGGTGCCGGCTTGACGCCGCGTCCCCTGCGTCGAATTGCGTCGGGCGGCGAGCTCAGCCGCGTCATGCTGGCAAGCAAGGTTGTCCTCGGTAACGCGGACGGTGTCGATACGCTGGTGTTTGACGAGGTCGATGCTGGTGTCGGTGGCTCCACGGCGCGTGCACTCGCGGGCGTGCTGGCAGATCTCGCCGCTACGCATCAGGTGATTGTCGTAACCCACTTGGCGCAAGTCGCCGTCATGGCTGACAAGCATTATGTCGTCAGCAAGGAATCGGGCGATGTTCCCCAGACGCATTTGGACGAGGTAACTGGCGAAGCGCGTACCGCCGAGATCGCCCGCATGCTCAGCGGCGATCAGTCCGAGGCAAGCCTGGCGCACGCCAGGCAGATGCTTGCGGAGGCGCGTGCCTAGACCGAGCCGCCACATGCATGTCCAACCCGGCCGCCACGAAACGGGTCCATCTACTACGTTTGGTAGGGCATCGGCAACCACGCCAAGAATTGCAAAAAGAAAACCGCAGGTAGAACGCCTGCGGTTTTCTCTATTTTGGGTGTATGGTTGGCGGTTGCGGTTAAAACGTAGCAGATGGGCGTGTTTCGTGACGAGAGGCGTCTATCGGCTCCCCAATTTACCTACTCAACGACCTTATCCGGCTGGATGAGCTCCTCGTAGTAGCTGATATGCTCACGCGCGTCTTCAATCTCGGGCAGCAGGAAGTTGTAGATGACTTCGATGATCATCGTGGCGCTGATCTTGGAGAACGCAAAGTCGCCCGTCGTCAGTAGCGCTTCGTGGTTGACGGTATTAAAAGTGTAGTCTGCCAGACGCGCGAGCGGGGATTTGCTGTCGCTGCTGATGACGACTACGGTTGCGCCGCAGTTGCGAGCCGCTTTTGCCATGCGATTCAGTCGGCGCGATTTGCCGGAGTTTGAGATTAGCACGATGACGTCACCTGGGCGTAACGTGAGCGCAAAGCCAATTGATGTCTCGCTAATGGTGCTCGCCATGCAGCGCAGGCCCAGCTGCGAAAACTTAAACGTCGCATCGAGCGCGACCGCGTTGGTATTGCCCACAGCCGCAAACTCAATAACCCCTGCATGCTTAAGGGCATGCACAGCAGCCGCCAACGTATCGTGGTCGATCCCGTCGATGGTCGCATTAAGCTCGCTCACCTTGGCAGCCAGGATATTCTTGAGGCTCTGCTCCATATTGTCGAGCGAGACCTCGTCAGTCAGGCCCTCGTTGCGCTGGCTTTCCAAATCTCTCGCCAACGAAAACTGAAAGCTGCGGAAGCTGCCAAAGCCAAGCTTGCGGCAGAAGCGCGAAACGGTCGCCTCGGACGTGGCGGCGGCGCGTGAGAGCTGAGCGGCCGTGAGGCGCGGCGCCTCGGACTGGTGCTCCAATATATAGTCGACAATGCGCTGCTCGGACTCGCTGTATCCCTGATGGGTACTAATGAGGGAAAGTGCGCTCTTGCTACTATCGGTCATGGATGGCTCCTGGTTGGCATGAAAATCGGAATCGTTTTGTAATGTCATAGTATAGGGGGATTTTCAATAACAAGATACACCTTGCCGTTTCAAGTGTTGATGGTAAACTTTCACCTACCGTTTACGGTTATGAAAGAACCTTTCACCGGAGAATTGCACCTTGCCTCTTCTCACGCGGACGGTAGGTTGGTATCTTTCAGTTGTGGAAAAACGCGTATCCAAGCGCGTGTAGGGGAGCGCCCGCGGGCGCTGTACTCAAGAAGGAGGGACACATGGCTAAGTTTGACATCATCGCCGCCACCGGTTGCCCGACCGGCATTGCGCACACCTTCATGGCGAAGGAAGCGCTGGAGAAGGCAGCTGCCGAGCGCGGTCTGACCATTAAGGTTGAGACTCATGGCCAGGTCGGTGTCGAGAACGAGCTCACCAAGAGTGAGATCGCTGGCGCCAAGGCCGTCGTCGTCGCAGCCGACAAGGATGTCCAGGCTGAGCGTTTCGCCGGTAAGCCCATGGTTTCCGTTGGTGTTTCCAAGGCCCTGTCCGTTGAGGCCGCCGGTAAGCTGATTGACCACGCACTCGCCGCTAAGGGCGACAGCACGGTTGCAGCCGCTGCCGATGTCGAGGACGAAGTCGAGGAGAAGGAGTCCATCGGCCACGTCATCTATAAGCACCTTATGAACGGCGTCAGCCACATGCTGGTCTTCGTCGTTGCTGGTGGTGTTCTGACCGCCGTTTCGTTCCTGTGGGGCATTACGTCCTTCGATTCGACGGCGTCTGACTACAACAGCTTTGCTGCGATGCTCAAGATCATCGGCGGTATCGCTATGAACCTCATGGTTCCGGTGCTTTCCGCCTACATCGCCGAGTCCATCGGTAAGCGCCCGGCGCTCGTCCCTGGTTTTGTTGCCGGTATGATCGCCATCCAGGGCCTGCCTGTTAACGCCGAGACCGGCATGATCGACGCCGGTGGCGCCGGCGTGGGCTTCGGCTTCCTGGGCGGCATCGTCGGCGGCTTCCTCGCCGGTTATGTCATCCTGCTGCTCGAGAAGGTCTTTGCCGGTCTGCCCAAGAATCTGGACGGCCTCAAGGCTATCTTCCTGTACCCGCTGTTCTCGACGGCTATCGTCGGTCTGGTCATGCTCGGTATCTCCGGCCCCATGGCTGCCATCAACACTGCCATGATGGACTTCCTCAAGGGCCTGTCCGCCTCTGGCGCCGTTGTCCTGGGTCTTGCCATCGGCTGCATGTGTGCCTTTGACATGGGTGGCCCGGTCAACAAGGCTGCTTACGTCACCGGTACCGCTATGCTCACCGAGGCACTGGCTGCTGGCGTCGGCACCGAGACCTACAACTTCGGCACCAACTTCATGGCTGCCGTCTCCGCCGCCTGCATCGTTCCGCCGCTGATCACCACCTTCGCCGTCGTTGTCGGCAAGAAGTACTTCAGCCAGGAGGATCATGACGCCGGTATCGTCAACCTTATCCTTGGTTGCACCCACATCACCGAGGGCGCCATTCCGTTCATGACCAAGAACATCTGGCCCGTCATGCCCATCATGATGGTCGGTTCTTCCATCGCTTCCATCTTGACCATCTTCTTCAACGTTCACGATCCGGCGCCTCACGGCGGCTTCCTGGTCCTGCCCGTTGTCGAGAACGGCCCGCAGTGGGTCCTCGCGATCCTCATCGGCGCCGTGGTCGGTGGCATCCTGTTCGTGGCCTTCAAGAAGTACGACTTCGAGAAGAATCAGAAGGCCGCTCCTGTAGCCAAGCCGGTTGAGGCTTCCAAGGCCGCTGCCGTTGAGGCCCCTAAGGCCGAGGCTGCCGACTTCGTGAAGGTTGAGAATGTCTTTGTCGCCGAGGACTTCGCTTCTCGTGACGAGGCTCTGAGCTTCGTTTCCAACCAGGCTGTCAAGGCTGGTATCGCCAGCGACGCCGACGCCGTGATGAACGCCTTCCTGGCCCGCGAGGCCGAGGGCACCACGGGAATGATGGAGGGCTTCGCCATTCCGCATGCCAAGTCCGACGCCATTACCGAGGCTGCCGTCATCGTCGTTAAGGACGAGTCCGGCGTGACCGGTTGGGATACCATGGACGGCGCTCCCGTCAACGTGGCCATCGCTCTGCTCATCCCTGGTGCACAGGCTGGCACCACGCACCTCAAGATCCTGTCCAAGGTCGCCGAGGCGCTCATGGACGAGGACTTCCGTGCCACCGTCAAGGGTTCCACCGACGCCGCCGAGATCGCCAAGACGATCAACGCCCGCCTGGTCTAATCCCACAGTACGCGAATAACATCGCCCCCTGTAACAAAGGCGAGGACTCCACCAGGAGCCCCCGCCTTTTTCTATGCCCTCCCATAAGTTGCGGTGAAATGGGGACTGTTTAAACGATTCAACCCCAAATTCAGTCCCTATTTCACTGCAACTTACAAAAGGGCATAGAGTGGGCTGCCTATCGAGTCTTTGTCGCGAACAAGTCATCAGCCAGAATTCCGTTCGCACGATATTACTTTGGACCGACCGAGTTTCCGCAGTTTGCTCGCCCCGGACCCCGCGCGCGGGGGCCATGAGATTTATCGCGAGTTCCGCACGAGCCGAAGAGCACTTAATGTGCTCTTCGTGCGAGCAGGACTGTAGAGCAGGAAATCTCATGGCCCCCGCGCGCGGGGTCCGGGGCGAGCAAGCGGACAGAACAGACAACTGTCCAACAATTCGTGCGAAACACAATGAAAAACCGTTTGATGTGAGTTAATATAAACAACGTCGTGAATCTGACTCCTGCCACATGCATGACAGGGGTTAAACACAAAAAAGGAGTCAATTATGGTTTCTGAGAAGGCTACCCTCGTTAATCCTCAGGGTCTGCACATGCGTCCGGCTGGTCTGTTCGCCTCCACCATGGGCAAGTACGCCTGTGACGTGACGGTCGTCACCCCCGAGAAGGAGGTCAACGGCAAGTCCCCGATGGCCCTCATGGCTGCTGGTATCCCCTGCGGTACTGAGGTCGAGGTCAAGTGCGACGGCGCCGACGAGGCCGAGGCTCTGGCTGCTGCCATCGAGCTCATCAAGAGCGGTCTTGGCGAGTAGAACTCAAACGGGTCGCATGTTGAACAACTAAGTTCATATTTGGGGGCGCAGTGACCTGTCTTAAGGTAGCTGCGCTCTTTTGTCATGGATATGGCAAAACGCTTTATCACATGACACGGAGAGAGGAATGGGAATGTATCAGGGAGTCAACGCTTCCGAGGGCATCGGTATCGGCACCGTCATGGTCGCCGTCGATCCCGACTTGACGTTTGAGCCGCACGAGGTTGCTGATTCGGCAGCAGAGAAGGAGCGCTATCAGACCGCTCTTTCGGTCTTCTGCGAGAAGACTCAGGCTCAGGCCGACCACATGAAGGAGACGGTGGGCGAGGCCGAGGCCGAGATCATGAGCGGACACATTGTCCTGGCTCAGGATCCGGGCATGACCGACGCCATCAACGCCGCCATTGACGGCGGCACCTGCGCCGAGCAGGCGCTCATGGACACCTCGACCATGTTCGAGAACATGTTCCTGTCCATGGACGATGAGATGTTCCGTCTGCGCGCGGCCGACATCGCCGACATCCGCACCGGTATTCTGGCCGAGCTGCTGGGCAAGGAGGTCGTCGACCTTTCCGTCCTGCCCGAGAACACCGTCGTTGTCGTGCACGACCTCACGCCGTCCATGACCGCCACGATCGATAAGGCCCACGTTGCCGGTATCGTCACCGAGACTGGTGGCCGCACGTCGCACTCCGCAATCATTGCGCGCGCCCTCGAGATCCCGGCTGTCCTTTCGGTTTCCAACAGCTGCACCGCACTGCGCAACGGCATGACCGTTGTCGTTGACGGTGGCAAGGGTATCGTCGAGGCCGATCCCGATGAGGAGACGCTCGCCGCCTACACTGCCAAGGCCGAGGCTTTCGCTGCCGAGAAGGCGGCTCTCGAGGCCTTCCGCGGCAAGCCGTCCGTGACTGCCGACGGTATCAAGAAGATCATTGCCTGCAACATCGGCAACCCCGATGACGTGCCCAACGCGCTCGATCACGATGCCGAGGCTATTGGCCTGTTCCGTTCCGAGTTCCTGTTCATGGACTCTGCTGAGCTTCCTTCCGAGGAGGAGCAGTTCAACGCCTACCGTAAGGTCGCCAGCGCGCTCAAGGGCGCTCCGGTTATCATCCGCACGCTCGATGTGGGTGGCGACAAGGAGATTCCGTACCTGCACATGGTCAAGGAAGAGAACCCCTTCATGGGCTTCCGTGCCGTGCGTTACTGCCTGGCCAATCCCGATCAGTACAAGGTCCAGCTCCGCGCCCTGTTGCGCGCCAGCGCCTTTGGTGACGTCAAGATCATGATCCCGCTCGTCACCTGCGTCGAGGAGGTCTTGGCTGTCAAGGAGCTCGTCGAGCAGTGCAAGACCGAGCTGACCGAAGAGGGTCGCAAGTTCAACGAGAACATCGAGGTCGGCATCATGGTCGAGACGCCCGCCGCTTCGCTGCTCGCAGACCGTCTTGCCGAGGTCGCCGACTTCTTCTCC
>CABUVF010000080.1 GCA_902494945.1 uncultured Collinsella sp.
CCGACCTGGTAGAACAGCATGACGGCGGCGCCTTCGGCCATGTGCGGGTCGGTGTCGGGGAAGAGCACCATGGCAAACGCGCCGATGGTCGCGACGGCCATGAGGAAGCTCTCGTCGAAGGCCTTGCCGCGGCGGATGTTATTGAATGCCTTTTGCAGTACGTCGTAGCCGGCAATCAAAAACGGCACGAGGAACAGCGCGAAGCTGGCGTAGATGTTGCCGGGCTCCCCAAATGCGATAGTGAGGGCGCCGAGCTCGTCGAGGGCATAAACAACGGCAAAAATGCCCAGTGCTACCAGGATGCGGTTGCGCTTGTGCTCAAGGGACTCTTTCTTCTTGCGCTTCTTCTTTTTCTTTTTGGGGTCGGCGGCTGCCATGATTCAAACCTCCCATTTGAGTGTATGAACACTTGCTCATATAATTTCGCGAGCAAAGGCCGCGGCAAGCGCGGCCTTACAGGTCAACGTGTGCGCGGGTTAGAGAATGATCTCGCAGTCCGGCTCGGCGTCGGCGGTGAACTCAACGACGCGGTCCAGGACCTCGTCGAACTTGGCGTCGTCGGCCTCGAGCGTCAGCTTCTGGGTCATAAAGTTGACCGAAACGGACTTGACGCCATCGAGCTTAGCCAGCTCGTCCTGAAGTTCACGCGCGCAGTTGGCGCAATCGATCTCGTCGAGCTTAAACTGCTTTTTCATGGTGGGTTCCTTTCCCTGTGTTGGCGGTCTGGGTGCCGGCCGCGCTGATACCGTGGTTGATTGCTATTCGCAGATATGGCTCATGCCCTGGTTGAGCATGGTGTAGACGTGATCGTCGGCGAGCGAGTAGAGAATGTTGCGGCCGTCGCGGCGGAACTTGACCAGGTGCGACTGCTTAAGCGTGCGCAGCTGGTGCGATACTGCCGACTGCGAGGTTGCGGTCGCTTCGGCGATGTCAGCCACGCAGAGCTCGCGGCCCATGAGGGCATAGAGGATCTTGATGCGTGTGGTGTCGCTGAAGACCTTGAACAGGTCGGCCAGGTCGTACAACAGCTCCTCGTCGGGAAGGTCCTCGGGCGAGCAGGTGGTGGGGACGATCGGCTCGGTGGCCTCGATGCCAGTCTTTGTTTCATCAGCGTGGCTGCTCATTGCAACATCCTTTCATATGAACATGCGCTCATATAACTTACTTCCGATTATATGAGCGCATGTTCATATGTCAATGACGTACAGGTAATTCGTCGCATAAAATGATGGGGAATAGTGGACGAGATTCCGGACTGAGCGGTTTTGATAGCCGATGCCGGGGTGGGTGCCCCCGCGCCGTGCAAAAATTGGAGTATTCTGCAACTATAGGGGGTCCGTTAATCTATTCCAGGCCAAATAAAGCCGCTCAAGAGTTATCCAAGGGCGGTAAACAGACAAGGTCTTCCTCAAATGTTGCCTAACGTTCCCGTTCGATAGCGTTTTTGTTTTTCATTTGGATTAACTTGTGGGTGCTGGAGGGCCGACCCTGCTGAATACTCGCAATTTTGCACATCGCTAGGGTACCCACCTTGTTAGCCGGTCTAGCTTCCGGCCCCGAAGATTCTGCCCTCGGGCGCGAGGCTGCTTATTTGGGCAAATGATGGGCTGTCGGATTCGACAGTCTGCATGTCATCGATTGACGGAACTTCATTTATTGTCGGGTCATCCAGCGTGATGCCTTCGAGTGTTGCTTTTTCGAGGTCGATTCGTTGACGATCTTCGGAATCCTGGCGAAGCTGCTTCTGAATTCTCTTTTTCTCTTCTATAAACCTTCTGAGCACAAACTGTCTCAGGTCCTCTTGCATGATTTGAAAGTCTTTTGGCAGACGCGAGGGGCGTATGCCCTCTTTCCGTTGGATCGCCTCCATGACCCTAACGAAAGCGCTGGCATGCATAAAGGAATAACGACTGACGGTGATGATTCCGTATCCCATGGACGCAAGCGCATTCTTGCGCTCCTCATCGATGGCGCGGTCTTCTTCCGCGTCATGATAAAACCCGTTGTATTCAATGTCTGTGCGAGATTTCTTTAGATACGCATCCATAAAGAACTTTTTGCGTCTCGTGAGATTCTTTGCGGCAGCGGTGACCTGCACCTCGCAATCGGTCTCAATTCCCTTAATACCAAGCCCTCCTTCGCTTTTAGGCAGCGTTAGCATCATGACAAAGGCCGTTTCCATAGGAGACCGGCATCCGTCGCGCACACATTGAATCGCCTTTCGGGCAAGGGCCAGACCGTCGCATCTGGTAATGGAATTAAAGAACTGTTTTAACCTTTCGGTCGAGGTGAGCGCGAAACGCTCGTTATACGAGGTGGAAGAGCCGGTTCCAAGGGAGTAAGCGCCGCACAATTCAAAGTAGTACTCCACCAGTTCGCGAAAAGGGAGATAGGTGGCGGCCTGAAGTGCGCAAAGCTCAACGCCAACAATGAAGATGCCATCTTTGAGCTCTATAAAGCGTGAGCTCGAGAATCGTTTTGACGAAACGTGGCATTGACAGTTCATTGCATAGCGCGCATTCCTGCGATCAAACACCATTACTTCGAGGCAATCATTTGCGTCAAGGGAAACATCGTGTTTGGTGAGCCATTCTGCGGCTGCGTCAAGGAGCGTTCCGGTGGGACATGATCCGTAAATCGCGGCAGGGTTACAGGGCTCGGTGTCTTTCGCAGACGCCGAATGCGCGGCCTGGTAGACCGCTTTTGCAGTGGTATGTGACAATACGATACTCATGGTATATATCGTGTCAGCTAATGCCGTGTTGATGGCGCTGAGTGGGAAAGTCGTTTTAGGGGCCTAACCAAATGCTGTCCAAAAGCTTGACGCAATTATGGGTTGGCATGCCTAAAATCAATGTTATCGCAGCTTAGCTATAGCATATAAAAACTCAATTGCTGCACATTTGATATCGATGCATCACCATCCGACAACGAATTACGTGTCGGGAATTGGCCGAAATCGTTCAAAATGAGGGTTCAGAATTTGTGATGGCAGATCTATCTGTGGAACGTAGGGCGGCCCCGCTGCGGTGTTTCCCGCTGCGAGGCCGCTCGTGAGCAAGCAGTGTTTGTCGCAGGCGTTGCTATTTCGCGAATAGGTTCTTGAGGTTGAACTCGGCCTGTACCGTGCGGAGCATGAGGTCGGTGTCGTCCAGACCCAGATGCTGCTCGTTGGCGTCGGGCGCGAGGGTGCCGCGACGGCGTGCCCAGTTCTCGAGCGCGGCGGGGGCGGACTCGCGGGGGAGCGAGCGCACGTCGGCGTCCAGGCTGCGGCAGATCTGGCGCGAGTCGATGACGATGATCTTGCCGGCGCGGCGTGCCTCGGCGTAACCGTCCAGGTGGATCTTGAACCAACTGTCTTCGAACGCGGCGTTATGCGCCATGTACGGGTACTTCTTCATAAGCTTGAGCAGCTGCTTTTGCAGCTCTTTGTTCTCGCGGAACGGCTTTTTGCCGTCGATGTCGTCCCAGGTGATGTGGTGGATATTCGACAACGGCACATCCTCGCCGCGGTAGATGTCGGGCAGGCCGCAGTAGTGTGCCTCGGCGTCATGCGGGACGGCGTCGCTGGTGAGCTCCATGATCTCCCAGCCCACGTTGATGATATAGCCGCGCTCGGGTGCACGGCCGGTGGTCTCGATGTCGATACCGAGCACGGTGCCCTGGATGGGCTTGCGGGCGTAGGCCACGCCGAGCGCGTCGCGGTCGCCGCGGATTTCGCGCATAACGGACGCGGCGGTGCGCTTTTGCATCTTGCCGATGGCGGCGCAGGTGTCGGCATCGGACAGGCCGCGCGAGAGCGTCGCGGGCGTCACGTTGCGCAGACGCGCCTCGCCAATCTGGTCGCACAGGTCGCGGTTGCGGTCGGCCAGGTCGCGCACGGTGGCAAAGTCGAAGCCGGGGTCGCCCTCGGCGGTAAAGTACTCGGTCTCGAGCACCTTGAGGGCCTCCTCGCCCTTCTGGCGCTCGGACTCCATGGCGCCGTGGTCGCCGTAGATAAACATGGGGATAAACGGCTGGCGCTCGTATTCGAGTGCTTGCGATACGTTCATATGCTACTCCTTGGACGGGCCGCGTTGTGCGGCTCGAGGTTACTGAGTTATGGCGAGATGATAGTTTACCATAGGCAACTATTGGCACCGCGCCCGGGACAACTACAATACCCTAGTTGACCGCTAGGACTTTTACAATGCTGCCGAAAGACACGAAAGGTTCCATCCGTCATGGATTTACTGATTGATATTCTGCTCGACGCCGGCAAGGACACGCTGTCGCTGCTGCCGTTTTTGTTGGTGACGTATCTTGCTCTCGAGACACTTGAGCACGTTGCGGGCGACCGCGTCAACGGCGCTATCAAGCGCGCCGGCGCTGCGGGTCCCGTGGTTGGCTCGCTGCTGGGCATGGTGCCGCAGTGCGGATTTTCGGCCATGGCAGCAACGCTGTACGCCGGCCGTGTCGTGACCTTGGGCACGTTGGTGGCGGTGTTCCTTTCGACCTCCGATGAGATGCTGCCGCTGTTGCTTGCCGAGCAGGTTCCCGTGCAGACTATGGCGATGCTTTTGGCTTCGAAAGCGCTGATCGCACTGGTCACGGGTTTTATCGTGGACGCTGCCATTCGCGGCCTGCGCCGTAACGCCCGCGCGCACGCGGCGATTCGCCGTACCGTGCTGGGAACCGCGGCCAACCCGGCCCACGTGAACTGCGCGCACGACGACCACAGCGGCGGTGACATCATCGACGAGGTGGCCGAGGCAGGCGTGAGCGCCGACCACATCCACGAGCTGTGCGAGCGCGACCATTGCGGTTGTGATGAAGACGAGGACGAGCACGAACACGGACATGGCCACGATCACGGTCATGAGGGCGAACATGAACACCATGACGGTCACGGTCACTCTCACTCCCACGAAGGGACGCCTGTCCTGTCGATCATCCGCAGTGCGATCTCGCACACCGTGCAGGTCTCGGTATTCATTTTTCTGGTGACGCTGATTCTGGTCGCCGTGCTCGAGACGTTCGGCGAGTCCGCGATCGAGCAGTTCCTGCGCGGCAACGAGACACTCGCTGTCCTGGGTTCGGCGCTTGTCGGGCTGATTCCCAATTGCTCGGCGAGCGTGGTCATTACACAGCTGTATCTGGAAGGCGCGCTGCAACTGGCGCCGATGCTCGCCGGCACGCTCATTTCCGCCGGCGTGGGTTATCTGGTGCTGTTCCGCACCAACCGCAGCGCCCGCGAAAATGCCGTGTTCCTGATCATGATGTACGTCATCGGCGCTGGCTGGGGCCTCATCCTCTCCGCCGTTGGCCTCTAAGTAGGCCTAAAAAATGGGCTTCAAATAGCCATGCTCAGCGCCTGCGCAATGCGGCGACGCATGGCATTTTGAAGCCCGTTTTTTGTTGAGCAATGGATTCCGAGCGCTCACACCGCTCAAAACAAAAAGGTAGATTTTAGGCATGTCTCAAAAATCTACCTTGGTTAGTGCAGCAACTCGGTGAGGTTGCGTTTAAAGCGGGCGCGGTCTTCGCTGGTAAATGCTGCCGGACCGCGAGTGCGTCCGCCGGCGCGGCGTACCTTCTTTTCCTCGTGGCGAATAAACAGCTGCATGTCGATGGTTGCTTTGTCGTAGACGCGTCCGCGCACACCGATAGCGGCGGCATCGCGCCCGAGCACCATGCTCGCCAAGCCAATGTCCTGCGTCACGACCACGTCGCCCGCCTGCAGGCGTTCGACAATGGCAAAGTCGGCGCTGTCGGCGCCCACGCTCACGTCGAGCGTCGTGACCCAAAAGCCGCGTCGCGCGTGCTCGGCATCGCGCGGGTCGTCGCGGCGAATGTGCCGTTCCAGGTTTTGCGTGCTGTTGCCGGCGATAACAACGGCGACGCCCGCCCGCCGCGCGCAGTCAATCGACTCGCGTGTGACCGGGCAGGCGTCTGCATCAATAAAGAGCGTTCGTGGCATCTAGCGCACCAGTTTGCCAAACTGAATGGCGCGAACAATGAGCGTCACGCCAAACACCAGCAGCGCGGCACCGCTAAAGATGACGAGCATCTTGGCCGACCACAGCGGATAGATAAACACGAACATGCCCGCGATGATGGAGAGCGCGCCGCTCAGGATGGCGAGGGCGCGGTTGGCGGAAAGCTCGGATTCCAGAATCGACATGACGCCCTCGACGATCCAGCCAAAGCCGGCGACGACCACCACTAGCGTGGTGAGCGTCGCGGTCGAGAAGGCCTGGTTGCGCAGGATTATGACGCCGCCCAGAATGATGAGCAGGTTGGAGATGATGCTCGTAACGCGCCAGCCGGTGGGCAGCAGCGGCTCGAAAACAGCGGTAAACAGCCTGATCGCGGCCGTGATCACAAAGTAGATGCCCAAGACGGTCGTCAGGAAGACGAGGGATTTGGCGGGCGCAAACAGCAGTGCGATGCCGGCGACGAGCGCCAAGACGCCCGTGATGGCGTAAATCCAGCGCACGGCCTTGACGGCCTTGCCTGCCATGCTTTTCTCGTCAAATCCAAACGCGCTCGATTGCTTGTCATCGTTCTTAAAGATGCCCATGATGTCTCCTTTCCGTGCGGCGTAAGCCGTAGCTCTTGCAACCAGTATCGCCCAAGGGCGCCGTCGCGTGGGGCGGGAAGGGCGAATGGGAGCCTCATCTTCCCGAATTGTTACCTTTGTTCCCGTTTGGATGCGGAATATTCAACAGGTGTGGAACATTGCGCCGCTGTGTGTAATTGCCTACGTTTTAGGTTAGATTTTCTTAAGAACAATTGGCTTTTATTGGGGGTCTTATGAACGAAGCTGTTCCCGCGGCGCCGGTAAGCGCCGAGTCGATGGCAAAGCAGGGTTGCGAAAAGCTTGGCCTGGACACGTTTGACGCGCTGGTCCGCCGCGCCCGTACGTGCCGCCGTTTTGACGAGTCCATGCGCGTGCCGCGCGAGTTTTTGCTCGAGCTGGCGGAACTGGCGCACCTGGCTCCCTGCGGCGCCAATGCTCAGCGTCTGCGTTTTCATGTGGTGAGCGGTGCCGAGGATTGCGCGCGTGTATTTGATGAGCTTGCATGGGCCGGCGCGCTTAAGGATTGGTCGGGTCCTGCCGAGGGCGAGCGTCCGACCGGCTACATCGCGATTCTTGCCGAGCGCGCTGTTCCGGGTAAGCCCGCCGCGCCCATCACCGAGGTCGACACGGGCATTGCCGCGCAGACGATGATGCTCGCCGCTCGCAGCGCCACGCCCGAGGTGGCAGCCTGCATGTTCAAGGCCTTTACGCCCCACGCGATCGATGCTATGGGGCTCGATAACGACAAGTATGAGCTCAAGCTGATCATGGCTTTTGGCGTGCCGGCCGAGACGCAGATGATCGATGCGATCGATTCCAACCCCGACGGCTCAATTAATTACTGGCGTGACGATGCGCAGGTGCACCACGTACCCAAGCGCCCGCTCGCCGACGTGCTGGTGTAGCTGAGCGTCACCGCGGCGTGATCAGACGGTAAACCACCACAAAGGTGCCTGTCCCCTTTGTGGTGGTACGAGGGGAGGGTGTGTGGCAGATCTGTATTTGGTGCGGCATGGGCAGACTGAGCTCAATGTGCAGAGCATTTTGCAGGGCTGGCACGATTCGCCGCTTACGGCGCGCGGGCGCGAGCAGGCGCTGGCGGCGCGTACGGCGTTTGCGGCGCGTGGCGTGGCCTTTGATCATGTGTATTCCTCGCCGTTGGGCCGGGCGCGGCATACGGCCGAGCTTATCGTTGGCGAGGGCCGTTCCATTGAGCTGGTCGATGACCTGCGTGAGTGGCATTTTGGCTCGCTGGAGGGCACATCAAATCGCGAGATGCCGCCGCAGCCCTGGGGCGATTATCCGGTGGCCTTTGGCGGTGAGTCGGAAGTGCAGCTTCAGTCGCGCATGGTCGCGGCGCTGTCCCGCATCATGGCCAGGCCGCAGCACGACTGCGTGCTGGCGGTTTCCCACGGCTCAGCCTGCCAGGAGTTTCTTGAGTATGTGACTGGCGGGGGGGAGCTACCCGACAACGGTGCCGTGCTTCATTTTGGCTATTGCGACGGTGCGTTTTCGCTCCTTGATTGGTAACGAACGAAAGGACCCCTATGAATAAAGATCTGTATCTGGTCCGTCATGGACAGACGATATTCAACCTTAAGCGTATCATTCAGGGGTGGAGTGACTCGCCGCTCACACAGCTGGGCTGCGATCAGGCGGCGCGTGCCGGCATGTTCTTGCGTGCGCGCGGCATTGAGCCCGACCACGCCTACACCTCTACGCTGCACCGCACCGAACAGACCATCGCCAACTTGTGGCCGGGCTTGGCGTACGAGCGCCTGGACGGCCTGCGTGAGTGGTTCTTTGGCGACTTTGAGGCCGAGCGCGTGATGCTCATGCCCGAGCGCCCGTGGCGCGATTTCTATCGCCAGTTTGGCGGCGAGGGTCAGGTGCAGGTGCGTGAGCGCATGGTGACGACGCTGACCGAGCTCATGCGACGCCCGGACCACGAGTGCGTCCTTGCGGTGAGCCACGGATCGGCCATCAAGGAGTTTTTGGACCACGTGAGGGGAGCGGCGGCCGACGAGCGCGAGCGCGTGCCGGGCAACTGCTCGGTGCTGCATTTCGTGTTTGACGACGAGGCCGGTACGTTTGAGCTGATTGAGATTTTTACGCAGGAGGATTACGCGCGCGAGCTGGGTCTTGAACCGCTTGTGGTTACTGCAGGTCCGCAGCGCGGATAACGCGAGCGTGGCGGCACGGGTCGCCGGCATAACTTCTCGATGCAAAAGGGGCGGAGATGCATGTACCTGCTGCATCTCCGCCCATTACAGTCTGAAATAGGCCATCGATAAATTTCGATAGCGAGCATTCGGCGCATTGCCTACGATACGGGCAAGCCCCGAGGGGCCGCCGATCGGGCGCCTCCGGATGGCCG
>CABUVF010000081.1 GCA_902494945.1 uncultured Collinsella sp.
ATCTTCTCGATGTCCTTGCGCGAGGACTCGCGATACAGCGAGAACTTGCGGCCGATGACCTGGACGACCTCGGCGTGGCAGCGATCGGCGAGCTCTTCGGCGGCCTCGCGGGCAGAAAGGCTGGAACCATCGAGTACGGAGCACTTAACGAGCTCGTGCTTCTCCAGGTAGGCGACCGTCTGCTCGACGGTGCCCTCGTTGATGTCGGACTTGCCGATGATGATGGCGGGGTTGAGGTGATGGGCCATGCTGCGAAGCTGCTTGACCTGGGCTCCTGTCAGTGCCATGGGTTCTCGCTTTCTATGTTATGGGGCGCCCCGCGATGGGGCCTTAATCTACGTGAACTGTCCCACGATAGCGCAGGAACGGCGCGGTGTGGGGCGTGTTTGACCAGTTCAAAAAGAATGCGGATGCCGAGCGGGAGAACAGCGCGGGTTACAGGCGGACGTGTACGGCGGCCGAAAGCGGTCTATGGACGGCTCGAAGAGACCGGCTCCCATGCAATAAGCGCCCAACGGACCTTGCGGACGTGGTCGAGCATGTAGCGCCCTTGCAGCACGCCCTTGGACCCTGGCTCGCCGGCATGGGGATTTTCAATCATATGCTGAGCGACGTAGACGCGCAGACGGTCGATCTTATCCTCGTTACCGTGCTCGAGCATGCGGGAGAAGTCCGCCACGCCCGCCTCAAGGCTATCGAAGGTATCGCGACGAGGCGATTCAAAGTACGTAACCTGCGGCAGGGCACCCATCTGAACGAGGATATTAAAGGCATACACAAAGCCATTACTGCAGGTAACCGAGGCACCGATGGCGTTCATCAGGTGCAGGTCATAGCGTGGGCTGGAGTTGGCGACCATCGTAACAGCACAACGCCGACGAGCCGTTCGATCAAGCTTGGCAAGCGCGCCTTTTAGGTTGGTCGTGGTGACAGAACGACTGGCAAAGGCAACATCTACCGCTTTCGCGACCGGTCCAACCAAATCCCAGTCATCATCCCAAGCAAGTTCAAGCGGTGTAATGCGATCCTCGAGTCCATAGTACTCAATGCCAGCATCAAGCGTGCCCAACATAGCAGGGGAAAAGTCAGCAGCAATCACAGGATGCCCAGCCTGAGCAAGCGGAATGGCAATCGACCCAGCCCCACACCCCATATCAAGCACCGACTCGCCAGGCTTTAACGCCAACAGCTTTATAAAATCCCGGGCATACGGAGCAGTCTCAAGCGGCCGAAAATGCCGAGCCCGCTTATCCCACTCAAAAGAATCATCAGCCCGCCGCCGACCAGCCTGCAGGCGCATCCATTCCTGGTTCCAATCTGTGGAAAGCAGCTCAGAGCGAGCATCCCCATCAACCACGGGCCAACCTCCTAGCAACAAAAAAGCGACTCCTCCCAAAAGAAGAGCCGCAACCAGCATATCTCAGAAAAGAACCGATCCAACGCCAAACCGTCGTATCAACCAAGTGGTGCAGGAGCGAAGCAACTGCACCCGGGATAGAACCCAGCCGAGGTTGAGATGTGCGGGAGCCCCGGGGAGGGCAAATATATAAGGTCGATCGCGAGTTCCGCACGAGCCGGAGAGCACTTAATGTGCTCTCCGTGCGAGTCAGGACTGTCCGAGCAGGCAACCTTATATATTTGCCCTCCCCGGGGCTCCTCGCCTCGTATCCCTGGGCTAGTTCTTCAGCGAGTTCAGCGGAGCCGGGAAGCGTCCACCACGGTGGGCAAGCACGGTGCCGGCGTTGGGGTTCACCGGCATGATGGGCGCACGGCCGAACAGGCCGCCGTACTCGACGCAGTCGCCCACGCCCTTGCCAATGGCGGGAATCACGCGGACGGCCGTGGTCTTGTTGTTGATGACGCCGATGGCCATCTCGTCGGCGATGATGCCGGCGATGGTCTCGACCGGGGTGTCGCCGGGGATGGCGATCATGTCCAGGCCGACGGAGCAGACACAGGTCATGGCCTCGAGCTTCTCGAGCGAAAGCGCACCGGCCTCGACGGCGGCGATCATGCCGGCGTCCTCGGACACGGGGATAAAGGCGCCCGAGAGGCCGCCCACGCTGGAGCTGGCCATGACGCCGCCCTTCTTGACGGCATCGTTGAGCATGGCGAGCGCGCAGGTCGTGCCCGGGCCACCACAGGTGCCCACGCCGATAATCTCGAGGATGCGCGCGACGGAGTCGCCGACGGCAGGCGTAGGTGCCAGCGACAGGTCGACAATGCCCTTCTCAACACCCAGACGATGGGCGGCCTCACGGCTCATGAGCTCACCGGCACGGGTGATCTTAAAGGCGGTCTGCTTGATCTTCTCAGCGACCTCCATCATCGATGCGGAATCGGGCAGCTTCTCCAGGGCGGCGGCCATAACGCCGGGGCCCGAGACACCTACGTTGATGACGGCGTCGGCCTCGCCGCCGCCGTGGACGGCGCCCGCCATAAACGGGGAGTCCTCGACCATGTTGGCAAAGCAGACAAACTTGGATGCGCCAACGGAGTCCTGGTCGGCCGTGAGCTTAGCGGCATCGATGATGGTCTGAGCTGCCATGAGCACGGCGTCCATGTTGATGCCGGCGCGCAGACTTGCGACGTTGACGCTGGAGCAGACGCGGCTGGTGGTGGCGAGCGCCTGGGGGATGGACTGGATGACGCGGCGGTCGGCGTCGCCGATGCCTTTCTGGACGAGCGCGGAGAAGCCGCCCAGGTAGTCGATGCCGAGGGTCTCGGCCGCGCGGTCGAGGGCGTGCGCGATGGGGGTGAGGTCCTCATCCTTGCAGCATGCGGCGATCTGCGCCACCGGGGTGACGGAAACGCGCTTGTTGACAATGGGGATACCGTACTCGCGCTCGAGGTTCTCGGCGGTCTCGACCAAGTGCTCAGCCGTGTGCGTCACGTGGTCGTAGATCTTCGTGCACATGCGGTCGAGGTTCTCGTCACCGCAACCCATGAGCGAAACACCCATGGTGATGGTCCTGATGTCGAGGTTCTGCTCCTCAACCATGCCGCGGGTTTCCGCGATTTCTGCAGGCGTGATCGCCATCCTTGCGCTCCTATCTGCCAAAACGAGCATAGTCTTATCTATTCTAACGTGCCGCACGTGCCAAGTGGCGCATGCGGCACGTTTTGGTGCGGGGTTGTTTCCGTTGTGTTACCGGCCAAAGACCTCTTCGGCGATGCGCGCGCTCTCGGCGGCGTCCTTGGCGTAGTAGTCTGCACCAATCTGTTTGGCGTATTCGGGGGTGAGCACGGCGCCGCCCACGATGATCTTGACGCCCGGGACCTCGGCATGAAGCAGCTTGATGGTCTCCTCCATGGCGACGACCGTGGTGGTCATAAGCGCCGAGAGGCCGACGAGCTTAATGTCGCGCTCCTTGACGGTCTTGAGCACCTCCTGCGGGTCGACGTCGCGGCCAAGGTCAAAGACGGTATAGCCGTAGTTATCGAGCAGCATCTTGACGATGTTTTTACCGATGTCGTGGATATCGCCCTTGACGGTGGCCACGCAGATCTTACCCTTGTCGGCAATCTCGCCGGCGGGCATCAGGCGTTTGATGGTATCGAAGCCCACGCGCGCGGCCTCGGCCGAGGCCATGAGCTGCGGCAAGAAAAACTTGCCCTGGTCAAAGAGGACTCCGACCTCATCGAGGGCGGGGATAAAGTGGTTGTTGATGAGGTCCATAGCGTCGTGGTCGGCCAACAGACGCTCGGTCTCGGCCGCGATTTCGCCCTTGCGGCCCGAGACGACCATGTGGCGGATGGGGTCGTCATCGGCGCTTGCGGTGGTGCTTGCGGCGGGCGCGGCATCGGTCGAGGCGACCTGGGCGGCTGCCGGGTTGGCGGCAATCTTGTACGGATCGGTCCAGCCGGCGTAGCGCTCGATGTATCCGGTCGAGCCCTCGTCCTCAGCGCTCAAGACGCGATAGCTGTAGACGGTGTCCATAAAGCGCTTGGAACCCGGGTTCATGATGGGGGCGTCCAGACCTGCACCAAAGGCGGCGGCCAAAAAGACCGAGCCCAGCAGCGGGCGGGCGGGCAGACCAAAGCTAATGTTCGATACGCCGAGTGCGCACTTGACGCCAAGGCGCTCCTTGCACATAGACATGGCACATAGAATCTGCTCAGCCTGGCGCTGGTTGGTCGAGGCGGTCATGACCAGGCAGTCGATGAGGATACGGTCCGGGCCGATGCCGTAACGGGCGGCTTCGGCCACGATGCGCTCGGCGATGGCGAAGCGAGCCTCGGCGGTATCGGGGATGCCGCTCTCGTCGAGCGTGAGGCCGACGACGTTGGTGCCGTAGTGGGCGACCAGCGGGAAGATCTCGTCCATGATCTGTTGCTTGCCGTTGACCGAGTTGATGATGGGCTTGCCGGCGTAGCGACGTACGGCGGCCTCGACGGCGGCGGGGTCGGTGGAGTCGATCTGCAGCGGCAGCAGCGTGGAGCCTTGGAGCTGCTCGGTCGCCTGCTGGATGACCTTGACCTCGTCGATCTCGGGCAAGCCCACGTTGACGTCCAAGATGTCGGCGCCCTGCTCCTGCTGGCTGATGCCCTGGCTCACGACGTAGTCCAGGTCGCCGTCGCGTAGGGCCTGCTGCAGGCGCTTTTTGCCGGTGGGGTTGATGCGCTCGCCGATGACGGCGATCTTGTGGCCGTCGCAGGGGAGGTCCACGACCGTCTGGGCGCTCGTGACCGACATGCTGGGCTTGCGGTGACGCGTGCAGGGCGTGTGGTTGTCGATGAGGGTGCGAAGTGCCGCCATGTGCGTGGGCGTGGTGCCGCAGCAGCCGCCCACGACGCTTACGCCGTCGGCAATCATGCCGGCGACGGCCTCGGCGTATTCGGGTGCCTGGATATCAAAGACGGTATTGCCGTCATCGTCCACGCGGGGCAGTCCTGCATTGGCCTGCACCATAACGGGCTTGTCGGTGACGGTGAGCATACGCGCGGCGAGTCCTCGGAGCTCGGCCGGGCCCTGGCTGCAGTTGATGCCAAGGACGTCGGCGCCGATGGCGTCGAGCGTGATGGCGGCCACCTCGGGGCTTGTGCCCAGGAACGTGCGACCGTCTTCCTCAAAGGTCATGGTGGCAAAGACGGGCAGGTCGGAGTTTTCGCGGCAGGCGAGGACGGCCGCCTTGATCTCGGCCAGGTCGGTCATGGTCTCGATAATAAAGAGGTCCACACCCGCGGCGACGCCAGCGCGCGCCTCCTCGGCAAAGAGGTCGTAGGCCTCGTCGAAGCTGAGGGTGCCCAGGGGGCGAAGCAGCGCACCGATGGGGCCGATGTCGCCGGCGACGTAATGGGCACCGGCCGCGCGGGCGCAGGTGACGGCCGCGGCAAAGACGTCTGCCACGGTGGCGGCACCGTCGAGCTTGTGGGCGTTGGCGCCAAAGGTGTTGGCGGTGATCGCGTCGCAGCCGGCTTCGACGTACTGACGCTGGATGTCGGTAATGACCTGAGGCTCCTCAAAGTTGAGCAGCTCGGGCAGGGCGCCGGCCTTCATGCCGGCCGCCTGCAGCATGGTACCCATGCCGCCGTCGAACAGCAGGTGTCCCGTGCCCTCGATGGCCGCACACAGGCGATCGTCCTTAATGCGAAGGTCGTCGATCGTGCGCGTCTTGTACGTGGCGCCATTACGGCGTGCGGCATCAACGGGTGCCGCCAGCGCGGCACCGTCCAGATCATGAGTGATAAGCGGAGTAAACATCGGGGGCTCCTAATGGCTGGAATAGCAGGTGGTGTGGGCGGCGCGGAAGCGGCAGTGCTCGCGCATACGGCAGATATTGCAGGTGGGGCGGCTCTGGGCGTCGTGGACTTCGCCGTCAAACAGACCGATCACCGCGGTCACGCTCTTGGTGGGCATGAGCAGGCTGGTGGGGGTGACGGTAAGTCCAATGAGGCGCGTGGCGTTGAGTGCATCCACGATCGAGCGCTGGGCAGAGAGCGGGCAGTCGCCATAGCCGGGACTGAAGCGCCAGTTGCCGGCGAGCCCGTGTGCGGCGGCCGCAGCCTTGACTTGCTGGTCCATCTGCTCGACGGCGGCCTCCACGTAGGCGGAGCATGCGGCGTCGAGCACGGCTCCCTCTAGGGGCTGCTGAGCTCCCGTGGTGCGCAGACGGCGTTCGGCGTCCATGCCGAGGGTGCATGCCATGAGTGCGGCAAAGCGGGCGTCTTTGAGGTGGCGATAGATATCGCGACCGCGCAGCTCAACGTTGGTGCCGACTAAGCGAATGCAGGGCTCGCCCTGTTCATCGACGCCCGTGGCATCGATGGCAAATATGCGGCGCACGCCACGGGGCTCAATGTCCAGCTCCAGACGCTCAACGACAAGCTCAATACGCTGCGCTAGCTCGGGCTCAATCTGCTGGCCGCCGTAGCCCAGATACCGCAGCATCTCGGCACGGTCGACACGAGGATGGTGGGCAGCGTCGATACGGTAAAGCGCCGGCGACGCAAGGTCGGCCGGCACTTCAACAACGGTTGTATCGATGTGCGGTTTTTCCATTACCCCAGACGCTCCATAATGGTCGCGGCGATTGCAGGACGGTTCATAGTGTACAGGTGCAGACCGTCGGCGCCGTGCTCCTTGAGGTCGCAAAGCTGGCGGGCGGCATAATCTACACCGGCTGCCTGCAGGCGCTCGGGGTCGTTCTCGTATTTGGCGAGGATCTTGATGACGGGGGAGGGCAGCGACGCGCCGCACATAAAGACCATGCGGCTGATCTGCGACTTGCCCATAAACGGCATGATGCCCGCGGTAATAGGCACGGTGATGCCGGCCTTGTCGGCAAGCTCGCGGAAGCGATAGAAGCACTCGTTATCAAAGAAGAGCTGCGTCACAAAGAAGCTCGCGCCGGCGTCTTGCTTTTGCTTGAGGTGCTAGAACGAGAGGTTGAGATCCTCGCAGGCAATGTGGCCCTCGGGGTAAGCTGCGGCGCCCACGCAAAAGCCGGCGTCGACGAGCTCGGGGATGAGGTCACGGGCGTAGGCGTAGTCGGAGGCGGGCTTGTCGTCCTCGGTCGCGCCAGCGGGCAGGTCGCCGCGCAGGGCCAGGATGTTTTCAACGCCGGCCGAGCGATACTCGTCAATCTTGGCGGCGATATCGGCATGTGTGCGGCCAACGCAGGTGAGGTGCGCTACCGAGGGCGTATCGAATTCGCTCGTAATCATATGCGCGATGGGGGCGGTGGTGGCACCGTTACCCGAGCCGCCAGCGGAACAAGTGACCGAGACAAAGCCCGGTGAAAGCTTGCACAGGTTGCCTGCCACCTCGCGAGCCGTATCGAGGGTAAGCTCACCCTTGGGCGGGAACATCTCAAACGAAACGGGCGTGGCGCCCTGGGATGCTGCCTGCTTAAAAACCTCGTCGACGTGCATATCGTGCCCCTTTAGATATTTAGTGCGATGTGTTGTAAGGATTCTACAGCACCGCTGCGCCACGGTGGAGTTTTACTCGCGATTTAGGGATACCAATCAAAGATGCCTTGCTATCGGCATTGCCTATAGCAGAGTGGTCAATGTAGGAAAGGGCTATATTGAATGGTATCTGATGCGAAATACCAGTTAATAGAGCCCCATCCCAAATTGACTACCCTTAAATCATGGGAAGAGGTCTGCAATTTATACAGTTGATTGGCCATTAAGGGCAGCAGCGCCGCTGTGATGCGGTAACCTCATTGATTGGTTTCGCGACAGCAACATAACGGTAATGTCGCGGAAACACGGCGAGTCTAAGCTATGACTCGTTCGTTAGTAATCAACGCCGCATCTCACGCGGTGCCGATACGAAGGGAGTTCCGTATGGCCGATCTTACTGACCGCTTCGGGACCATGGTGTTCTCTGAGGAAGTCATGAAGGACTACCTCCCCAAGGACATTTGGAAGCGCCTTGCTGCAACCCTCGAGGACGGTGAGCCGCTCGACCTGGATGTGGCCAACGCCGTTGCCCACGCCATGAAGGTCTGGGCCATCTCCAAGGGCGCGACGCACTACGCGCACTGGTTCCAGCCGCTTTCGGGCATTACTTCCGAGAAGCACGACAGCTTCCTCGAGCCCAACCACGACGGCACCGCCATTACCAAGTTTACGGGCAAGAACCTCATCCAGGGCGAGCCCGATGCCTCCAGCTTCCCCAACGGCGGTCTGCGTGCCACCTTCGAGGCCCGTGGCTACACCGCTTGGGATCCCACCAGCCCCGCTTTTATCAAGGACGATGTCCTGTGCATCCCCACGGCTTTCTGCTCCTACACGGGCGAGGCCCTGGACAAGAAGACCCCGCTGCTGCGCTCCATGACCGCGCTCTCGCGTGAGTCCAAGCGTGTACTGGCACTCTTTGGCAAGACCCCCAAGAAGGTCGTTCCTTCCGTGGGTGACGAGCAGGAGTACTTCCTGATCAAGAAGGATGCCTACCGCAAGCGCAAGGACCTGGTCATCACCGGCCGCACGCTCTTTGGCGCCGCTCCCTGCAAGGGCCAGGAGCTCGAGGAGCACTACTTTGGCGCAATCCGCCCCACCGTCTCGTCCTATATGAAGGACCTGGACAACGAGCTGTGGGCGCTCGGCATCCCCGCCAAGACTAAGCACAACGAGGTTGCCCCCTGCCAGCATGAGCTCGCCCCCGTCTATGGCGAGGTCAACGAGGCCATCGACCAGAACCTGGTCATGATGGAGAAGATGAAGCTCATCGCCTCCCGCCACGATCTGGTCTGCCTGCTGCATGAGAAGCCGTTCGAGGGCATCAACGGTTCGGGCAAGCACAACAACTGGTCGCTCGGCACCGAGTCCGAGAATCTGCTCGATCCGGGCGACACCCCGCTCGACAACCTGCAGTTCATCGTCTTCCTCAC
>CABUVF010000082.1 GCA_902494945.1 uncultured Collinsella sp.
AGCCACTTGATGGCGCCAGCGGGGTCGCGAGTAAGGTCGATATATTCCTTACCGCGCGGGGCGAGCAGCTTAATGCCCAGGCGATCGGTGTCGGCCTTCATGTCGTTGTAGTAGCTACGAACCTGCGGGGCGAGCACGATGACGTCGTACTGATCCATGATGGCAGTGTGCTGGCCATAGGCACCTGCGGAGGAAGCGATGTTCTCTCCGGTCTGTGCGGCACCTTCCTTGATGGCGTTGGCGAGCATGGCAGAGGTTCCGTCGCCGGCGCACAGGACGAGGACCTTCAGGCCATCGACATGCTTCTTGGCGGATGCGTCGGCAGCGGGCTCGGACTCGGGCTGATCGGCGACAGACTTGCTGTCGGCGGCGGCAACAGTCGTCTCGACGGAAGCGGTAGCCTGCTCGACAGCGGGCGCAGAGGGCTTGGCGGCGATGTCAGCGGCACCATTGGACTCGAGACCCAGCTCGGCGGCGCGCTCGGCCTCCTGGTCGCAGAGCAGCTTATCGTATGCCTTCAAGAACGGCAGGTAGATGATGGCGTCCAGCAAGATGATAATCGCGACAAATACCAGGGCAATAAGCTGGAAGTTCGTGGTGATGAAAATGCCGATGGGGGCGGGGGTGGCCCACGGCACCACGAAGGAGAAACCGTTCATGCCCACGTTATCGATAAAGAACTTGGCAACACTCACGTTGACGCAGCCGGCGGTAACAAAGGGGATGAGCATGTAGGGGTTAAGGATCATCGGCGCGCCAAAGAGCAGCGGTTCGTTGACGGCGAAGGCAACAGGAACAATCGAGGCCTTACCGACGGCTTTGAGCTGCTTGGACTTCATAAAGAGAATCAGCAGAAGCGGCACGATGAACGTGGCGCCGGTGCCGCCGAACTCACCCACGAGCGACATGTTAAAGGTGAGGGAGTGGGCGGGGTGACCACCGGCCAGCAGAACCTGCAGGTTCTCGGCCTGGTTGGCAAGACGGATGGGGTCGATGCCCGGCTGGACGATCGAGGGGCCGTGGACGCCGATGAACCAGAAGAATGCGGTGGCAGCCTGGATAAGGATAAGGCCAGGATAGGTTTCTGCAGCGGTAAAGAGCGGGGAGAGCAGTTTGATAAGCAGCTCAGAGAACGGAACGCCCATGAGGTTGCGCACGACGACATCGATGATGCCGCAGATGATGACGGCGCCGCCAAAGGGGATGATGTCGCGGAAGTTCTGAGCGATGGCGCCCGGGACCTCCTTGGGCAGCTTAATGGTCAGATCGCGCGAGACGCAGAACTTATAGACCCGCACGGTAATGAACGCGGCGATATAGGCCGAGAACAGACCGCGCGTACCCATGCTGGTGCAGTCGAAGACCGAAAGCTCGGAGCCGTTGAACTTGGTGGTGAACTGCGTAACGGCGAGCAGCAGCATGCTGCACTGGGCGGCCACCATGGTGGAGCCGTCGTTGAGCACCTTGCCGGCGGGCATGCGACGGTTCATGGATGCCGTGAAGTTCTTGGCAGTGGTGCCGGCAACCATAATGCCCATGACGCCCATGGTGAAGTTGTACAGCTTATTGCACCAGTCGATGAGCGGCTGGGGCAGCGTGATGCCAACTACGCCAGGAAGGGTGGCGATCAACAGAAAGATCGAAGAGGTGAGGACGATGGGCATGCACCCAAGGAATCCGTCCTTAATGGCCTGGAGGTAGATGTTCCTCGAGATCTTCTCAAAGAACGGCTGATGCTTTTCGAGCATCTTTACGATGGCGTCCATAGAGCTCCTTTGCTGCTTGGTGCGCGATGCATATGGATGGAACTTGTCGTCGATGGATGGTCAGGACTGCCCGGAAACCTTCCAGCTAGGGAAGGTGTTACGAAATGACAACGTTGTCATTTCGTTAATGACAACGTAAGACATTTTGGGAAGAGCAACAAGGATTTACAGGTGAACGGTCGATATTGTCCGATAAACGGCTGATTTGTCAGTCGGGCAGGTAGTGTATGCTAGAACGCAAAAAAACAATCGATTCAAAACCGACTGGAGAAGTAGTGGCAACGATGGACAAGAAAAATGTCTCAATGAACGATGTGGCAGTTGCCGCGGGCGTTTCTCTCAAGACGGTGTCGCGCGTGATCAACGAGCCCGATAGCGTGCGCGAGTCGACACGCGATAAGGTCCATTCCGCAATGGAGACGCTCGGGTTTCGAACCAACTTTGCCGCGCGTTCGCTCAAGTTGGGCCGTTACGGGTGCATCGGCGTGGTGCTGTTCCACTTGTCGGGCGGTGCCGTGGACATGATTGACGGTATCGCCGATGCCGCCGAAGAACGCGGCTTTGCTCTCACGATGATCAAAAAGCGGGCGGGGGAGAAGATGACCCTTGCCGATGCGGCGCGCAGGATGTCGCAGCTGCCTGTTGATGGCATGATCTTCAACCTGCGTCAGATGGTTGATGACTTTGATACCTTTGAGGCGCCGAAAGACCTCAAGACGGTGATTATTACGCCGATGGAGCATCCTACCTGCTCCACCGTCAGTGACGACCAAGAGGGCGGCGCGCGCATGGCGTGCGAGTACTTCTTGAATCACGGGCACAAGAACGTGTACTTCGTTTCTGGTAAAAAAGAGTCACTGTCGAGCCAATGTCGTATGAAAGGCTGGCGTGCGGCGCTCGAGGCGCGCGGCATTGAGCCGCCCGAGCCTCTGCGGGGCGATTGGAATGCGGATAGCGGGTATGCCGCGGGCCTCGTGCTTGCCGATAAACCCGACTGCACGGCAGTCCTGGCCGCCAACGACTGCATGGCGAACGGCGTGATGATGGCCTTGCGCGACAAGGGGCTCAGTGTGCCCAATGATGTGTCCGTGATCGGCTTCGACGATGAGCTCTATAAGACGATTCCCAACTCGATTCTGACGTCGGTGAAGTTTCGCCACCGCGAGCTGGGCGTCCGTGCGCTCAACGAGGTCGTCGCGGGTCTGGAAGCTCCGAGCTCCAGAAGCCGTACGCTCGTCTCGGGCGTGTTGGTCGAGCGTTCCAGCGTAAGGGATCTGCGGGCGTAGACGTGCTCGGCCTGCTCGTCTAAATCTGTAACAGGTGGGACCCGAAAACTCGGCTAGATGTTACAGATTTAGACAATTCGGCCCGGCTTATTCCGTTTGTCTCGATCTGTAACAGTTAGGAGTGAAATGGCCAGCCAGGTGTTACAGATCTAGATTGATTGGATTGACCCATCTGTTTGTCTCGATCTGTAACATCTAAGCGGTCAAAAGCGGTCTACATGTTACAGATTGAGATTTTCGGCTTGGCCTGTGCGTTCATCTCGATCTGTAACAGCTAGGACCGAAAAACTCGGCTAGATGTTACAGATTGAGATGAACAGGAGGACGGGTGCGGTCTAAACAAAATGGCCCGCGCATCACGCATCGATGCACGGGCCATTTTTTTTCTGCGAGCGGCAGGTGGCGTCAGCGTCTTATGCCTCGAGGTTTTCCTCGATCCAGGCGACGGCACCCTTGGGGTCCTTAGTGAGGTCGATGTACTGTTTGCCCTTGGGCGACAGCAGCGTGATGCCCAGGCGGTCGGTGTCGGCCTTCATCTCGTTGTAATAGGTGCGAACCTGCGGAGCCAGGACGATGACGTTGTACTGGTCCATGATGGCGTAGTGGCTGCCGTAGGCACCGGCGTTGGCGGTAATGTCGATGCCCAGCTCGTCGGCGCCTTCCTTAAGCGCGTTGGCGAGCAGTGCAGAGGTGCCGGCGCCAGCGCACAGAACCAGAACCCTCAGATCCTTGCCCTTAAGGGCGGACGGAGCTGCGGAGGCCTCAGTGGCAGAAGCGGTCTCGACAACAGGAGCCTCAACGGCGGGGGCGGCAGCGGTCTTGACGGCCTTGGTCTCCTCGGCCTCTTCTTCGGCCAGGGTCTCGGCCTCCTGCTTGCACAGGACGTTGTCGTAGGCCTTGCAGAACGGGTAGTAGATTAAGAAGTCAACGACCAGCAGGACGACAACCAGGACCAGAGAGATCGGCTGGAAGTTGGTGTCGATGAAGGTGCCGATCGGTCCGGGGAGTGCCCACGGCATGGCATAGATAAAGCCGTTCATGCCCAAAAAGTCGATGAAGAACTTACCAATGAGGACGTTGGCCACGGGGGCAAACAGGAACGGGATCAGGAAGTACGGGTTGAGGATGATGGGCGCGGCGAACAGCAGCGGTTCGTTGACGGCGAACATCACGGGTACGACAGAGGCTTTGCCGACGGCCTTGAGCTGCTTGGAGCGCATAAAGAGCAGGAAGATGATCGGGACAATGAACGTGGCGCCGGTGCCGCCGAGTTCGCCGATGTAGTTACCGAAGTTCTCGGTCAGGGCGAGGGCGGGGTGACCGCCGGCCTGCAGCGTGGCGAGGTTGGTGGTGATGTTGCCAAACAGCGCGGCGTTGAGGGCAGGCTTAACGACCGAGGGGCCGTGGATGCCCATGAACCAGAACAGCGGGATCATGAACCAGATGAGGGCGAGGCCGGCGTAGGAATCGGCAGCGGCGAACAGCGGGCTCACCAGCGTGGAGATGACGTTGGCAAACGGGACGGCCAAGCAGGTGCGGCAGATAACGTCGATGACGGCGACAAACAGGATGGAGAAGCTGAAGGCGAAGATGTCGCGGAAGTTCTGGGCGATGGCGCCGGGGACTTCTTTGGGCAGCTTGATGGTGATGTCTCGCTTAATGCAGAAGGCATAGATGTTGACCGTGGCAAATGCGGCGACAAAGGAGCTCAGTAGGCCCTTGGTGCCCATGTTGTCGGTAAAGAACACCGAGACATCGGCACCGTCGATCTTGGCACTCGTCTGGGTAACGGCCAAGATGAGCATAGCGCACATGGCGGCGACCATGGTGCTCGTGGCGTTGATGGCCTTGCCGGCAGGCATGCGGCGGTTCTTGGAGCCGGTCAGCGCGCTTGCGGTGGTGCCGGCGACCATGATGCCCACGACGCCCATCGTGAAGTTGTAAACCTTGTTGCAGAAGTTCACGACGTCGACGTTCCACCAGTCGGGCAGCGTAAAGCCGCCGACCGTGGCGACAACGCCCGGCAGGGTCGAAATAAGCAGGAAGACAGAAGAAGACAGGATGATGGGCATTGCTGCCAAAAAGCCGTCTTTAATGGCCTGAAGGTAGATGTTCTTAGAGACCTTGTCGAAGTACGGCTGACCTTTCTCCAAGAACTTAACGATCGATTCCATAGTTCACGCTCCTCTTTGCATGAAATCTTAATGGCATGGACGTTGAAAACCTATATGGTCTCCCGCTTGCTAAAAGCCCGGGTGCAGGCGGGGTCGGTCCCAGGGGGAGAGAGGGGAGCGGCTGGGTTTGTATCGCATAGGGCCGCTCCCTTCTCGGGGGAAAGCGAGGCGATGCGCTACTGCGCGTCCGCCATAGTGTCGGCGAGCTCCTTGTACCAGAGTGCCGACTGCTTGATGTAGCGTTTTTGCGTGTCGAAGTCGATGTAGAACAGGCCGTAGCGCTTGTTATAGCCATTGGCCCACGAGAACTGGTCCTGCAGGCTCCAGATAAAGTAGCCCTGGACGTCGACGCCCTCGGCGCGCGCCTGGAGCACCTTCTCCATGTGCTGGTCGACAAAGTCGATGCGCTCGGGATCGGCGACGATGCCGTTTGCGTCGGGCTCGGGGTCCTTGTGGCCCAGGCCGTTTTCGGTGATATAGATGACGGGGAGGTTGGGATAGGTGGCGCTGATGTGCTTGAGCGTGTCGTAGAGGCCTTGCGGGTAGATGAGCCAATCCCAGTCGGTGGTGGGGATACCCGGCATATCGACCTGCTGCCCGACGCCCTTAAACTTAAAGCACGAGGTGCCCTTGTCTCCGGTGCCGTTAAAGCTGTTGGTGGACTCGCCATCGTAGGCGGCGATAAACGCCGACTGATAGTAGTTGAGGCCGAACATATCGTTGCGGGGCGCCGCCTTGGCGAGCTCCTCCATGTCGCTGTCCTCAACCGTAAGCGTGGCGTTGTTGGCACGCAGAATCTCGTTGATGAGTGAGAGGGTGCGCGCGGAGTAGTGGCCCAGGAAGGCGCCGTCCATGATGAAGTCGGTGTAGAAGGCGTTGTACAGGTCGGCGGCGTGCTGGTCGGCGGGCGAGTCGGTGGCAGGATATGCCGGCGTCAGGACGTTGACCATGCCAATGCGGCCGCCCAGGTGCTCGGTCTCGTCAAGATCCTTATACAGGTTGACGGCGCGGGCGTGGGCAACGAGCTCGTTGTGCTGGCTCTGGATGCCGCTCGTCACATCAAAGTGATGGTTGGGCGGGAAGTTGCCTTGGATGTATTGGGAGTGCGAGAGGCTGATGAGCTCGTTGATGGTGAACCAATTCTTGACCTCGCGGAACTCGCGGAAGCAGAACTCGGCATAGCGCACATAGGCGTCGACGGTCTTGCGGTTGAGCCAGTCGCCCTGGTTGAACAGGGCGGCGGGGGAGTCAAAGTGATGCAGGGACACATAGGGCTCGACGCCATACTTTTTGCAGCAGGCGAACAGCTCGTGGTAGTGCTTAACGCCCTCGGCGAGGGGTTCGGCATCGTCGCCGTTGGGGAAGATGCGGGTCCAGGCGATGGACACACGAATGGCGTTGAGTCCATGCTCGGCAGAAAGGCGGATATCCTCCTCGTAGCGGTTGTAGAAATCACTGGCCGGGTCGGGCAAAAAGCGACCCTGGGCGACAAGGTAATCGTCCCACATGGTCTTACCCTTGCCTGCCACCTTCGTGGAACCTTCCGTTTGGTACGCGGCGGTTGCGGCGCCCCAAACAAAGCCCTTCGGCAGCTGCTGTACGCGGTTTAGCAAAGACATATGCATACACCCTCTCGTCTCGCTGTTCGATATTGTGCGTTTGCGCTCAGGAGGCTCCCTGGTTAGCGTTCAGCGGTGAAAAAGCCCGATAAACACTATCTTAAAATGATTAGAACCAAAATGAGCACGTGAACATTTGACAATGAGCACGTTAACATCCGGCTGGGATGTATAGAAACAAAACAACTTCAAACAGCCGCGAACGGTTGTATTTGTTCGGTAAGCGGTTTTGATTGACAGAAGTTTTCATATTGTGGTATATGGCTCGGGTATCATGAGCACGTTATCAATGTATGTACGATGCGCCATGGGCGCGGGGAATAGTTGGGAAGCAGGTTAGCGTGGAAGGCATGGCTCAGCAGACAAGGAATGGTCATTCGGCGAGCGCGGCAGAGGTTGCGGCGCTCGCTGGCGTGAGCCGCCAGACTGTGTCTCGCGTGGTCAACGGTATGCCCAACGTGACGGAAAAGACGCGCAAGCGTGTGCTTGCCGCCATGGAAGAGCTGGGCTTTCGTCCCAATTTTGCTGGAGCGGCGTTGCGCGGCGGGTCGTATCGTTCTATTGGCCTGTGCATGTACAACATCACACGTGTCGGTAACCTGGCGACGCTCGAGGGTATCATGCAAGCGGCGCGCGAGCACGATTTTGCCGTCACTATGATCGAGATGGGCGGCGACAAGCCCTATACACTTGCCGATGCCTCGCGCCGCATGGTCGAGCGACCCGTCGACGGCATGATTCTCAACATGAACCGCATGGCTCCCGATTTTGAGGAGTTTGTTCCCCAGCCGGGAGTGCGAACGGTCATCCTGTCCATGTATGCGCATCCGCGCTGCACGACGATCGACTCCGACCAGTATGGTTCGTGCGAGCTGTTGACCAATTATCTGCTGGAACATGGTCACTCGAATATGCGGTTTGTGGCGGGTCCGGAAAACTCGATTTCCTCGCGTTTTCGTGAGGCCGGTTGGCGCGATACGCTGGGTCGTGCTCATGTCGATGCCGCTCCGATGCTGCGTGGCGATTGGAGTGCGGACAGTGGGTACGCCATGGGCGAGCGGATTGCGGCCGAGGTGCTTGCCGGCGGGTCGCAGGCGCCGACTGCCGTGCTTGCGGCAAATGACCAGATGGCGCTGGGCGTTATCGCCGCGCTCGAGAACGCGGGCCTGTCCGTGCCCGACGACGTGAGCGTGGTTGGTATCGACGACGCACTCGAGGGACTTGTTCCTCACAATCGGCTGACGACGCTGCGATTTGATTTGCGCGGTGTCGGTAAGCTTGCGTTTGAGGCGGCGATTGGAGAGAGCTCGTCTATCGAGGCGATTCATGTGCCGAGTACGCTGGTCGAACGCTCGACTGTTAGGGACATACGGGGTTAGGTCCTACTCCGTTTGTCTCGATTTGTAACAGGTAGACGGTCAAAAGCGGGCTACGTGTTACAGATTTAGATTCTTCGGAAAGAGCAATCCTGTTCGTCTCAATCTGTAACAGCTAGGACCAAAAAACTCGGCTAGATGTTACAGATCGAGACAAACGGCTCCCGACCAGCCCAAAAACAAAAAGGCCGGGGGCGGCGCGCCGTGTGACGTGCCGCCCCCGGCTGAGAAATGGGGACAGGTTGTGTGAGCGGGCAACCCCGCCAGCCACTAGTCCAGACGACGGGTCTGCGCCACGTGCTTGTACCAGTAGGCGCTTGCCTTGGGCGTGCGCTTCTGGGTCTCAAAGTCCACGTAGAAGAAGCCGTAGCGCTTGTTGTAGCCGTTGGTCCAGGAGAACTGGTCCTGCAGGCTCCACAGGAAGTAGCCGCCCACGTTGACGCCCACTTCCATGGCCTTGAGCAGCCAGCGCAGGTGCTGCTCGATGTAGTCGATGCGCGGCTGGTCGTCCACAAAGCCGTCCTTGTAGGGATCCTTGTAGCCCATGCCGTTTTCGGTGATAAAGATCTGCTTGTAGTTGGGGTAGCGCTG
>CABUVF010000083.1 GCA_902494945.1 uncultured Collinsella sp.
GCCCAGAAGGCGGTCGACGACGCCAAGGCCGCCTATGACGCTGCCGTCGCCGGTGTCGCCGATGCCCAGAAGCAGCTCGAGGCCGCCAACGAAGCCGTCGTCGATGCGAACTTCGAGATCGTCAAGGCCAAGGCCGAGCTTGCCAGCGATGAGGCACTCAAGGCCGATCTTGAGGCTGTCGACCATAAGGCATCCCTTGCCGCGGGCACGACGGGCAACGAGAAGCTGGTTAAGCTGAACGCTGCCTACGCTCGCTATAAGGCTGCCGTCGATGCCGCCGCTGGCCTCAAGGCTGCTCTGAGCGATGCCGATGCCAAGCTGTCCGATGCCAACGACGCCTATGCCGCCGCGCTTGCCGAGCTTGGCGATGCCAAGGATGCCCTGGCTGCCGCGCAGGCCAAGTACGACAAGTATCATCCCAAGGCCGAGCCGCAGGCTAAGCCCCAAGTTGCGCAGGCCGCCGCAAAGGCCCCCGCTGCCAAGAAGCAGGCTGCGGATGGTGCGCTCGCCCAGACGGGCGACAACTCCGCGCTTGCGGGCGAGGTTTTCGTCATCGGCGGCATTACGCTCGTAGCTGCGGGCGTGACGCTGGGCGATCGTCGTCGCAAGCACATGTAGCATTTTGAGTACTGGTCGTGCATGAGCTGCGGTTTATTGCGAGACCGACTCGATGGCTCAACCGATAAGGCCGGCGTGCTGTGATACGCAGCGCGCCGGCCTTTCTTTGTATTGGCATCAAAAAGCCCGGTCGGTAGCCACAAAAGCTACCGACCGGGCAAACCGTAGGCAATATGATTGCGACCGGGCTGTCGCTAAAGTGCGAGCGAACAGCTGCTCAGCTTATCCCAGCAGACTCAGACCGACGGAGACAAACGCCAGGATAACGCCGACGATGGACTCGCCGCCCAGCAGGCCGCTGGCAACGACCAGGCCCTGCTCCTGGAAGGCGGCATCCTTGGCGGCCTTCTCCTCGTCCGAAAGACCGACGGCGGCGTCGCGGTGTGCGGCCAACTTGTCGTAGGCGAGCTTGACGCAGGAGCCCAAGAAGGCCGTGAGCGACATATAGAACGGCAGGTACACGCCCAGGCCGATCATCATGGCCGGGATGCCGAGCCAGTACATGACGATGCCGGCAATAAAGCCGCCAACGAACCACGGCACGCTCGGGATGCCCGAGACCATGGTGGCGACCACGCTTGCCTGCGCGGCAACGAAGCTCTTGTCGGGACCAAAGGCGTCCGGACCATAGGCGGTGACGAGCGCGACCATGACGGCGGCGGCGACCAAGGCGCCCACGATGCCGCCGATGGCCTGGCCGATCCACTGTGCACGCGGGTTGGTGCCCAGCACGGCGCCGGCCTTAAAGTCGTTCATGACGTCGCCCGCAAGGCCGCACGCCACGGCCACGATGCCGGCGATAAAGAACAGCTTGACCTGCGCGAGCTGTGCGAAGGCGGCCACGATGAGCATGACGATGAGACCAAAGATCTCCATGGGGTCAATGCCCGTCTGGCCGCAGCTCTGCGCGCTCATGATGGTGGTGACAAAGGTGAACAGCGTGACGATGACGGCAGGCACGGGGCCAAGATCGAGTGCGATGGCGACGATCACGGCGATGGCGGCGGCGCCCAGGCCGATGATGCCGGCGTCGAGTTTAAGGGAGCCCGAGATGAGCGACTGCTCGTCGGTGTCGGTGGAGCTGTCGGCGGCAAGACCGCGGACGATACCGGCGACCTGCGGCAGGATGTCCTTGAGGACGACGGCGACGCCAAAGCCCATCATAAGGCCCATGCCTAAGGACTTGACGATGTCCTGTGCAGTCATAACGTCGAACAGGCCGGCAGTAGTGCCGCCCACGATGATGCCAAAGTTGCCCAGCAGGGCGCCGGCAAACCAGAAAGCGACCGGGGCGAAGCCTACGAGGAAGCCGACGGAGAGCAGCATGGGCGAGTTGTAGATACCAAAGGTCACGCCGGGGATGTTGAGCGTGCACAGCATGCTGGGCACAATGCCCAGGGCATCGCGAAGCACGCTGTAGATGCCGGCGAGGGCCATGGAGCCGAAGAGCTGCTTGCCGGTCTTGCCGCCGGCCTCGGTCGCGCGCAGGGTCTGAGCTGCGGCGTTGCCGGTGGGGAACTCTAGCGCGGCGTCCACGATAAAGTGACGGTGGATGAGTGCCGTGGCCAGCAGGCCCAGGATAGTGCCGGCGAGTGCCACGATAAACATGTCGAGCCAGCTGATCTGGTCGGCGTAGCCTAGCATCCAAGCGCCCGGGATGGTAAACGCCAGGCCGCCGGCGACCATGGCGCCCGCGGACATAATGGTGTGGGTGACGTTGGCCTCGTTGAGGCTGGCGTTGCCCATGAGCTTCAGGAAGAACAGCGAAATGACGGCAGCGAAGACGATCGGCCAGGGGAGTGCGCCCATCTTGAGGGCAGTGTAGGCCGAGCTTGCCGTGATGATCACGCAGCCAAGGACGCCGATGATGACGCCGCGCAGCGTAAGTTGCCCGCGCATCGAGGCGCGGTTCGAGGGATTGCTCATATAGAACTCCTTTGCGTATATCCGCTTCCCCCGGGAGCGCCGCTACGGATACGGCGCGGGAAGTCGGGTTACCAAGGGCCGCCGCGTGAGCTCGCGCGCGACCGCGCACCAGTATAGCGGTGCCGCTCGCTTCGCGCCCTGCCAAAACCAGTTAATTTGGGACGGGGCTTTTTAGCTACCCCGTCTCGGGATGATCATCGGGATATACTGCTGGGCAGACGAAAGGAGCGCCGACGATGCTTAATGGGTGTGCATACATATTGACGGTCGACGTGGGCAACACGTTCATTCGCTTTGGCCTGTTTGCCGAGGATTCAGCCACGGCACAGGAATGCCCGCTCGCGACGTGCGAGATCACCACGCCGTCGAGCATCACAGCCGACGAGGCGCGCATGAGGCTCGCGCAGGTCATGGGCGCGCTGTCAGCCGATGCGGGCATGCCGGGCGCGCTTGTGCCCACGGCTGCCGTGCTGAGCTGTGTGGTCCCGGCGCTCGAGCGCCCGTGGAAGGCAGCACTTTCCCGTACCTGCACGGGGCGCGTGCTCACCGTGGGGCCGGGTCTCAAGACCGGTATGCCCGTGCACTACGACGATCCAGCAGAGATCGGTCCCGACCGCATCGCCGACGCCGTGGCGGCACGCGCCGTCTACGGCTCTCCCTGCATCGTGATCGACTTGGGTACCACGACCAATATCGAGGTCATCGACGCGCGCGGCACCTTTGTGGGCGGCGTCATCGCGCCGGGTCTGGCGCTTGGCGCCCGCTCGCTTTCGGCTGCTGCGGCGCGTCTGCCGCAGGTCGAGCCCTCGGCACCCACGCATGTGATCGGTCGCAACACGCGCGAGGCCATGCGTTCGGGCGTGGTTCTGGGCGAGGTGGCCCGCATCGACGGCATGCTCGACATGGTGCTCGCCGAGATGCGCGCGACCAAGGCCGCGGGGGAGGGCGACGTGCCCATCGTCATTACCGGCGACGATGCCGAGGCACTTGCGGCGCTGGTCGGCCATAGCCTGACGGTCGATGACGCGCTGACGCTGCGGGGTCTCGCCGAGCTCTACCGCATCAATCAAAAGCCTCGTCGCGCATAAAGCCGAGGACATCGGTGGGAGAGGAAACAGCCCCACCTTTCACCTGCTACAATGGGTCAAATTATTGCGATTACGGAGGTGTCTGCCATGTCGGACGATCTTCATCAAACTTCGTCAGGCAAGCGCCTGGACGTCATTAGCTGGGACGAGTTCTTTATGAGCGTGGCCATCGCCGCGCAGCGCCGCAGTAAGGACCCCAACACGCAGGTGGGCGCGTGCATCGCCAGCACCAACCACCGCATCCTTTCGGTGGGCTACAACGGTACGCCCTCGGCGCTCAACGACGACTTTTTCCCGTGGGGCACGAGCGACGACCCGTTGCAGGACAAGCACAACTACGTGGTGCATGCCGAGGCAAACGCCGTGCTCAACTACCGTGGCTCGCTCAAAGATCTTGAGGGTTCCACGGTCTACGTCACGCTGTTCCCGTGCCACGACTGCGCCAAGATTTTGGCGCAGGTGGGCGTGGGCGAGGTTGTCTACCTGGACAACAAGTACGCCGACACCGATGACGGACGCATCAGCCGCCGCATCCTCGACTCCTGCGGCATTAGCTACCGCCAGGTTATCGTCGATGTTCACATCGGCACCGAGGGGCAGGCTCAGCAGTAGCGCGTGGCAACGCCAGCTGGCAACAAAAGGCAGCCAAAAGAGCCCCGTCCCAAATTGACTACTCGTGAAAGTCGCGTCTGCGCGCATGGACGGCTCGCGAGCGGGTACACGGCTGTAGTAACATAGCTTCTGTCCGCGGGCGCGCCCGCGTAATTGTGAGAAAGGAGCCCCTGTGGCTGTTAACGAAGAGCTGCTTAAGAAGGTTCTTGAAGAGATTCGCCCCAACCTGCAGGCCGACGGCGGCGATATGGAGTATGTGGGCGTTGACGACGAGGGCGTCGTCAAACTGGAGCTGCAGGGCGCTTGCGCCGGCTGCCCCATGAGCTCGCTGACCCTGTCCATGGGTATTGAGCGCATCCTGAAGGAGCATGTGCCCGGCGTTACACGAGTTGAGCAGGTCAATGCCTCCGGCGAGGCCGAGGACCTGTACGACGAGTACGCGCCGTTCTAAGCTGCGAAAGCTGCGGACGGCATACTCCGCATAGACGTTACGCCCAAATATGCGGCTGCGAGCGCAAGGCCCGCGGCCGCATTTGGTATGTAGGGAGTAGGAGGGTCGACATGCTCAACGACTTCTACCATATGCTTGATCCCGTCGCGATTTCGGCGGGGCCCATCACGATTTACTGGTATGGTCTGGCCTATGTGGTCGGCGCCCTGCTCACGGCGGTCGTCATGTACCGCACGCAGCGTCGCTGGGGCTTTAACATCACGATTGACGACCTGACGAGTGTCGTGGCCGGCGTGGTCTTTGGCCTCATTATCGGTGCGCGCCTGTTCTACGTCGTCTTTTACGGTGATGGCTACTACTGGGCGCACCCGCTCGAGATCTTTGCCACCAACGAGGGCGGCATGAGCTTCCATGGCGGTTTGGTGGGCGGTATTATCGGCGGCATCATCGTGTGCCGCATGTATAAGCTCGACGCATGGACTTTGGCAGACCTTGCCGTCATCGGCGCGCCGCTGGCCTTGTGCCTGGGCCGTTGTGCCAACTTTGTCAACGGTGAGCTGTGGGGCAAGCCGACCGATCTGCCCTGGGGTGTGGTCTTTGGCGGGACTGCGGGCGATATGCCGCGTCACCCCTCCCAGCTCTACGAGGCATTTCTTGAGGGCATCGTGCTCTTTTGCATTCTGCAGGTGCTCAGCCGCAAAAAGCCGCTGCTGCCTCAGGGTACGTTTATGGGCGTGTTCGTGATGGGATACGGCATCGTCCGCTTCCTCGTCGAGTTCGTGCGCGTGCCCGACGCCCAGCTTGGCTATCTGCTGGGCGGCGTCATCACGATGGGGCAGCTGCTGAGTCTTCCGCTCGTGATCGCCGGCCTGGCGCTCATCATCTTCGCGCGACACCGCAACCGTCCCCAGCGCATCTACCTCGACGCCTAACCACCACAAAGGGGACACAGGCACCTTTGTGGTGGTTTTGCTGAGTTTGATAGGTTTCTAGAAAGGCTTTCGGACTGTGAAGGATTCCGATCTCTCCACAACGGCTGCGCGCGACGCTGCCCGCATCGTCTGGTTTAAGCGCTACCCCGCCAAGCAGACGCTCGCCGCATTTTTGCTCGCGCTGTTGGCGACCACGGCGTTTTCCATCGATCCCGCCCCGGTGTCGAGCAACGCAGTCTTGGCGATTGACCCCAAAGCCTCGGGCATGCTGTACGTGTGCTACGAGGTGCTCCTCTCGTTTGCCGGCCATACCGACGCGGTCATGCTGCTTGCGCTTGCCTGCCTGCTCACGCTGCCGTTTCGCTACGTGTTCTTTGGCCGTGGCGACACCTGGCGCCCATCGATTATTCTGCCGTCGCTGTTTTTCGCCATCTGCATGGTGTTCGGCCGCAGCTACGACCTTATCGACTCGGCCGAGATTGTTCTTGGCGACAAGGCCCGCATCATCTGCGCCTGGATTGGCGGCGCGGGCTGGATGCTCCTAGCGATCGTGGCCTTCTATCTGGCTTTTGAGTGCCTGGATTGGCTGAGCTCTCGGCGCATTCCGTTTTCCGAAGCGCACTTTGGCCGCGTATGGCGTGTGGCTCACGCCGTGCTCTCGGTCCATCCCTTTGCCGGGCCCTTCCTGGTGCTTATGATCGCCTGGGCGCCCACGCTCATCGCTTCGCTGCCCGGCCTTTTTATGGGAGATACGGGTGCGCAGATTCGCCAGTGGTTCAACTATCCCAATGGCACGAGCGACTACCTGCGCCTGCTCAACCCCAACGTGCTGCTCAACGGGCACCATCCCGTAGTGCACACGGCCATTATCGGCTCGTGCGTTCAACTGGGGCTTTCGCTGTTCAACAGCGCTAACGCGGGCCTCATCATCTATACCTGCGCTCAATTTGTCATCACGGCTGCCTGCATGGCCTATTCCATTTCGTCGCTGCGCAAACTGGGCGTGAGCCTGCCGGTTCGCGGTACGATCCTGCTGTTCTTTGCGTTTATGCCGATGTTCTCTAACTACGCGGCGTTGCTCACCAAAGACGTGCTCTTTGCCGACGCGTTTTTGGTGCTGCTGGTACAGACCGTCAAGCTCGTGGCATGTGGCTTGCCCCGTCGCGATGCCAATGCCGAGCGTGCGGGCGAACAGAGGCCCGTGCTCTTTGCGCGCCATGACTGGCTGCTGCTCGCTCTGGGCGCCATGGGTTCCACGTTTCTGCGTAACGGCGGCCTGGCGTTTCCCCTGGCGGCATGCGTAATCGCGGCGGCGTTTTGCGCATGGGACGCGCATGTGGCTCGTCGCGCAGCCAAGCAGGCTGGTGCTGCGCCTTCGGGCTCCATCCCGCGTTTCCGCTGGATGGGAGTTCTTGCGGTGCTTGCACTCTGCCTTGCCTCTAATATGTACTTCACCAAGGTCTTTATGCCGGCGCACGACATTACGCCTGGTTCCAAGCGCGAAATCCTCTCGATTCCGTTCCAGCAGACGGCTCGTTTCGTCCAAAAGCACGACGGCCTCAACTCGGGTGTCAACCCTACGGTTAAGGAGGACGGCACTATCGTGGAGGCTCCTTGCGACGGCTTGGTGACCGACGATGAGCGTGCCGTGATCGACCGTGTGCTCAAGTACGACAATCTGGGCCGCCGCTACAACCCGGATAAGTCGGACGCCGTCAAGAACTGCTTTAACGAGTACGCCTCGCAGGAGGACATCGCTGACTATTTTGAGGTCTGGGCGCAGATGTTCAAAAAGGATCCCGAGTGCTACATCTCGGCGCTCATCAATAACTACTACGGCTACTTTTATCCGAGTGCCCGCGATGCGTGGGTCTACAGCACGGCGCGCAGTGCCGAGATTATGGCGAAGCCCGATAACCTCAAGTACTTTGACTTCCATCCGGTCGATAGCAAGGTTGTGCGCTGGTGCGACCACCTGATCAACCTGTATCGCGTGGCGGTGCAGCGCATCCCGTTTATCTCGCTCACCATGAGCTCGGCCACCTATGTGTGGATCATGATCGCCGTGGTGGTCTATCTGCTACGCCGTCATTCATGGCGCGGTCTGGCCATTTGGTTGCCGCTGCTGGGCGTGCTTGCCGTGTGCCTGATCGGTCCCTGCAACGGTTCGACCTATATGCGCTACCTGTATCCGGTCATCGCCTGCATGCCCTTTGCCATCGGCGCCACCATTACCCGCAGCGACCTTCTCTGGTCCTAATTTGGTGCAAAGGGGACAGGTTACTTTGCACCAAAGGGTGGCATCATCACGACGCCTTCATTTTGGGGTTTATCTCGCAGGCCAGTAGGTATATCATAACGACGTTTGTTTATATTGCCCGAGCATCTGCGCTGGGCTTTAGGTCAAAACCGATAGGAGACACGTATGTCCGGACACTCTAAGTGGGCCACAACCAAGCATCGTAAGGGCGCGCAGGACGCCAAGCGTTCCGCCCTCTTCTCCAAGCTGAGCCGCAACATCACCGTTGCTGCCCGTCTCGGCGGTGACCCGCTGCCCGAGAACAACGCCAGCCTCGCCGCTGCCGTTGCTAAGGCCAAGGCTCAGTCCATGCCCAAGGACAAGATCAAGTCCGCTATCGACAAGGCCTTTGGTTCGGGTGCCGATGCCGCCGTCTACGAGAACATCGTGTACGAGGGCTATGGTCCCGCCGGTGTCGCCGTCTATGTTGACTGCCTGACCGACAACCGCAACCGTACTGCCGCCGATGTCCGTTCCGCCTTCTCCCACGCTGGTGGCAACCTGGGCACCTCCGGCTCCGTCGCCTTCCAGTTTGAGCGCAAGGGCCAGATTGTCGTCGCCAAGGAGATCCTGGACGAGAACGCCAAGAAGGAGACCATGATCGCCAACGGTGCTGCCTGCGACGAGTATGAGTTCATGATGGCAATCGCCGAGGCCGGTGGCGAGGACTACGAGGACGCCGGCGAGGAGTGGATCGTCTGGACCGCTGCTAACGACGTCATGGCTGTCTCCAAGGCACTCGAGGAGCAGGGCGTCCAGGTCAAGGGTTCCGAGACCACCATGGTTCCGACC
>CABUVF010000084.1 GCA_902494945.1 uncultured Collinsella sp.
AGGGCCTGGACCTTCTCGTCGTGCCCTCCGCCGAGCTCTCCCGCGGCCGTGGCGGCCCGCGCTGCATGAGCATGCCCTTCTGGCGCGAGGACCTCTAAGTCTTTCCGTTTCCGGTGCGGTCTCCCTACAACCGCACCGGTTTCGCCCGTCAAACGGGCACCACTAGTATTTGCGTAATTCATTTCTTCGAAAGGATTCGAACCATGGGTGTTAACCTCTCCGGCCGTAGCTTCCTCAAGCTCCTCGACCTCACCACCGAGGAGATCGAGTACCTGCTCAAGCTCTCCAAGAACTTCAAGGACATGAAGCGCGCTGGCGTTCCGCACCGCTATCTCGAGGGCAAGAACATCGTCCTGCTCTTCCAGAAGACTTCCACCCGTACCCGCTGCGCCTTCGAGGTCGGCGGCATGGATTTGGGCATGGGCGTCACCTACCTCGATCCGGGTTCGTCGCAGATGGGCAAGAAGGAGTCCATCGAGGACACCGCCCGCGTTCTCGGCCGCATGTATGACGGCATCGAGTTCCGTGGCTTTGCCCAGGACGACGTCGAGGAGCTCGCTGCTAAGTCCGGCGTGCCTGTGTGGAACGGCCTGACCACTGAGTGGCATCCCACCCAGATGCTCGCCGACATCCTGACCGTCCAGGAGAACTTCAACTACGACATCAAGGGCAAGACCCTCGTCTTCATGGGCGACTGCAAGAACAACGTCGCTCGCTCCCTCATGGTCGTCTGCTCCAAGCTCGGCATGAACTTCGTGGCCTGCGGCCCCGAGGAGTGCATGCCCGCTGACGACGTCATCGAGGCCTGCAAGCCCATCGCCGAGGCTAACGGCTGCACCATCAAGCTGACCACCGACGTCAAGGACGGCGTCACCGGTGCCGACGTTATCTACACCGACGTGTGGGTCTCCATGGGCGAGCCTGACGAGGTCTGGGCCGAGCGCATCGCTCAGCTCACCCCGTATCGTGTCACCTCCGAGGTCATGGCTATGGCCAACCCGGGTGCCATCTTCCTGCACTGCCTGCCCAGCTTCCACGACACCAACACCACCATTGGCGCCGAGAAGTGCGAGCAGTTCGGCATCACCGAGCAGGAGGTCACCGACGAGGTCTTCGAGAGCCCCGCTTCCAAGGTCTTCGACGAGGCCGAGAACCGCATGCACACCATCAAGGCTGTCATGTACGCCACGCTCAAGTAAGAGCATCTAGCATCTCGCTCGGGGTGCATTCCTGCGCACCCCGAGCGCTTTTGTCTGGTAAAAATCTCGCACCGAGCGACATGCACGGCACGGAAGAGCCGCTTCGGGCGAGATCAGTAAATGATTTATGAAGGGGGGATGAGAACTATGACTGAGACCGCTAAGAAAAAGCGCGGTATGCCTTCATCGTTCACCATTCTTCTTGCTCTGCTGGCAATCGTCGCGGTTGTTACCGTTATCGTCTCCGGTACGTCCGGTGGCGCGGTTACCGCTGCCCGCCTGAGCGATTTCTGCACCGCCCCGGTCAAGGGCTTCGCTGACGCTCTGCCCGTCTGCCTCTTCGTTATGATCCTCGGTGGCTTCCTCGGCATGATGACCGAGACCGGCGCCCTGGACAACGGCATTGCCGTTCTGGTGCAGAAGCTTAAGGGCAATGAGATCATGCTCATTCCCGTGCTAATGTTCATCTTCTCCCTCGGTGGTACCACCTATGGTATGTGCGAGGAGACCGTTCCCTTCTACGCCCTGCTCGCCGCCACCATGATGGCTGCTGGCTTCGACCCTATGGTCGGCGCTGCCACCGTCCTGCTCGGCGCTGGCTGCGGCTGCCTCGGCTCCACGGTTAACCCGTTCGCCGTCGGTGCTGCCGTCGACGCTCTGACCGGCGTTGGCATTGAGGTCAACCAGTCCATCATCATCGGCCTCGGTGCCGTCCTGTGGATTGTTACCACTGTTATGTCCATCCTCTTCGTCATGAGCTATGCCAAGAAGGTCAAGGCTGACAAGGGTTCCACCATCCTTTCGATGCAGGAGCTCAAGGACGCCGAAGAGGCTCACGGCAAGGCTGCTTCCGAGGTTCACAAGGAGGTCAAGCTCACCGGTCGTCAGAAGGGTGTTCTGATCGCCTTTGCCTTCACCTTCGTCGTCATGATCGTCGGCTTCATCCCGCTGGCCGACCTCAACGAGGGCGTCGCCAACTTCTTCGATGCTGGCGCTGTCTATGACGCCGACGGTAACGCCATCGTTCAGGGCTGGTCTGCCCTGATCACCGGCCTGCCCATTGGCCAGTGGTACTTCGACGAGGCTTCCACCTGGTTCTTCCTCATGGCTGTCCTGATCGGTATCATCGGTGGCCTCTCCGAGAAGCAGATCGTCAACACCTTCATCACCGGCGCTGCCGACATGATGTCCGTTGTTCTCGTCATCGCCCTCGCCCGTGGTATCTCCGTCCTCATGGCTAACACCGGCCTCGACGTCTACGTCCTCGACGCTGCCGCCAATGCCCTGGCTGGCCTGTCCGGCGTGATCTTCGCTCCCATGAGCTTCCTGGTCTACTTTGGCCTGTCCTTCCTGATCCCCTCGACCTCCGGTATGGCTACTGTCTCCATGCCCATCATGGGACCGCTGGCTGTTAAGCTCGGCTTCTCGCCCGAGGTCATGGTCATGATCTTCTCCGCCGCCATCGGCGTCGTGAATCTGTTCACCCCGACCTCTGGTGCCATCATGGGCGGTCTCGCTCTGGCTAAGATCGAGTGGACGACCTGGCTCAAGTTTGCTCTTAAGCTCATCGTCGCTCTCTCCGTCGTCTGCGCCATCATCCTGACCATCGCTTGCGTGATGATCTAAGTACCCCCTGGGTACCCCACGGAAACCATGACGATCCTATAACGGATCACCTGGTCATCGTCTGTCCGGTGGGGTAACCCCACCGGTAGACTCCTACCTTTGGCCCCCTCCCGTTCCGTGCGCGGGAGGGGGCGCTCTTGTGTTCCGGCGTTTTACCAAACGCCGGAACCACTCGACGCTGCAAGCCCGCCGGAGCGGCAATCTGACGTTCAATCGTCGGGCATGGCCAAAAGGCCTATGCCCTCCTCTTTCACGTCACCTTGCTCGCTCTGGTGGGCTTTCGCTGACTTATGCTCAACCTGCGGCGCTGCCATTGTTGGCGCAGGGGGCGGCTTGCTCGCTCTGGTGTCTGTTCGCTGTCCGTTCTCTGCCCGCGACGTTTCTGCTGTTGGTGCAAAGGGGTCAGGTTACTTTGCGCCAAAAGGGGAAGTTGCGGTGGAATAGTTCCCGTTTGGCCGTCTTGAGGGGTTAAACAGGAGCTATTTCACCGCAACTTATCGATGGCGTGTTTGGTTGGTGCCTGTTGATGGCCTGGGCATCGGGGAGGGCAGGCTCCGTTATAATCGCGTAGGAACTTAATTTACGAAACGGGACGGGAGCCATACATGCGCCAGGGTTTCGACAACGCGAAGTATATCGAGCTGCAGGCTGCTCACATTAAGGAGCGCATCTCGCAGTTTGGCGGCAAGCTGTATTTGGAGTTTGGCGGCAAGCTGTTCGATGACTATCATGCCAGCCGCGTGCTACCGGGTTTTGAGCCGGACAGCAAGTTCCGCATGCTCAAAAGCATCGCCGACGATGTCGAGGTTATCATCGCGATCAACGCGAACCACATCGAGAAAAACAAGGCTCGTGGTGACCTTGGCATTACCTATGACGAGGATGTGCTGCGCCTGGTTGACCTGTTCCGCGGCAACGGCTTTGCTGTCGCGGCCGTGGTCATCACCCAGTACGCTGGACAGCCCGCTGCCGATGTGTTCCGCAACCGCCTGAACGCGCTCGGTATTCCCGCCAAGCTGCACTATCCCATCGAGGGGTATCCGCACGATGTCGATCTGATCGTGTCCGACGACGGCTATGGCAAGAACGAGTTTGTCGAGACCACCCGACCGCTCGTTGTCGTGACGGCGCCCGGCCCTGGCTCGGGCAAGCTCGCCACTTGCCTGTCTCAGCTCTATCACGAGCACAAGCATGGCACGGCCGCCGGCTATGCCAAATTCGAGACCTTCCCGGTTTGGAATCTGCCCCTTACGCATCCGGTCAATATTGCCTACGAGGCCGCCACGGCAGACCTCGATGACGCCAACATCATCGACTCCTTCCACCTGGAGGCCTACAACAAGACCACGGTCAACTACAACCGCGACGTCGAGGCCTTCCCGGTAGTCCGTGCCCTGATGGAAAAGATCCTGGGCAAGAGCCCCTACCAGAGCCCTACGGATATGGGCGTCAATATGGTCGGCTTTGCCATCACCGATGACGATGCCTGCCGCGACGCTTCCAAGATGGAGATCGTCCGCCGCTACTTTACCGCGGTCGAAAATGTGCGCCGTACCGGCGTGGGCGATGAGCAAGTCGACCGTCTCAAGATTATTATGAAGAAAGCCGGCATCGATAAGAACTACTCACCGGCACGCTCGGCGGCCCTCACCAGGGAGCAGCTGACGGGTGGTCCCGTGGGTGCCATGGTCATGCCCGATGGCTCCGTGGTGACCGGTAAGACCTCCACGCGCCTGGGCGCCGCAAGTTCGCTCATTATGAACGCCCTCAAGCATGTCTCGGGCGTCGACCTTGAGCTCGAGGTCATTAGCGATGAGGCGATCGAGCCCATCAGCAAGCTCAAGACGCATTTCCTGGGCAGCAAAAACCCGCGCCTGCACACCGACGAGACGCTTATGGCGCTGTCGATCACCTCGGCCACGAGTGAGACGGCCGCTCGCGTCCTTTCGGGCCTGGAGCAGTTGCGCGGTTGCGATGCCTTCTTTAGCGTGATTATCTCGCCGACGGACGAGACGGTACTGCGCAAACTGGGTATCAACGTGTGCTGCGAGCCCAAGTTTGAGCGCCGCGGTTTCTTCCATCGCTAAGTTTGAAGCACCGCGGTAATTGCATTGCATTTTGGCCGTATCGGGTTAGCGCCCGGTACGGCTTTTTGATCAATAAAGCGTCTATTTCGGCGAAAAATAGCTGTTTACCTGCCTAGAAACAATTTGATCGGTATACAATAACCGTAACTGTTTCATCCTTAGCGGGATGCCGCATGATGGATATTACCTGCCATCGTGAGGTGTGTCGGTCGCGCACGGCGCGTTAGATGCTCGTGCTCGGTTTGAGGAGGCTGCTATGGCGGGCAAGGGTCGTGCGAGTGTTAACGATATGAAGCGTGTCGAGGTACTGGTGTTGATGGAGATCGCCCAGCAAACCGAAGACAATGGCGGGCCGTATGGTTTCTCGCGCAAAACGCTTGCCGAGCGCGTGGGGGTTTCGCCGTATCGTGCCCGCGCCGCAATCGATCGCTTGGATTCCGAAGGCATGATTGATGTCGTCTCGCGTTATAGCGACGACGGCGGTCAGCTTGCAAATGGCATTTGCCTCACCGAACGTGGCGAGTGGTATCTTGAGGGCGTCCGTACCGGCATGCTCGTTCAAGAAATGCTTGAGGACGAGGTTGCTGATCGATAGCAGCATGTAACCCTTGCCATAGCGACGCCGCCTGGGAAACCGGGCGGCGTTTTGTTTCAAGATTGAGAAATGCAATCGCACGCGAGAAAAATTGCGAACGGTCCGCGGCGCGAGTATTACAATGAAGACCCGTAAGATGTGGATAAACAACTTCTACGGGAAGCGCAGGTAACTCAATATGACCAAGCATGTGTTCGTAACCGGCGGCGTGGTTTCGTCCCTGGGCAAGGGTATCACCGCGGCCTCGCTGGGCCGTCTGCTCAAGTCGCGTGGCTACAAAGTAACGATGCAGAAGGCCGACCCGTATCTGAACGTCGACCCCGGTACCATGAGCCCGTTCCAGCATGGTGAGGTCTTCGTTACCGAGGATGGTTACGAGTCCGACCTGGACTTGGGTCATTACGAGCGCTTTATTGATGAGAACCTGACCCGCGATTCCAACTTTACGACCGGTGCCATCTACAAAAGCCTAATCGCCCGTGAGCGTCGCGGCGACTTTTTGGGCGGTACCGTGCAGGTGATTCCTCACGTCACCAATGCCATTAAGGACAAGTTTCGCCGCATCGAGGAGCAGACCGGCTCCGATGTAGTCATCACCGAGCTGGGCGGCACGATCGGCGACATCGAGTCCCAACCGTTTGTCGAGGCCATCCGTCAGTACCGCAAGGAGGCCGGCCCCGAGAACGTCTGCTACATCCACGTGTCGCTCGTTCCCTATATCGCCGCCGCCCACGAGGTCAAGACCAAGCCCACGCAGCATTCCGTCAAGGAGCTCCGCAGCTTTGGCATCCAGCCCGATATTATCGTGCTGCGCTCCGACCACCATATCGATGACGCTATCCGCGGAAAGATCGCAAGCTTCTGCGACGTCGACACCGATTGCGTCTTTACCAACGAGGACTGCGCGAGCATTTACGATGTTCCGCAGCTGCTTGCCGAGCAGGACTTTGACCTGCGCATTTGCGAGCGCCTGGGTCTGGATCCGCGTGAGCGCGACATGAGCGAGTGGAACGAGTTCCTGCGCAAACAGAATCACGCCAACCATCACGCCGACAAGGTGAAGATCGCCGTCGTGGGTAAGTACACGCAGCTGCCCGATGCGTACCTGTCGGTTATCGAGGCCCTGCACCATGCGGGCGTCTTCTACGATCGCCATGTGGACGTCCAGCTAGTCGACGGCGAGAGCCTCGATGAGCAGAATGTCTCCGAGGTTCTAGGCGACGCCTCGGGCATCCTGGTCCCCGGCGGCTTTGGCAAGCGCGCCCTGGAGGGCAAGATCCTCGCGGCCGAGTTTGCCCGTGAGCACAAGATTCCGTATCTGGGCATTTGCCTGGGTATGCAAGTGGCCGTGTGTGAGTTCGCCCGCAATGTCGTTGGCCTTGCCGGCGCCAGCTCCTCTGAGTTCGATCCGGATGGCCCGTATAGCGTCATCGACCTGATGAGCTCGCAGGAGGACGTGACTGAGAAGGGCGGCACCATGCGTCTGGGTGCCTATCCGTGCAAGCTTGCTGCCGATACCCTTGCTCGCGAGGCATATGGCGAGGAACTCGTCTACGAGCGTCACCGTCACCGCTTTGAGTTCAACAACGCCTTCCGCGACCAGCTCGAGGATGCCGGCTTGGTTATCTCTGGCCTCTCGCCCGACGAGCGCCTGGTCGAGATGGTCGAGCTGCCGCGCGACGTGCATCCGTGGTATGTGGCAACCCAGGCTCACCCCGAGTTCAAGAGCCGCCCGACCAACCCGCAGCCGCTGTTCCGCGAGTTCGTGCGCGCTTCGATCGGCCAGCACGAGGGTGTCGACCGTCTGCAGGTGACGCCCATGAACCTCGCTACGGACTAAGGGTGCCGGCGAATAAGGAACATACCGAAGCTACTCCCTCGTCGCTCGCCGTGGCGGCGGGGGAGTATCTCGATTACCTCGCGGTCGAGCGGGGCTTGGCGCGCAACACGATTGTGGCCTATCGTCGTGACCTGACGACGTACTGCGCCTATCTGGAGCGGGCTGACATTGCGACGTTTGAAGATGTGAGCCGTCAGGTCGTGGAGGGCTTCGTTGCCGATCGCCGCGACGGAGGCTATTCCGACGCCTCGGTGGAGCGCGCGCTTGCTGCCGTGAAGGGCCTGCATGCCTTTTTGGTGCGCGATGGGGCCGTGGCCCAAAACCCGACGGCGGCGTTGCGCCTGCCTAAAAAGGCTGAGCGTTTGCCGGAGTATCTATCGGTGGAGGATGTCTCGGCGCTGCTCGATCAAGACTTTCCCGAGGGCGAGATGGGACTGCGCGACCATGCCATCTTGGAAGTGCTCTACGGATGCGGTTTGCGTGTGAGTGAGCTGGTTGGGCTCGATGTGGGCGATATCCATATTGACGATGGCTTTGTACTCGTTCGCGGTAAGGGCTCAAAGGAACGCCTGTCCCCACTGGTGGGAAGCGCGGCGCGAGCTCTGACGCTCTATGTAACTGAGGGACGTTCTCGCTTGGCGGCCCATGCCCGCGGAACCGAGACCTCGGCGGTCTTTTTAAATAAGAACGGACGTCGCCTGTCGCGCCAGGCCGTGCATGCGATATGCGAGCGGTATGGGCGTCAGGTGGGGCTGGTGGGGCTCCATCCCCATACCTTGCGCCACTCCTTTGCCACCCACATGCTCGCGGGCGGTGCCGACCTGCGTGTGCTGCAGGAGATTTTGGGCCATGCCGATATTTCGACCACGCAGGTCTACACACATGTCGACCGCACGCAACTGACCGAGGTCTATCTGGCGGCGCATCCGCTGGCACATCGCTAGCACCTCGCTGACCTGCATATTTATAAATACTAAAGGGGACGGGCCCCAGATTGCCGAGACGCACTTTTGCGCGCATGGGCAATCTGGGGCTCGTCCCATTTTTCGCTAGACACCGACGCGGCGGTGGGCCGTGTGTACCGTGGGTGGGGGAGTTTGGGGGCGATGTGAACGGCGTGTAAAGGGACGTAAAAATCGCCTCAAGGTCAACTTGAAGGTTGAGGTTCGCGGGCGTGGTTCTACAGGTGGCATCCCGCCTTTGCTGCAAACACAACATATTGTGTTTTCGAACATATGCTCGGGGGTGTTTTACAACATATTGGGGGTGGAATGGTGGGGAGGGGTGG
>CABUVF010000085.1 GCA_902494945.1 uncultured Collinsella sp.
AGGGCTCCGATGAGCTTGGACAGGTTGGCGTCATCAAGCGCCGCCTCGACCTCGTCCAGCACATAGAACGGCACCGTGCGCGTGCGGTACACGGCAAAGAGCAGGGCGAGCGCCGTCAGACTCTTCTCGCCACCCGACATGAGCATCATCTTGGTGATGCGCTTGCCGCGCGGCTGCGCCACGACCTCGATGCCCGTCTCGGCCGGATGCTCGGGGGCGGTCATCTCCAGATGAGCCTGGCCACCCGTGAACAGCATAGCGAAGATCTCGCGGAAGTTCGCGTCGACCTTCTCAAACGTCACAAGGAACGCCTTGCGCATCTTGCGATCAATAGCCACCGTGATCTTGGTGAGCGCCTTACGCGCGTTCTCCAGATCGGCCAGCTGGTCCTCGATGTAGTCGGCGCGGCGCTTGAGCTGCTCGTACTCCTCCATGGCAACTTGGTTCACGGGACCAAGGTTGTTGATCTGGCGCACAAGCTGGTTGAGCTCGCGCTCGGCGGCATCGCGGTCCGTGGGCGCAGGAAGCATAAGTGCTTCCTCGAGTACCGTGTTGCCATCGGCGGTAATGGCCTTAATGGCGGCCTCTACCTGCACCTCGAGCTTGCCACGCGCGACCTTGAACTCGTTTTGCGTGGCAGTGGCGGTATCGACCCGTTCCTTAGCGCGGGCAACCTCTGCCTTGGCATCTTCGATGGTCTTCTTAAGCGAAGCGGAGTCCGCCTCCTCCAGAGAGGCCTGGTCACGCAGACGTGCAGCCCAATCTGACGCGCGCTCCAGCAGGGCCGAATAGCGCTCGTGCATGGGATCGACGCGCAGGCGCAGCAGCTCGAGTGAGCGCGAGGCCTGGCGTGTTCCGCGGATACGGCGGTCGATGCCCTCCAGACGACGCTCCAGATCGGGAACGCGTCCCGTCAGCGAACGAAGGCGCTCGCTCGTCTGGGCCAGGCGGACCTTGGCATCGGCGAGCTTGCCGGCGGCCTCGGAATCGTCACGGCGAACGCGGTCGAGTTCGTCGTTGGCTTCGGCAATCTGAAGGCCAAGATCGCTTGCCTGCGCTCGAGCCTCGTCACGCGAGCGGGTGAGCTCGTCCACGCGCGGACGCGCAGCGCGAACGGCCTCGGCGGCCTGCTCGCGGCGCTTGGAGATGCGCACGCGCTCGACCTCGGCGTTGTTGGCGCTTTGCTCCAGGCGGCCAATCTCGGAGAGCAGCGAGCGGCGCTCGCCCTCAAGACGGGCGATCTCGCCGGCGGCATCGCCCTCAGCGGCACGCGCCTCTTCGACGGCCGCATTGGCCTCGACGACCTGATCCGACACATGATCAAACACAGCAGCCAGATCGGGTTCCAGGCCCTCCAGCTCGCGAATGCGACGCTTGCGCTCCAAAGCACCCGAAGCCTCGCCGGCGTCGAGCCCCACACGCACCAGGCCGCCGCAGGCGACGCGGGCGCCATCGGGGGTCACGTAAGTCACGCCGTCAACGACCGGCGCCGACAGCGCAGCCGCCAAGTCGTCGACAACGTAATAGCCGCCGAGCAGCGCCTCGACAACCGGGCCATAGCCGGCGCGTACGGACAGGCGATCGACCAGGCGGGAACCGGCAGCGCCCTTAGCGGCAGCAGAGGCGCTCACACCGCGCGCGACCAGCAGCGCCTCGCCCGAGGCCTTCTTCTGGTCCAGAGCGGCACGACCGGCACGCTCAAGCGCGGACGCATCGTCGAACAGCAGCGCATCGATATCGCCGGCGAGCAATTGCTCAACCAGGCCCTCAAGCTCACGCGGGGCCTCGAGCACGTCGCCCAGACGACCCGAGACATCGTCGCCCAGCGCACCCATCAGACGGCTCACGAGCGGCGAGCTGTCAGCCATGCGGGCATCGAGCTTCTTTTGGCTGGCAAGCTCCGAGCGCACCTCGGACAGTTTGTTGCGCGCCTCGCTCTCGCGGGCACGCAGGTCCTTAAGGGCTGCACGGGCGACCTCGGTAGCCTCGCGCGCATCAATCTGGGCTTGACGGGCCTGATCAAGTGCACTGTCGAGCTCCTCGGCGCGGTCGCGACGGCTCTCGAGTGAGGCCGTGACTTCCTCGAGCTGCTCGTCGATCTGCTCCAGGCGTGAGGCGTACATGTTGTCCTCGACCTCGGCGTTGCTCAGCGAGTCCTTCACCTTGGCGAGTTCGAGCGCCGCGTTATCGGCCACACGCTGCACATCGCGTTGCTCACGCGTAAGCTGCGAAATCTGATTGTCGAGCGCAACGCGACGCTCGTGGAGCTCGGCGGCGGCAGGTCCGGCGGCGTCGACGTCCTCCTGGGCCTGCATGTGCGCGCCGGTCACTTCCTCAAGCTGCGCACGTGCATCCTCGAGCTCCTCGACTACGCGACGGCGCTGATGCTCGGAGCTCGAGATCTGGCCGCGCATGTCGGACAGGCGCGACACCATGTTGTGGCCCTTTTCCTCGAGCAGGCGCATGTCGGAGTTAATGCGGCCGACCACGTCTTGCATATGGCGGCGCTGCTCGCCCAGATCGCCCACAAACAGGCCCTTTTCCTCGAGCATGACCTGGAGCTTCTCGAGCTCGCGCTCCTTTTCGCCCAGGCGGTACTGCGCAAGCTCAAGCTCGGCAGCGCCCTCCTTGGAGCGGCTCTCCAGGTCGTTCCACTGCGACTGCAGCGAACGGAGCTCGTCGACGGCCAGCATCTGCGTAAGCTCGTTCGCGCGCGAGGACAGCTCTTTGTACTTGCGCGCGCGATCGACCTGACGCTCCAGCGGTCGCAGCTGACGGGCGATCTCCTTATTGATGTCGCGGGCACGGGTTAGGTGCTCGTCCATCGATTTAATCTTTTTGAGCGCACGCTCCTTGCGGCGCTTGTGCTTGGAGATGCCGGCGGCCTCTTCAATGAGGGCACGACGCTCCTCGGGACGGCTCTGCAAAATGGCATCGAGCTTGCCCTGGCTGATGATGGAATGCGTATCCTTGCCCAGGCCAGAATCGTGCAGGATGTCCTGGATGTCCATCAGGCGGCACGGGCTCGAGTTGATGAGGTACTCGCTTTCGCCCGAGCGATACATACGACGGGTGATAGCGACCTCGTCAAAGTCGACGGGCAGCATATGGTCCGAGTTATCGAGCACCAGCGTGACCTCGGCCACACCCACCGGCTTGCGCGCCGACGAGCCCGAGAAGATGACGTCCTCCATGGCCTGGCCGCGCAGCTGCTTGGCGCTCTGCTCACCCAGGACCCACAGAATCGAGTCGGAGATGTTCGATTTTCCCGAGCCGTTGGGACCAACGATGACGGTTAGGCCCGGCTCAAACGTCATATGGGCGCGGTCGGCAAACGACTTGAACCCTTTGAGCGTGAGGGACTTGAGATACACGGTTCCTCGCTTACACGTGCTTCTTGTTCAGAATCACGCCGTTGGTGGTGTAGCCCATGCGGTCGAGCGCCTCGAGCGCAGCGGCACCCTCGGCCTCCTTCTTGGAGGAACCGGTGCCGCGGCCCTGGCGAATACCGTCGATGAGAACCACGGCGGTAAAGGTCGGTGCATGCGCCGGGCCCTCAGAGCCAACGAGCTTGTACGCCGGAGGCTCGTGGCCGTCGGCCTGCACGCACTCCTGCAAGAACGACTTGGGGTTCGCGGGGTGCTCGGCACGCTCGGAGGCCAGGTGCGGCTTAAGCGTACGGTGGATGAACTCCGCCGCCGCATCCCAGCCAGCATCCAGATACAGCGCGCCCACGAGCGACTCATAGACGTTCTCGAGCGCCGAGTGCAAGCCGCGCGCGCCGGTACCGGTCTCGGAGGCACCAAAGATGATGATGTCGTCGATGCCCAGCTCATGGGACACCTCGGACAGGGTAGCACCCGAGACAAGGGACACCTTCAGGCGCGTAAGCTTGCCCTCGTCAAACTCCGGATAGGATTCAAAGAGCGAGCGGGCAACCACGGCGCCCAAAATGGAATCGCCCAAAAACTCAAGGCGCTCATAGCTCGCCGAGACGGGCTGACCTTCCACGGCAGAGGGGTGCGTGAGCGCCGCGCGCAGCAGCACCGTGTTATTGAACTCGTGGCCCAGGATTTCCTGGGCGCGCGCGAGTCGTTGAGATAAAGCCAAGACTTAGGCCTCCTTGGCGTTTTCAATAGCGTCGACAGCGTCGGCGACAGAGTTGAGCGACAACAGGGTCTCGTCATCGATCTCGAGGTCGAACTCGTCCTCGATAGCCGTCACCAGCTGCAGACGCTCGAGCGAATCGGCATCGAGATCGTCGAAGGTGGTCTCGTCGCTAATCTCGGCGACATCGACGCCCAGAACGTCAGCGGCGACTTCGGCGATCTTATCGAAGATTTCGGAGCGGTCCATAGCGCTTCCTCTCGTATTGTGTGAATATCAACGCGCTGGCGCCGCAAGCGCAGCGCCAAGACACGGTTTTGATTCTACCCCACGACGCAGGCCGCGAGGCGCATAACAGCGCCCTAACTCGCTCCTACAAAACGATGCCGTCCATAGAGCTGGCGACGTTCTCGACCAGTCCGGCACGTACGGCCTCCGCCGCGGCGAGCGTACCGTTTTTGACGGCCTCGACCGAGGTGGCACCGTGGCCAATCAGGACCACGCCACGCAGACCCAGCAGAATGGCGCCGCCCTTAGCATCGCCCGAGAGCTTTGCCTTGATCTCGCGCATCTGCTTTTTGATGAGCAGCGCGGCGATCTTGGTGCCGAGCGAAGCCATAAAGGCACCCTTAAGCTCCTGCAGCAAAAACTTGGCCGCGCCCTCGGTTGCCTTAAGGGCAATGTTTCCCGACATGCCATCGGCGACCACGACGTCAAAATTGCCCGACGTAAGATCGGTGCCCTCGCAGTTGCCCACAAAACCGGGAACAGCGGCCTTCATGGCCGGGAAGCACGACTTGGTGAAGTTGGAGCCCTTCTCGTCCTCGGTGCCGTTGGCAAGCAGGCCCACACGGGGATGCTCAATGCCCAAGACGACGCGCGCATAGGCGCGACCCATCTGGGCAAAACGCACCATGTCGTCGACCTCGACATCGGGGTTGGCGCCCATGTCGCACAGAACCGTCAGGCCGCCGGCGCGGTTGGGCAGTGCATTGGTGAGGCACGGACGCACCGGCTGTTTCTTGCCCTCGGCCTGATAGCGAAACGGCGTCACGTAGGCGGTAGCGGCAGCGGTCATGGCGCCGGTGGAGCCGGCGGAGAAGAAGGCGTCCGCGTTACCCTTCTTGATAGCGCGGCAGGCAAGCACGATCGAGGACTTGCGCTTGGTCATCACGGCTCGAATGGGATCGTCATCCATGGCGATGACATCGGGCGCCTCCAAGGCCTCAACACGAGCGTGAGCCGCGGCAAAGGGGTTCACGATCTCTGCGGGACCGACGGCCAAGACCTCGATATCGGGATCCGCCGCAAGCGCCGCCTCGATACCGTCGAGGACAACCTGGGGCTTCTCGTCTCCACCCACAGCGTCTACACAAACGCGAACGTTACTCATTTCATATGCTCCTTATACAAAAATGGCCGACTCATTGAGCCGGCCATTGTGGTTCCAGTTGGAACGGCATCGCATCCAGAGTATACAGTTACTCGGTAACGATAACCTCGCGGTCCTTGTAGAAACCGCAGCTGGGGCACACGTGGTGCGGGAGCTTGACAGCACCGCAACGGGGGCACGTGGACTGAGCCGCAGCCGAGATCTTCATGTTGGCGGAACGGCGGGTGTGAGTGCGGATACGACCCTGCTTTTGTTTAGGTACGGGCATAGTGACCTTCCTTATGAACTATCCAGTGTGGCGATTACGCGCAAGTAGCGATACTACCACAGTTTTACTCGTCAAGCTTGAGATTCTTCAATGCTGCAAATGGATTTTCCGTGGCAGCGACCCAGTCGGCCTCTGCTTGAGCGGCGCAATCGCATTGCTCGACGTTGAGATTGATGCCGCAAGTGGGGCATAGGCCGCGACAATCGGGCTTGCACAGGACAACGAACGGCGTGTCCATGACGACCGCGTCGTTGATGGGCTCACCCAGATCGACGATGCGATCCTCGCCCAGCAACTCATAGCCGTCTTCGTAGGCCTCGGGGTCCTCGGGCTCGTTAAAGAGATAGAATTCCTCGATCTCACCGGCAATATCAAACGAAGCGGGCTCCAGGCAACGGTCGCACTCACCGGTTGCATGCGCGCGGACCATGCCCGTAAGCAGAACACCGGTGCCGGCATTGGTAAAGACCACATCGTAATCAATGCCGTTCTGCAGCTGGTACTCCTTCTCGCCCACCGTATAGGTGGCAACATCGACCTTACCGGTCAGCGGGTACGAGTCTCCGGGAAACTCGAGCTGCTCGGAAAGATCGACGGTAACGCTCGGGAACTCAGCCATTACCACTGACCATTCTGCTGGGCGGCACCCTCGTTGAGCTGCTGACGGCAACGGGTCACCGTGCCGGTCAGGCTCTTGAGGTTCTCCTCGAGGTGCGTAAAGACCTGCTCGGCGTAATCCTCGGCGGCATAGCGCGTCTCGCGCTCATACTGCTGGGCACGATCGCGAATGTCGTCGGCCTGCTGCTGAGCTAAGCGGACAATCTCCTGCTCACCGGCAATGGTGAGGGCCTGCTGCTGAGCATCGGCGATGATGGAATCGGCCTGAGCGGCGGCGGAAGCCATAAGCTCCTCGCGCTCCTTGAGGATACGGCGGGACTTCTGCCATTCCTCGGGATAGCTCATGCGGATCTCGTCGAGGATATTAAAGAAGACGTCGGCGTCGATAACCTTCATCTGGGCGTTCTTGCCGAACGGCGTCTTAGCCTCTTCGATGAGCCCCTCGAGCTCGTCGACAAGACTCACGATCCTGTCGCCAGGAAAATTCTCGCCCGGCATCCGGTCTCCTTTCATAGGTAACATATCATCGAGTTAGTTTACCACATGCCACCAGGCATTAAAAAACGTCACGAAAAGCGATGTTTGAGCGCCTTGACCACATTGGGCGGAACAAAATTAGAGACGTCGCTACCGAGCGAGGCAATCTGGCGAACCACCGAGCTCGAGATATAGCCGTACTGCGGCGCGCTCATGACAAAGATGGACTCCAGCTCGTTATCCAAGCGATAGTTGAGGTCTGCCTGCTGCAGCTCGTACTCAAAGTCGGTCATGGCGCGCAGGCCCTTGACCACAGCCCCCGCCCCCTGCTCGCGAGCGAAGTCGACCAAGAGGCCGGTAAAGGGCAGGACCTCGACGCCGTCGATATCACCGAGCGCCTCACGAGCCAGCGCCACGCGCTCATCCAGCATAAACGTGGTGCCCACACCGTTTTTACCCTGCGACTCGGCGACAGCGACGATCACGCTGGGAAAGATGCGGCGGGCGCGGCGGATGACGTCGATATGGCCAAACGTGATGGGATCGAAGGTGCCCGGGACGATCACGCGGTTGATGGTGTCACTCATGGGCGTTCTCCTGAACCGTCATGGCATCGTTGTTGTAAGCATCGGTGCCGGCGCAATCTTCCTCACTATCGTCATCGCCGACCCAACGAAGCAGGTCGACCGAGGTAATGCCGTAGCGCTTCTCGCGCACGATCTCAAAGCCTGCCGGATGCGCGCCCGCATCGGCGGCGGCATGCTCAAACAGGGCATAAGCGCCAGGTGCAAGCAGACCCTGCTGAGCCAGGTTCTGCAGCAGTATCTCGACCGGCTCGGCACCAAAAGCATAGGGCGGGTCGAGCAGGACCAGATCAAAGGGGCCGCCCGGCACACGACCGCGCGAGGCGCTCGCCAGCATGTCGCCCGTTACCACGCGCCAACGCGCACGGTCACGGCAGAGCGACTCGATATTCTTGGTAATGAGCCGCGCGGCATTCCGATCGATCTCGAACGTCGTGAGTGAGCGGGCACCACGTGAGAGCATCTCTAACCCTAAGGCACCGGAGCCGCCAAAAGCGTCCAGCACGCGGACCTCGTCCAGATCGAAGTCGAATGCCGACATGACCATAGATGCGCATGCCTCGCGCACGCGATCGGTCGTGGGGCGGGTGACATCGCGACCACGGGGCTCCTCGATCTTACGACCGCGCCATTCGCCGCCGATGATTCTCATCCTCCGCTGACCTCCTTAAAAATGTGTCGATATCGCATGGCGACTGCATCGCGCAGGGGGCGCGTCGCCACGGAGTCAAGGTTGCAAGCATACCGCAAGAGCTCGACTGCGTCCAAATGGGCCCACTCGATCAGCTCCTCGTCGGCATCCAGGTCAACAAAGCGCAGGGTCACTCCGCCATGCTGGCGGTACCCCAGGATTTCGCCCTCGTGGCGCAGACGCAGGTCCATCTGGGCGAGCGTAAAGCCATCCGAGGTCTTCTCGAGCGATTGCAGGCGATCTTGTGCTGCCGAAGCGCCGCCGTTGCCCTTGGAGTGCGTCATGACCAGGCACGTGCCCGACACGCTGCCACGGCCCACGCGACCGCGCAGCTGGTGCAGAGCAGCCAAACCAAAGCGCTCGCCGTTCTCGATGACCATGACGGTGGCGTTGGGCACGTCGACGCCCACCTCGACCACCGTAGTCGAGACGAGCACGTCAATCTCGCCACGCTTAAAGGCATCGATAACCTGGTCCTTCTC
>CABUVF010000086.1 GCA_902494945.1 uncultured Collinsella sp.
AGCCACTCAAAGCCCGCCGGGATAATGATGAAGTAGCAGAAGATGGCACCCAGGAAGAACAGCACCGTCGAGGCGAGCACCGTGGGCACAACCCATTTGCGCTCGTTGGGGCGCAGCGCCGGCAGGAAAAATGCCAGGATCTGCCAGATGATCATGGGCGTGCACATGACCACGGCCATCTTGATGGCAAGCGAGAAGCGCAGGCCAAAGCCGCCGAGCGTGGTGGTGATGTAGAACTTCCCGTCCGGCACAAAGGAGCGGATGGGATCTTCCAGGATGTCGAGCACTACAGGCGTGGCGAAATACAGCACGATAGCGGCGGCAAACACCGACACGACCACGATGGTCAGGCGGCGACGGAGTTCTCCCAGGTGATCGAAAAGCGGCATGCGCGCAGGTCCGATAGGCATTACTCATCGCCTCCCTTCGAGGCGTCGGCGGCGGCAGTGTCGTCCTCGGCCTCGAGCTCGCGAGCGAGCTGGTCGACGACGGCCTTGCGCTTGCGGGGACGACGGGCGTAGAGGTCAGCCGTCGTGGGCTCTGCCGGCTCGGGCTCGGGCTCTGCAGCAGGCTCGGGCTCGACAGCGGCTGTGGCCTCGGACTCGGCACCTGCGGGCTCGACGCCCTCGGTCGCAGGCTCCTCGGCAGCGCCCTCGCCCTCAGCAGCACCCTCGCTTGCGGCCTTCTCGGCAGCAAGACGGGCGCGACGCTCGGCAAAGGTCTCCTTCTTGGCGGGCGCTGCCTTCTCGGCGGCATCCTCGTCCGCATCGGAATCGTCGTCGGTCGCAGCGGCCTTCTTGGGCTTGACCGGGGCCGACGCGGCCTCGCTTACCGGATCGATAATCTCGGACTGAACAACGGCCGTCATCTTTTCCTGCGTCTCGCGGAACTGACGGATGGCACGGCCGATCGTGCGGCCCATCTGCGGGAGCTTATCCGGGCCAAACAGCAAAAAGCCGAAGACCACGATGATCGCGAGCTCACCCTCTCCAATACCAAACACACATACCTCCAAGGCTCGATGTGAGTCGAGCCCGCACCGCGCCATTCGGCCGGAACTCGTCTATTCATTCGGTCAAGTATAGCGCCCGGACGCCAAAACGTCCGAGCGCATCACAAACATATGCCAAACGGCACGCCCTTTTGGGGACAAAGATTATGCAGCGGTGATCGAAATCTCTTGGTCGACACCCAACAGCTGAACCACGCGCATCACCGGAGGCTGCACATTGGTGCAGCTAAAGCGCTTACCGTGGTCGACCGCGTGGTGCGCGGCGCCCACAAGCACGCCAATGCCCGTCGAATCGATGTAGCTCACCTGGGCAAAATCGAGCTCAACGGCCTCAGTGGGCTGCTCGAGCGCCAGGTCGATGGCATTACGCAGGCTATCGGCGTTAGAGATATCGATCTCGCCGGTGACCTTAATGGTGTAGAGCTCTGGCGTGGGGTTGGTGGAAATACCCAAATCCATGTATACGCTCCTTTACGTATCGAAAGTGCGGATAGTACTGGGCCGGACTTGCGGGGCCATACGCGCTAGGCGCGCTCGGCACGCGCAAGCTCGGCAGTGACGAGCTTGACGGCCAGCACCAGCACATCGAGCGCGGCCTCCAGGTCCTCGACCGTGGGATAGCTCGGCGCGATGCGGATGTTGGTGTCGCGCGGGTCCTTGCCATAGGGCCAGGTAGCACCGGCCGGCGTGAGCTTGACGCCCAGGTCGGCGCAAAGCGCGGCGACCTTCTGGGCCGAGCCCTCGGGACCATCGAAGCTCACAAAGTAGCCGCCGCGGGGGTGCGTCCAGGTGGCACAGCCCGTGTCGCCCAAGCCCTCGGTGAGCTTGCGCTCGACGGCCTCAAAGCGCGGGCGCAGGAACTCGGCATGCTTTTTCATGTGCTCCTTGACCGCCTCGATGGTGGGAAGGAAGCGCACGTGACGCAGCTGGTTGAGCTTGTCGGCGCTAATAAGACCAGCCTTCAGGCGCTTGGAGAACTCGGCGATGACCGCGGGGCTCGCACCGATAAAGCCGATGCCGGCACCCGGGAAGGTGATCTTGGACGTCGAGGCAAAGGCCACCACGCGGTCCTCGGTGCCCGCCGCGCGAGCGAGGTCAAAGATGTTTGCGAGCTCGTCGGTCTCGTCGTACAGGTCGTGCACGCAGTAGGCGTTGTCCCAGAAGATGCGGAAATCGGGCGCGGCCGTGGGCATCTCGACCAGGCGACGCACGGTGTCCTCGCTAAAGGTGATGCCCGTGGGGTTGGAATACTTGGGCACGCACCAGATGCCCTTGATGGAGTCGTCGGTGGCAACCAGGCGCTCAACCTTGGCCATGTCGGGGCCGTTGTCGGTCATCGCGACGGGGACGTTCTCGATACCCAGATCGGCGGTGATGCCAAAGTGGCGGTCGTAGCCGGGAACAGGGCACAGGAACTTGACCTTCTTGCCGTCGTGGGCAGCCTCGTAGGCATCCCAGGGCTCGCTGCCGCACGAGCCGCAGCGCCAGAACATGCCGGCGATGTCATGCTCGATCAAAAGGCTCGACGAACCCAGCACGAGCGTCTGCTCGGCGGGGCAGCCCAGGAACTCCCCTGCCAACTTGCGTGCCGAAGGAATACCCTCGAAGCAGCCGTAGTTGGAGCAGTCGACGCTGCCGTCGTGCAGATCGGCGTCGGCATTGAGAATATCGAGCATGGGGCGCGAGATGTCCACCTGGGAAGGCGACGGCTTGCCGCGGGCCATATCGAGCGCCAGGCCCTTGGCCTTGACCTCGGCGACCTCGGCCTTGAGCGCCTCGATGGCGGCATCGAGTTCGGTGGTTTCCATCTTCTGGTAGATCGTCTGCTTGGGTGCGACCTTTCGCGAAGCGGGACGTTGCAGTTCGTCTAAGTATAGACCGCCACCGCCGCAACGTTATGAAGCCGTGATAGATTAAGTTCATCGCAATGAATTACGACATCGCCGCGCATGCCGGCGCGGGGCGGCCAAGGAGGCACTATGGAGTACGGATCGTTTCAGGCCGAGGAATTCGGCGACTTGCAGCGCCTGGTCGACGGACTGTTTTACGACCGCCACGCCATCGACCGCCTGGATCTGATCGTACAGGCCGAAATCTTGGACCTGGCGCCCGACCTCATGGAGATCGTGAATCTTTTGCCGCCCGGCTACTACGACCGCCAGTCACTTTGCGACCAGCTCAACTCCGCCTTGGCCGCCCACGGCTGGGGCGCCGTCTACGGAACGGTGGAATAAGCCTCGAGGCCGGCAATTTGGCCCGCTTCCCGACCTTGGCGAGGCTTGTTTTAGGGCTTGTGGCCAAAAAAGGGCAAATATGAGTACTGTTACCTTTTTAGTAGCAGCGATTTTTGGTCGAAATCGGCAAAACTCGACTTGAAACTTCCTAATAACCGTCAGCTAGCGCCAAATTGGAAGTCGATGGTCACTCATTAACGTACAGTTCTTATAACTTTGTTCATTATTTTCCGCACCTAAAATGATACGCCGTTTGTGACAGTACTCACAAACGGCGTTTTTTGACCACTGGCGTGTCTGGCAGGCGGCAAGCACCGCCAGAATCCGCATTTTGGACGCGCCCGAATCGGTTCTGGAGCCGGTTTTCGCGCTCTTACTCGTCTTTGGGCGAGGGATGCTTGCAGACCACGCTCATGTAGATCATGCCGAGCACGGCTGCGGTGACCGAACCGGCGAGAATAGCGGCCTTGGCTGCAAGAACCTCAAACTGGGCCGTCGGGAAGGCGAGGCCGCTGATGAGGATCGACATGGTAAAGCCGATACCGCCCAGAATGCCCACACCGGCGATCATGTGCCAGTTGACATTATGCGGCAACTCGGAAATCTTGAGTTTAACCAGGGCAAACGTCATGCCAAAGATACCGATCGGCTTGCCCAGCAGCATGCCAAAGTACACGCCGAGCGTCACCGGATCGGTGAGCAGCGTGCTCATGTCCACGCCCACTAAACGAACCTGAGCGTTTACGAACGCAAAGATCGGCAGGATCACAAAGTTGACCGGCGTGGAGATCAGACGCTCCATGCGGATGAGCGGCGGGGTCACGCGGTGCATGACGCGCTCGACCTTGGTAGTCGAGACGGTAAAGTCATGCTGGCCCAGGATGTGTGCCTCGTCGTCGTAGCGGTCATCGAGCAGCGGCAGGCACTCGCCCAGCCAATCGGTGAGACTATCGAGCTTGACGCCGCACTTGGCCGGAATGGTGAAGGCCAGGATGACGCCAGCAAGCGTGGCATGTACGCCGCTCTTGAACATGCAGAACCACAACAGCAGACCCAGTACCGAATACGGGGCAAGGCGGTAATGTTGCGTCTTGTTGAGCCACACGAGCGCGCAGGTCACAAGTGCGGCGGCGCCCAACCAAAACGGATTGGGGCTCTGACCGTAGAAAATGGCGATGGCGGCGATGGAAATCAGATCGTCGGCGATGGCGAGCGTCGAGAAGAACACGCGCACGCCGTTGGGCACGCGGTTGCCCAAAAGCGACAGCACGCCCAGCGCAAAGGCAATATCGGTTGCCATGGGAATGGCCCAGCCGTTATGCGCGCCGGCATGGTTAAAGATCAGGTAGATGCAGGCGGGAACGACGACGCCGCCCACGGCCGCCAGCATGGGAAGCATGGCCTGACGCGGATTCTTGAGCTCGCCGACCGTCATCTCGTACTTAAGCTCAATGCCCACCAACAAAAAGAAAATCGCCATGAGGAAGTCGTTGACGAAAAGCTCAACGGTGAGACCGGCCGTAAGATTGCCCAGACCCACATACAGCGGGGTCTCCAAAAAGTGGTGGATGGCCTCGTAGGCATCGGTATTGGCGCAAATGACGGCGGCGATGGCGGCGAAGACCATGACGGCGGCGGAAATCGTGCCGTTCTCGGCGATGCGCTCCCAAATGTCGTGACGTTCAAAGCGCTTGCGCTCACGAACGTTGAACAGCTGCTCAGTTGCTGCCATGGGCGGCTCCTTTCACGGGAAAGCTCCCGTCTTAAAAAAGCACGGCCCGCCCAAGTGGCGGCGCCGCGCTCTAACGTATTACGCTTGCATCTAGCCTACCCTGCACGACAAGCACGCAGGCGTGGCCGAAAAGCGGAACCACAGGTTGAACATTATTTGCTCAACGGCACGGGCACGCCTGTCCAAGAGACTGCGCGGCGCCGTGCACAAAAAAACGACCGGAGCGCGGGGCGTCCGCGATCCGGTCGTGGCGTTCGGTCAACTAAACCTAGCAGGCGGCCATGATGGGGGCAGCGACCTGCTTCTTACGGGAGAGGACGCCCGGCATCCAGACGCCGTCGTGCTCGTCGGCAATGCCCAGGCCCTTCTGAGCAGCCTCGGTCTCGCCCTCGAGCAGGACCTGCGAGCCCTCCTCCATGATGTCGGTGATGCACAGGACAATACCGTCGGCACCCTTCTCGGCGGCGTAGGCGCGCATGGCCTCGCGGATCTCGTCAATCATGCCAAGCGCACGGCTCTTGTCGACGGTCTCGTACTGGCCGATAAGCAGCTTCTTGCCGGCGGGCTCAAACATCTTGATGTCGTTGCCGACCATCTCGGCTGCAGTGAAGGAGCCGGACGGACGGGTGAGGAAGACCTCCATGCCAAACTTGACCGGGTCGACGCCCACCTGCTCGCCGAGCTTGGCGGCGACGGCGCGGTCGACATCGGTGGTGGTGGGGCTCTTGAGCATGAGCGTGTCGGTCATCATGGCCGAGAGCAGCAGCTTGGCCTGTACGTCGGAAAGCTCAACGCCGAGCACGCCGGCGAGCTTGGTGACGATGGTGCAGCTGGAGCCCCAGGGCAGGCAGATGTAGTGCAGCGGGCCGGCGGTCTCGAAGTCGCCGATGCGGTGATGATCGACAACGCCAAAGACCGTGGCGTCCTTAAGGCCGGCGACGGACTGGGCGGACTCGTTGTGGTCGGTGAGGACGACGAGCTGACCGGCCTCGACGGAATCGATCACGCGGGGCTCGGCAATACCGGCATCGGCGAGCAGCTTGGCGGACTCGGCCGGAAGTTGGCCCAGGGCGCAGGCCTCGTAGGTGTTGCCGGCATACTCAACCTGGTTGAGCAGCTGGGACAGGACGACGGCGCTCATGATGGCGTCGTTATCGGGGTTCTGGTGACCAAAGACAAGAACGTTTGCCATGGATATCCTCCACTTGATATGTGTACTTGGACGTAGCTATGGTAGCACGCCGATGCCGAGCCTTCGCAGACGGAAGGGCCACGGTATATTTTGGGGCGCAGGCACGGGGGCCAAGGCTGTCCCTTTTGCACCATGTTGGTGCAAAGTAACCTGTCCCCCTTGCACCAGCTATTTACCGGCGGCGCGCAGGGCTACGTAGGCGGCACCGATGATGCCGGCGTCGTTTCCGAGCGAAGCGACCTTAATGGGCGTCTCGCGCGAGGCGGAAAGCGCGTACTGCTTAAAGTGCTCGCGAACCTTGTCGAGGTAGACATCGGCCGAGGCGGAGGCGCCGCCGCCGATGAGGAACATCTCGGGATCAACCACGTTGGCAATAAGCGCCAGTGCGCGACCGAGATAGTCGGCCATGGTATCGGCCGCGGCCAGCGCAAGCTTGTCGCCCTCGCGGCAGGCCTGGAACACGTCCTTGGAATCGGAGGGGCCGGTGAGCTCGATGGGGTCGACGCCCGCCTTCTTGCACTCGGCAAGGTAGTTGCTCACCACGCCGGTGGCGCTGGAATACTGCTCAAGGTGGCCATGGCCGCCGCAGCCGCAGGTGCGCTCCTCGGCCGGGTTCAGGCACATGTGGCCAATCTCGCCGCCAGCACCCACAACGCCCGATACCACGTCACCGTTGACGATAACGCCGCCGCCCACGCCGGTACCGATGGTGACCATCACCACGTTCTGCACGCCCCTGGCAGAACCGAGCCAGGCCTCGCCCATAGCGGCGGCGTTGGCATCGTTCTCGTACTTAACGACCGCGTCGGGACAGTGCTCCTGAATGGCGATCCTCAGCTTGGGCAGGTTAATGGCAATGTTGGCCTTGACCTTGGCATCGCCCGACGCCGGAATGGGGCACGGAACGGCCAGGCCAATGCCTGCCACAAAGGCGCGCGGAATCTGCGCCTTGGCGACCACCTGGTCGATAGCCTCGGTCACCGCGGCAAAGCCCGCAGCGTCAACGATAGGAGGCGTAGGCACGCTGGCCTTGGCAAGCAGGTTTCCGTCCTCATCAAACAGACCCTCCTTGACCGAGGTACCGCCGACGTCGATGCCGATGTAATACTGCTTAGGTTCCATGGGAGCCCGCCTTTCTCGTTTAAACATTGCCTGTATGGTACCGCTCCCAAGGCAAAAACCTGCCAAAAAGGGGCAGGTTTGTTTTGGCAGGTTTTATCTGGGGAAGCGCGAATGGTCACTCAATAGATCGCGCAAGACCTTCCCCAAATATAAAGGCGCCGGGAGGCGGAGACTCCCGGCGCCCGTCAAAGGAACTGTGTTGTCTGTTGGACCGCACGGTCCATCGCGGCGATAACGCCGACTAGGCCTGAAGTGCCTGCAGCTGCTTGTGGATCTCGATGAGCTCCGTCGCCATGACGCGCATGGTCTCGGTACCGGCCATCTGGTCCTCGGCATGCAGCAGAATCAACGGGGCCTCGCCGTTACGCTCGCCGTTGGCCTCCTTCTTCAGAAGCCCCATGTGAACATCGTGGCCACCGTTATAGGCCTCGTCGCCCTGCTTGATAAGCTCCTCGGCGGCGTCAAAATCGCCCTCCTTGGCCTTTTGCACGGCATTGATGTACATGCTCTTGGCGGTACCGACGTAGCTGATGATCTCAAAGCAGGTCATCTGCAGTTCGTTCATATCCTCCATGCGGAGCACCTAGCCCATCACGCTGACGCAGTGGTCGATGATGCCGGCAGCGTTCATGCGGCCGTAGTCGACCATGTTGATGACCTCGACCGGGAAACGACCGGTGGCCTCCTTCTCAAAATCGCCCTTGGTGTAGCCGATCTGCGGACCAAGCAGCAGCATGTCGCACTCGTCCAGGTGATCGTGGGCCTCGTTCATGGGACGAGCCTCGACCTCAATATCCAGACCACGGTTTGCAACCTCGGCCTGCATCTTCTGGACCAGTAGGCTCGTGGACATGCCAGCATTGCAGCAGAGCATGATCTTCTTCATGGTTTCCTCCTTGTAACTGCGCGGTGCGCAGACGACGACTGGTTGTATTCCTTGCGGTTATTGTGCCCTCTTTCTGCGCCCTTACGCAAAAGAGAGGTGCGGGCACCGGCACCGCGTACCGGCGCCCGCAAAGGTGAAAGGGGCGAACGTTAGGCGTTCTACTCGGCGAGAGCCTCCTGCTTGGCGATTGCCTTCTCGGAAATCTTCATAAAGGGCAGGTAAACGGCCATGCCAATGACAATCTCGAGAGCCTGCCACACGCCGGCGCGCCAGTCAAAGCCCGTAGCGAGCAGGGCATTGATGACGGGAGGCATGGTCCAGGTCACCTGGGCGATGCAGGGGCTGATGATGCCCGCGCAGGTAAGGCCATAGGCGATTCCGATGAACAGGCCGGGAAGAAGGACAAAC
>CABUVF010000087.1 GCA_902494945.1 uncultured Collinsella sp.
AGCAGCGCCGTCGCATGCATATCGTGGCCACAAGCGTGCATGCAGCCGTTGGTGGAAGCGAAAGGCTCGCCCGATTCCTCGACAACGGGCAGGGCATCCATGTCGCCGCGAAGCATGATAACCGTACCGGCTTGCTCGTCCGCGCACGTACCATTGCCCTGAGCAGCCGCGGCCGCACCGGCACCGATCAGGCCAACAACACAGGAGCCGTCGACAAGCGTGGTATGGGGGATGTCCATCTCGTCCAGACGTGCCTGGATATAGGCAGACGTCTGCGGAAGATTGTTACCGAGCTCGGGCGTCTGATGGAGATCGTGGCGCCATGCGGCAAGCTCACCGGCAAATGCCTGGGCTTCTTTGACCAGACCGTCACCGATAGCGGCCTGCGCCGCTGCGGTGGCCTTGGGCGCTGATTGCGGTTGAAGATCGGACTGAGCTGGTGCCATAAATGCCCTCCAGTAACGTTTTTGCAGTAAGCACTTTGATAGCGTAAAGTGCAAGGTACAACTTTAAAGGCGAGGCATAAAAAACGCCGCCCCAGGAGGGCGGCGCAACAAGTTGTTTACAATTGCGGGCGAGATTTTCGGCGCAAGAAATCGAAATGCGTCTCGCTCAAGATAATCGACAAAAAGATGAGCGCAAAGCCGGCAAGCAGGCGCGAGGTGAGCGCCTCCCCCATCAGCAGCACCGAGAACAGCACGCCCGAGGGGGACTCCATCGAAAGGAGCAGCGAGCCCGTCGAGGCCGGGACGTGCGCCAATCCAACGTTTTGGACGAGCAGTGCCACGCACGTACAGCCCACCGAGAGAAAGGCCGCCACGCCGACAAAGCTCGGCGTCCACACGGACAGAGGCGCCTGAGTCTCGAATAGCAGCGACGTGATTAAGCTCAAAACGCCATTGCCCACAAACATCCAAAACGTGATGACGTTGATGTCCATCTTGCGGCCATACTTGGCGGTCACTGCCATCTGGATAGCAAAGAAGACCGCGCCGCCCAGCGTGATGACATCTCCAGCATTGAACTCGACGCTATCGAGTGCCACCAGGCCAATGCCCGCCAGGCACAGCAGTGCCGCACCCAGGTTATAGCGGGTGAGCCTTTCGCCGCTCAGGACATAGCTGGCAAACGGCACAAGGATACAGTACGTGCCCGTCAAAAATGCACTCTTGCCTGCCGTGGTCTGCGCCAGGCCAATCGTTTGCAGTCCGTATGCTCCCCACATGAGCGCACCCATGCCCAGCCCGACGATCAGGTTGCGGGCATTGAAATGAGCGATGATGCGCTTATGGAAAATAGCAAACATAACCAGTGATGCCGGGAGAAAGCGAACGTAGACCAGCTCGAACACCGGAATGGTATCGAGCGCATCTTTCATGGTGGTAAAGGAATAGCCCCAGATGACCGCCACCGAAAGCAGCAAGACCTTCCAGAAGAACGGAGAACGCGCGCCGGCGCCGCGGGAGGTGCCGCCGGCACCCAGGTCTTCGCGCGCTACAGGGCTATCGGGCATGTTTTCGATTTCATCAACGGCATTCTGAGCCATAGGGCATCCTCGCGCTCAGTCTGGGCGTGGTGTCCGCACGTGCATGGCCGCGTGCCGCCTCATGGTCAAATAAAACGGGGCGCACCGGACCCCCGGTACGCCCCGCTACTGTAGCAACAACCGAGCAACCCACGCAATTCACTACGCTAAAGCGTCGGTACAGAAAACCTCGATGTTCCGGCAACGTCAGCGAAAACGCCCCTAAGCGAGCAAGGTGACGTGAAATGAAAGGGCGCTGACCTTCTGGTCGCGCCCTTGAAATTGAACGTCAGATTGCCGCTTAGGGACGTTTGCAGCGTCGAGCCGTTACGCGGTTTGGTAAAACCGCGTAACTAAATTAGCTTTGTTGATTCCAGCTTTTCGATGATCCAGTCGTTGGCTTTGATGACCGGGCGGCGGAAGACGACGCCCAGTGCCAGCGATGGAATCAGATAGCTCGCCAGAATGCCTAGCTCAATCCAGTACTCCATATGGTAGGCGCCAGCCATGGCGGCATGCATGGCGTTGATGCCGTGGGTGAACGGCAGGAACGGATAGATCGCCTGGAACACAGGGCCGGTCATCTCGATGGGGAACGTACCGCCCGAACCGCCGACCTGCATAACCAACAGCACGACGGCGAGCGCCTTGCCGATATCGCCAAACGAAACCGTAAGCGTGTAGACGATATTGGAGAACACGAGACTCGCGACCCAACCCGCCAGCACAAATTGCAGCGGGTTGTCGCACTGAATGCCAAAGAACAGGGTGTCGCCCGCGCACACGAGTGTCGCCTGCAGCAGGGCCAGACCTCCAAAGAACAGGTAGCGGCCCAGGTAGATCTCGTGCAGGCGCACGGGGATCAGCTCGTTGATGAGCTCATCGTCAACCGATACCTTCATCATGGCCGCCAGCACGATCGAGCCGACCCACAGCGACAGGATCGTATAGAACGGCGCCATGGCCGAACCGTAATTGCGGATCGGATAGACCGGCTTGCGGTCGAGCGCGACGGGGCCGGAAAGCGACACGGCCAAACCCTCGGGATCGTTGCCGATCATCGTCTTGATCGTGGCAAGGTCGTCCGACATCAGGGCGCCATCGAGCTCGTCCTTAAAGGCGCTGATCTTGTCCGATGCCTCACCCAGCTGATCGGAAGCCTTGTTGACCAGCGTCGCAGCCTTGGAGAGGCCCTTTGCGAGCGAGCCAGAGGCGTCGGTCAGACCGCTCACGGCGCTATCCAAGTCACCCGAGATACCGTTCAGGGAATCCAGAACGCCCGAAATGGTCTTCTTGAGCTCCTTGGCCTTAACCGAGAACGTGGAATCGTAGTCGGACTTGGCTCCCGAGATACCCGCCTTGGCATCGGCGATGGCCTGGTCGACCTCGGCACGCGAGTTGTTGACCTCCGCCATGCCGTCCGAAAGGGACTTTGCGGTCGCCGTCAGGTCCTTCGCATTGTTGCGGTACTCCACGGCAATTCTGCCCAGCGACGTCGCAGCGGACTCGAGACCGTCTTTGAGCTTGTCATCACTTACCTGGTCGGCAAGGTTACGGAGCTGATCGGTCATCGCATCGATATCGTCAGCACGCGTATTGAGCGCCGCTGCGGCTTCGTTGAGCTGAGACACCGTAAGGTAAACATGCTGATTCGCGGCATCGAATGCCTTCGCAAGCTCGGCGGACACGTTGTCGAACGAGCCCGCGCTTCCGTCAATCGCCGCGTCAACGGCATCGTTGGCGGCCTTGAGCGCTTCCTTGGAATCATTGATGCCACTCTTGGCGTGCTCCATCAGCTGCTTCGTCGACTCATCAACGGTGCCCGTCTGCTTGAGCATGCCGCCCGCCGATGTCAGTGAATCGGACGTGGAGCTCAAAATGCCCGCGAGCGACGTCGCACTCGCCTGAACGTCCTGCAGGTCCTCGACCGAATCGCCCAGCGTCGAGGACAGATTGGCGATAAAGCTGCTCACCTGGTCGGTACTCATATAGTCGAGCAGGCTGGACACCGTCTTAAGGCCGATGGTCGTGATGGTCTTGGTAAAGGTCTCGTTGACCTGACTCTGGACGGCGCTCGAACCCTTTTCAGTCACGATCTGTGCGATGGCGTTGGCCTTCTGATTCTCATAGAACTCGATATCGGCGTGCTTCACCTCGGTCGAGAAAAGCGTCATCATGTCGGCGCTAAACGTTTTAGGGATAACGACGGCAGCGTAGTACGCGCCCGACTTAACGCCCTCAATCGCCTTATCACGGTCGTTGAGGACGACCCAGTCGAAGTTCTCGTTGCCGCGCAGGGTGGCGGTTACGTTTTCGCCCACGTTGACCTCGACGGGAATCAGATCGCTCTCGTAACCCTCATCGGTGTTGACCACTGCAATCTTAAGGTTGCCGGTATTGCCGTAGGGATCCCAGCTTCCGGCGATGTTAAACCATGCATAGAGACATGGCACGATGATCAGGCCCATCACGACGACCATGCCGATCACGGAGCGAGACACGTTTTGGACATCACGCTTAAACAGGTGCAGGATGTTCTTCATTTATGCCTCACCTCCTTTAGAGTGCTTGCCAAGCGAGGTGGTGTCCCCGTCGTTTCCGTTTACGTTGTCAGCGCCGTCGGCATCTTGAGCCTTACGATGCGCACCGATATGCGACAGACGGCTCGTAGGCTGTTCGCCTCCCTTGGCGCCACGCTCGCTGGCGTTGAGACCAAACATGCGACGGGCGGCAGGGATGGCAGCCGTGTGCTCGCGCATCTCGCGGCGAAGGTCCTCGTCCGAAAGCGCCGAGATACGCATCTGGGTATTGAGGCTCGCACGGATGTATTCGATGTTGATGAGCCAGCCGCAGATGGCGATAACCGAAATGATCCAGATAACGAGCAGGATGATCTTGCCGTTATTGTCGATATCGAGCACCGTCGAAAGCACAAAGAGCAGAACCTGCACGCCTACCACGGCGGCAAAACCGCCCTTGATGTAGTACGGGTAGCGATGCTCAAACGCCACGGCATGATCGAGCAGCTCGCGACGGTACGAATCCGAATCGAGCATGACGCGCATGGCCGTGCGCAGCGAATAGCGCTGGCGCGGCAGGTCGTTGGACTCGCAGATCATGAGGCCCGTCGTGGAAAGCTGCTTGTCAAAGAGCAGGTTGAGGTTGAGCAGCAGCGGACGCAGCTGCAAGCCAATAAAGAGTGCGATGGCAAGGAACACGCCCAGGATGCACAGGTTGAACAGGTAGTTGAACGAATACATGCCACCGACGGTCTCGCGCAGCAGGTTGATGCCATAGGTGAAGGGCAGCAGCGGATGCAGCCATTGGAAGAAGCCGGGCATCATCTCGATGGGATACATGCCCGACGAGCCGGGGATCTGCACAATGACGAGGATGACGCCAATGGCTTTACCGATATGCTTAAACGTGGTGGACAGCGCATAGATGATGTTGACGTAGGTGAACGAAATAGCGATGCCGCCCAGTACAAAGAGCAGCGGATTGACGCACTGAACGCCAATGACCAGGTCGCCCACCGTAACGATAATGGCCTGGAACGCGCCCAGGATCACCAGCAGCAGCCAGCGGCCAAAGTAGCCCTGACGCGCCGTAAAGCTACCGATGCCCTCGCGGTCGACCTCGAGTTTATAGATAGCGATGAGCACATAGCCGCCTACCCACAGCGCCAGATTGGTGTAGAAGGGCGCGATGCCCGAGCCAAAGCTCTTGACCGGATAGATTGACTTGGACGTCAGCTCAACCGGAGATGCCATGAAATCTGCCACGTCATTGACGTCGACGTCCATGAGGTCGGCTAACTCGCCCATAGACTCAGAGGTCTGCAGCGCCGCAATGTCATTGGCGGCGGTCGCGAGCTTGTCCTGAACCTTGGCAAGGGAGGCGTCGGTTTGGGACAGCGTGGTCTTTGCCTGCTTGAGCGTGGCGTCGAGCTGCGCCAGCGTGCCGCGCGCGCTCGCTATCGTGGGGGTCATACCCGACACAATGCCGGTCAAATCGCCCGAAACGGCGGCAAAGGAGTCAAGCGCGCTCGAAGCCTTCGGAAGTGCGTTCTGACCCAGATCGGTCTGAGCCTGACCGAGGCTAGCCGTACCGGTCTGAATTGCCGCGTTGAGTGCGTTGCTCGCGTTCGAGATTGCCGTAGCGTCGTTTGCCATGGCGCTCGACTGTGCAGAAAGGCCATCCTTGATGCTCTGCAGCTTCTGGTTTTGCTCGCGAAGCGAATCGATGGTCGATACAATGCGCGCGTCAATTTCCTCGGAACCTGTCGACGTGTCATTAACGAGAATCTCCAAGTGCCCGATAACGGCCTTATTGTGATCGATCGTCGCCTGGAAAGACTCGAGCGAGTTGTCGATGCGGGTGGTCGTAGATGTGACCGTACCCGTTAGCTTGCCAATCGCAGCGTTCGCGGAGGCTGACGTCTTGGTGAGTGCAAGGCTACCTTCCGAGAGTGCCTTGGAGAGCGAGGTGATAGAGTTGCCCGCCGTGGCGCGAGCCTCGCCCAGCAGGTCGTTGCCCTGGGAGATTGCCTGCGTCAGCGACGGTGCCTGACCTTGCAAGCCGGCAAGCGCCGCATCAGCCGAGGCGATAGCGCCACTCGTCTTATCGATGGCGGCATTCATATCGCCAATCGAATCGCGCACCTCACCCAAGGTGTCGGATGCCTCGGACACCGAACTTGTCAGCGAGTCCTGAGTCTGGGTTGCCTTGTCCTTTAAATCGACACCGGCATCCTTGGCGATACTGGCAACAGTCTCGCCCACCGTGGAGACAAACTCCGAGTTGATCTGTTCCTCGATGGTGTTGGCACCGGTATCGGTGACCTTGGGCGCAATGGCGCTCTTCTTCTCATTGACGTAATAGGTGAGCTTCGGCTGATGGTAATTGCCATCGAGCATCGAGACAAGATTGTCAGAGAAGTTCTTGGGGATTACGATCGCCGCGTAGTATTCCCCGCTCTCGACGCCCTCTTTGGCATCGGCAGCCGAGTCGACGAAGGTCCAGCCCAGCTGATCGTTTTCCTTGAGCTGGTCGACCACCTTATCGCCCGCATTGAGCTCGCCCACTAGGTCGTTTTGGGTACCCTGATCGTTGTTGGCGATAGCGATTTTAATGCCCTGGGTGTTTCCATATGGATCCCAGTTAGCCACGATGTTGTACCAAGCGTACAGCGAGGGGATAACGCACACGCCAAGGGTGACCACCAAGGCGACGGGGTTCACAAGCAGTCGCTTAATGTCGCGCTTGAATATCGCAAAGGAGACCTTTGCATCGGATAGTTTGCTGCCGAGACTCACGCTTGGACCATCCATCCTGTCGTTGAATCAAATCGTACTATCAACAACCATTGTACGTAGGCGCTTTAGCGTCTCGAAGCACAATGGTATTGAGTTTTGCGGGTAGCAATATACTACGAAGATTAGTTAACGTACAGTTGTACAGTATCTCAAATTTCAGCAGGTCGCAAAACCACAACCCGCACAAATTAACAATCCGAATAGTCATCGGGGGCGTTCTTAAACGACCAGTCAAACAAGAACGTCCCCAAGTGCCACATTCCCCAACGACTAGTCATTTAAGAACGTCCCCAACGACTACCCATAACAACGCCGATGTTTTGGCGCGGACAGCGAAAGCCCGCCAGAGCGAGCAAGGTGCCTTGAAACAAGGCGGCATTGACCTTCTGGTCATGCCGCCGAAGTTGAAAGGCAGATTGCCGCTCTGGCGGGCTTGCAGCGTCGAGTAGTTACGCGGTTCGTAGAACCGCGTAACCCCCTAGTTACATCAGCTCGCTGACAGCCGCCGCGAAGGCAACGGGGTCCTCGGGGAGGATACCCTCGACCAGCAGGGCCTGATCGTAGAGCAGGCCGGAGTACTGCTTGATCTTGTCGGCGTCACCTGCCTTCTGGGCAGCGACAAGCTTGTCAAAGACCGGGTGCTTGGCGTTGAGCTCGAGCACGCGCTGGCTCTTGGGCATGCCGTCGGGCGCGCCCTCGGGCCCCTTCTGGAGCACCTTCTCCATCTCGAGCGAAAGCGGACCCTCGGTGGTGATGCAAGCGGGGGCATCGGTCAGGCGCGCGGAGACGGCAACTTTCTCGACCTTGTCACCGAGCGCCTCCTTCATAGCGCTAAAGAGGTCCTCGTTTTCCTTGGTGGCGTCCTCGGCCTCCTTCTTCTCGTCCTCGGTCGCCAGATCAAGATCGCCAGTCGCGACGTTCTTGAGCTCCAGGTGACGATCCTCGACCTCGGGCTCGGCACCGTCGGCAACGGCCTTCTCGGCAGCCTCGCGGGCGGCGTCGTCCTCGTAGATCTTAGGCATATCGGCGGCAACGTACTCACGCATAGCCTGGAACGTGAACTCATCCACATCCTGCGTCAGCAACAGCACGTCATAGCCGCGGTCGAGCACACCCTTTACCACGGGCATCTTGGCCAAGCGCTCACGCGAGTCGCCGGCGGCGTAGTAGATGGCCTTCTGATCCCCGGGCATGCCCTTGGCATACTCGGCCAGGGTAATCATCTTCTGCTCCTTGGCAGACCAGAACAGTAGCAGGTCGGCGAGCTCATCGGCCTTCATGCCATAGCTCGAGTAGATGCCGTACTTAAGACCGCGGCCAAAGTTCTCAAAGAACTTCTCGTAGGCCTCGCGGTCGTTGTCGCGCATATCCTCAAGATCGGCGGTAATCTTCTTCTCCACGCGCTTGGCGATGGCCTTGAGCTGACGGTTCTGCTGCAGCGTCTCACGCGAGATGTTGAGCGACACGTCGGCAGAATCCACGACGCCGCGGACAAAGTTGTAGTAGTCGGGCAGCAGGTCGTCGCACTTCTCCATAATCAGCACGTTGGAACTGTAGAGCGCCAGGCCCTTCTCGTAGTCCTTGCTGTACAGATCGAACGGGGCGCGGCCCGGCACAAACAGCAGCGCATCGTACTCAAGCGTACCCTCGGCATGGAAGCTGATAGTGCGCGCGGGATCGTCAAAGTCGTGGAACGTGGACTTGTAGAACTCGTTGTAATCCTTCTG
>CABUVF010000088.1 GCA_902494945.1 uncultured Collinsella sp.
GCGGCGTCGAGCGCCTCGCGGGCGTCCTCGAGCCCGCCGTACTCCTCGACCAGGGGCATGAGCTCGTTCACCCGCTCGACGATGCGGCGCTGCTCGGCGAGGGGCGGGAGGGGGAGAAGCCAGCTCGACAACGTTTGCGCAGGAAGGTGCTTGATTGTGGTTCCGGTAAAGCAACTATCCCATACATGCGATTGCACAATAAAGCAAATATACAGCTCGCAGTAAGTATTGAGCAGCAGCCTTTTGCTGCAGCGAATCCTGTGAAGCGCCTTTTGATAATGCATCGTCTCGTTCGATGTCCAGATTGCGCATCTCCCCGGTACGCCGCCTTCGCAGACGATTAGGTCACCATCAGAGAGCGCATACTTAGCACGATCCATTTCGTCCATGGGCATGGTCTTCACATTGGCGAGGTCGAATCTGCCCCATTGAACATTGGCATTTCCAAGGTATGGCGCGAGATCACCTTGGTTTTTCTGTTTGTCAAGCATCTTGCCCAGCTGGATAGAGGCGACGTTCGATAGCCTCGTCCAGCACCACCCCTCGGGCAGTTCCTCAAACGGCACTTCGTTCGCGATGCACTTATCGCTAGTCACACGACCCTTGGCGTCCGCCCTCTTCTCATAGGGGGAGCCATCGGAACCGATCAGACGTTCAATTGCGTCCGCAACAAGCGTTGTAAAATCTAGTGATATGAGCATCCCGGTTGCTTCTATGCTTCGATGCTCTCGTCCTTAGCGCCCTCCGTTCAGTGGAGGACTGACGGTAGGTGACGTAAAACAAGAAAAGGGGGCAAACACAAATGAAAGCAACCGAGGCAAATCTGCTCGACCTTATGGGCGTGGCGAAGATGCAGTTCGTCATTCCCGTGTACCAGCGAGTTTACTCGTGGAGCGTAAAAGAGTGCGAGGTTCTTTGGGATGATGTCATGCGAGCGGGTCGTGATGGCGTATCGCATTTCGTGGGGTCGATGCTTTATATCCCCGAGTCCGAGAGCTCTGCCACGAGCATTTCGCGCGTGCTTCTGATTGACGGACAGCAGCGCATGACGACGTTTTCGTTGATGATCGCCGCCTTGGCTGACTATCTGGAGGGTAATCCCGACAAGGCCGGCTTCCTTGGCGATCTCAAGATCTCAGCGTTGCGGAAGAACTACCTCTTTAACGATGATGACTACAACGGTCTGGCGCGCTACAAGCTGGTGCTCTCGCAGGACGATAAAGAAACGCTGTTCTCCATCGTGTCTGGGTCTCCCGTGCCAGATGAAAAATCGGATCGCATTGTCGAGAACCATGCGTTCTTCCGTGAAAAGATGCACGGGAAATCATTCGACCCTGCAAGGCTTTGGGCGGGGCTAAACCGCGTGCAGGTCATCGACACTAAGCTCACCGCTGGCGTTGATAATGCCCAGCTCATATTTGAGTCCATGAACTCCAAGGGCAAGCCACTCACACCTATTGACCTCATTCGCAACTACGTTCTTATGTCGCTTCCCAACGACGAGCAGACCAAGCTCTACGAGGGTTACTGGCATCCGCTCGAGCGCTTGTTCGGAAAAGGCGGCGAAGAAGAGTTCAATGCATTTATCTGGTACTGGCTGTGGCTCAAGGTTCCCAATAGGATGCCGAAGGAAAACGAGGCCTACCACGAGTTCAAACGCTATTTCGCTGACGACTACGATGGGGATACTGAGGGCCTGCTGAAGGAGCTTCGCGAATATGCGCAAAGATATGCCAGGTTATTCCTCGGCAAGGAGAAAGACGAGGGGCTGCGCCGAGTGTTCGGCAGGATTGCCTGTCTTTATGTGAAGTCGGTCAGACCTTTGCTGATGCTGCTTTACTCGGTTTATGAAGGAAGCAGGATTGACCGCAATGCGTTTCTACGTATCTGCGAGACTATCGAGTCGTTCCTGTTCAGGCGGGCGGTTTGCGGCAGGCTTACCACGGGCCTAAATAATTTCTTTGCCGGCATGTATCGCAACCTTGAGCAACAGGACGATATAGAGGAGTACGTTACGGCGATGCTCCTTATCCACAACAGCGGTATGACTGCGTACTTTCCGACAGACGAACATTTTGTCGAGGAGTTTAAGACGCGCGACTGCTACAACCGCTTCGCCAAAAAGCGCTATTACCTGGAACGCATGGAGAACTGGCACCACCCGAAGGAGTCCATCTCGGCTGACGATTACCAGATCGAGCACGTCATGCCCCAGACGATCGATGATGTACACGGCTGGAAGGAATCGCTTGGCGAGAACTGGGAAGACATCCACGACAGGCTGTGCAACAACTTGGGAAATCTAACGCTGACGGGCTACAACCAGGAGTACTCAAACCGGTCGTTCTCGGACAAGCTTAATCTTCCGAACGTGGGATTTATGTGCAGCCCACTCTACCTAAACAAGTCGATTGCCTCGCATGAAAAATGGGGCGAGGAGGAGATCAGGCAGCGTGCGGACGAGCTGGCGAAAGAGGCGTGTAAGATATGGAAATATCCCGACCTTCCGGCAGACGTCGTCGACAAGTACCGTCCTTCTCGCGGGGAGTCTGACGAGGCGCCTATTTGGACCCTGCAAGAGAACCATCCAACCTTTGCCGAGGGCGGGCTTAATCAAAAATTGTTCGAGGAGATACGCGAGTCTATCCTCAACGCCAATCCTTCGTGGGAATCCTATATGGCCAAGTACTATGTAGGATTCAGGTCGGGTAAACGGAAGTTGCATGCCGTGCTGGAAGGCAGGACTAGCAACGGCGGCTGGATTGCCGTTGGCTTGGCAAAGAGTGTGGATGATCTAATGGATCCAGAGGACATGTGCCAGGACAAACGCACGCAGGGTGGATTTGGCCCGGGCCTACCGACCTATGTTGCCCTTCGGAATGCCGATGACATTTCCGCGGTGCTCGATCTCATAAAGCAGTGCTAGGTTGAAGGCCGGGAATCTAATTCTCGGCCTTCGCCAGCTCGGAATTGCCGATGGCTTATCTGCCCACCTACACCCCCGCAATCCCGCGCGCCGCGCTCAGCAGCTCGTGCTCCCTCTGGCTCCACTGGCACAGCTGGGCAGTCTCGACGGCATCTTGGCGCAAGTTCAAAAACACCTCGGCGCCCTCGTAGAAGCACTCACGTGCAAAGACGCCCGAGCCATCCGCGATGCACCTGCCGTCGGTGGGTGGCCTCCAGCTGGACGCGCGGGCGGCATCGGTTTCGTGGGAAACGCCGCGACGTCGGCGGAGCATGCCAATGTTTCGTTCTAAATCCGGAAAAGTGTAAAAATCGGCCGTCTACAAATACGGAAAAGTGTCGAAATAGGCACCTGGAAACTACGGAAAAGTGTCAAATCGACCATCATCCAATTGCGAAAAAGTGTATCCTAATGCTAAAACAGCACGTAATAAGGGTTGCACTCATGTTACAAAGAAAAGCAAAAGCACAGTTTAAATCCTGGCTCGCCTCGTCGCCCAACAAGGCTCTTTTGGTCAAGGGCGCCCGACAGGTAGGAAAGTCATATCTGGTCAACGCGTTCGCACGTGAATCGTTCGAAAATGTCGTGACGTTCGACCTTATCGCCGACGCGTCCGTGCGCGATTCGTTTTTGGCGGCGAAAAGTGCGGACGACCTGCTTATGCGCATGTCTATTGCTGCGACGCAGCCGATGGTTGCGAACAAGACCGTCGTGGTTATCGACGAGGCACAGCGATGCCCCAACGTGGTGACGTTTATCAAATACCTGGTCCAGCGCGGCGACTTTCGATACATCCTTACCGGATCGCTCCTTGGTGTTGAGCTCGAGGGCATCGATTCCCTGCCGGTGGGGTATGTCGAGCAGGTCCAGATGTACCCGCTCGACTTTGAGGAGTTTTGCTGGGCAAATGGCGTTGGTGCCAGCGTGTTTGACATGCTCAGGGGCTGTCTAAAGGATGAAGGGGAGCTCCCCGGCTACCTGTATGACCGCTTGCTCGATCTGTTCCATCAGTATGTGGTGGTGGGAGGCATGCCCGACGCGGTCAATTCCTTCTTGGCGACGCGCAATGTCGACGAGGTTCGAAACATTCACCGCGATCTTCACGCCCTGTATCGCGATGACATCGCAAAGTACGCTCCGCCCGAGCTACGCTTGGGTATTCGAGATATCTATGATTTGATTCCCAGCGAGGCCGGCTCCAAAAACAAGCGATTCAAGCTGTCGTCGATTAACGGTGTCAAACGTTTTTCGCAAGTGACAGATCATTTTCTCTGGTTATCGGAGGCGGGTGTCGCGCTTCCCGTGTATAACGTAACGGCGCCCGTGGCACCCCTTTTATTGGGGGAGCAGCGAAATCTATTTAAGCTGTTTTACCTGGACACCGGAATGCTCATGTCGTCGTATTCCAAAAAGGTCGCCCAAGGCGTTTTTGATGGGGAGGCGGAAGACGCCTTTGGCATGAATATGGGGGCGGCGTTTGAGGGCTTCGTCGCCCAAGAGCTCAAAGCTCATGGATTCAGATTGCGCTACTTTACGTCGAAAAAGGTCGGCGAGCTCGATTTTGTGGAAGAGACGTTCGATGGGGAAGTGCTCGCCATCGAGGTCAAGTCGGGCAAGAGCTTTAAGGCCCACGCGGCGCTCGATAACGCACTGGCAACGAAGGGCTACGGAATCGATCGCGCCCTGGTACTTGCGGAATGTAATCTTCACCGCGATGGTGACGTGCTGTATCTGCCCATCTTTATGGCAGGGTTTTTGGAGCCGTAACGTGCCGTCGGCTCTTCCGGCCTTCCCTTAACCCTCGCTACTCGTCGTCTTCGTCGTTGGGATCGCCCTTGAGGGTGTTGATGTCCAGATACTCGTTATCGTCCTCTTTTTGCTGGGTTTCCGACTCCGCTTGGGTGGGGCCGCGGAACAGCTGGAATCCCTCAAACGCAATGACGCCGAGCAGGGCAATGATAATGGCGATAAAGGCAACCTTGACTGCCTGCGGAAATTCCGAGAAACGCAGTGCCTTTTCCTCGGCGTAATAATCGGCGAAGCGCTCTTCGCCCGTGCTTTTGGTATACGCCGGTGCGGACGCGACCTCCGGGTCATATTCCGGTGCAGGCGCGGCAGCGTACGGATCGTTGAGATAATCGCTCGATGCGGTGCCATAATCCTCGGTCTCGATGCGACCGGTGCCATCATAACCATCGGAATAATCGGAATATGCCGCACCGCCCTCATAGCCCGCGGCGCTCGTGTTGGCGGCAAAAAGCGGGTTAACTGGAACGTCGAGCGCCGGCATGCCGGTAGAGGTCTCATCCAGATCGGCTGCAGCCCAGGAATCGTAGGCGACCTGATGGGCAACGGGCTCATCAAGCCTTGTGACCGGAGGTTTGCGTGCCGCAGGAACAGGTAACTGCTGGGCGCTGTACATGACGGTGCTGTCGGCCGATTTGCCCTGCGTCGCTGCAGCGAGAAATGCCGCCGTCTCGGACGGGTCGCTTGCGGGGCGGGGTGCGGGCGTGGGCGCCGAAGTGGGTGCGGGCGTAGACGTGGGCGTCGAAACAGGCGACTGCGCAGGAGTCGGCGCAGATGCGGGCTTAGGCGCAAGTGCGGGATTGGGGCGTGACGGACGAGCCCCGCCGCCCATGAGTTCGTCGGCGGTCCACGGGCGATCATCCATCACGTCGTCAAGGCTCAGCGAAAACAGGTCGTCTTCACCCTCATCGAACATGCGGTGCACATGTCCACCAATTGCCGGAATCAATCCGCGACCGGTGCATGATGCCTTGCTCAACGCCATTCTGTTCCACCCTTTCGAAATACCAATGACATCGATTATATGGAACTTCCCAAGCGGCTCGGTCTTGGATTCGCGCTTTCCAGAACTCGCGCCCAAAAAGGAGAGGGGCAATCCAGGCGAGTGCCTACTTGTCGCTGGCCGCCGCCTTGGCCTCATTGAGGTAACTATAGAAGCTGTATTTGGAGATGCCAAAGAACTCGCAGGCGCGCTCGCTCGACTTGGAAATGAGGAAGGCGCCGCGACGGTCGAGGTAGCCAATGGCACGAATGCGCTCGTCTTTGGTCATGAGCGCCGCGGGCTTGCCCACAAACTGCTCGCACTCGTGCAGCAGGTCCTCGAGCAGGTCGCCGATGTTCTTGGTAATGGGCTCGGGCTCGGTGTGGCCCGAGCCGCCGGTGCCGGTAAAGGCATCGAGCGAGCGCCCAAATGCCTTCATGAGCGTAATGTCAAAGTTAATACCCAAAATGCCGACGGGCTTGCCCTCGTCGTTGCGGATAAAGATGGTCGAGGACTTGAGCAGCTTGCCATCGGCGGTTTTGGTGAGGTATGGCTCGCGGTCGTGCACGTCGGTGGTGCCCTCGTGCATGGACTCAAACACAATATGGCTGGGGCCGTCACCCAGTTTGCGCCCGCTGACGTGGCCGTTTTCGATCACTACGATGGAGTGGTCCACATCCTCGGTCTCCAGGTCGTGGACGACGATTTCGCAGTTAGGGCCAAATTGGAGCGCCAGACCGTGTGCAAGGCGCTTATAAAACTCAATCTGTGCGGGGGTCATAGGTGCCTTCCTAAAAATTAGTTTGGGCACACTTTGCCATAAACCACACCTGTTCGCAAACAAATACATAGACAGGCTAACTGGTGACCGTTCGGCGGCGAAAAAGTACCGATTACGGCAACAAACAATTCGTTAGGTATGCCAATCAAAAAGTGTGATAGAACATTGCTAACAAACTTTTTGTTTGGCATCCACATAAAAGTTCAGCCGTGTGAATGGGATCGGGCTGAAACGCGTATGCGGGGGCCGGCAAGAGAGGACTTAAGGAGTTCACCGTATGGCCGATAAGATCCAGTGGGCGGGCAACACGATGCCCAAGAGCGATGACAAGCACTTGGGAATCATGAGCCTCGACCACGTGAAGAAGGCCCGCGCCTTCCACCAGTCGTTCCCCCAATATACCGTCACTCCGCTTGCCCGCCTGGATGGTCAGGCTGCGCGCCTGGGCCTTTCCAACCTGTGCGTTAAGGACGAGAGCTATCGCTTTGGCCTCAACGCCTTTAAGGTCCTGGGCGGTTCGTTTGCCATGGCCAACTACATTGCCGACGAGACCGGCAAGGACGTTGCCGACTGCACCTTCGATTACCTGACCTCCGATCAGCTGGCCGAGGACTTTGGCCAGGCCACCTTCTTTACCGCCACCGACGGCAACCATGGCCGCGGCGTGGCATGGGCTGCCAACAAGCTGGGCCAGAAGGCCGTCGTGCACATGCCCAAGGGTTCCACCAAGCCCCGCTTTGATAACATCGCCGCTGAGGGCGCCACGGTGACCATCGAAGAGGTCAACTACGACGAGTGCGTGCGCATGGCCGCCGCCGAGGCCGATGCCTGCGAGCGCGGCGTCATCGTTCAGGACACCGCCTGGGAGGGCTACGAGAAGATCCCGTCTTGGATCATGGAGGGCTACGGCACCATGGCTTCCGAGGCTGCCGAGCAGCTGCGCGAGATGGCCATCAACCGCCCGACGCACGTCTTTGTCCAGGCTGGCGTGGGTTCGCTCGCCGGCGCCGTGGTGGGCTACTTCACCAACCTGTATCCCGATAACCCGCCCACCTTTGTCGTGGTTGAGTGCGCTCCTGCCGCCTGCCTGTACAAGGGCGCTGCCGCCGGCGACGGCGATCCGCGCATCGTGGACGGCGACATGCCCTCCATCATGGCCGGTCTGTGCTGCGGCGAGCCCAACATCCTGGGCTGGGATATCCTGCGCAACCACGCCACCGCCTTCGTGTCCTGCCCCGACTGGGTCACCGCTCGCGGCATGCGCACCCTGGGCGCTCCCGAGAAGGGCGACCCGCGCGTCATCTCCGGCGAGTCCGGCGCTGTGACCACCGGCCTGGTCGAGACCCTCATGCTCGATCCCGAGTACGCCGAGCTCAAGGAACTCATCGGTCTGGATAAGACGAGCTCCGTGCTCTGCTTCTCCACGGAAGGTGACACGGACCCCGACCAGTACCGCCGCATCGTCTGGGAAGGCGAATACCCCACTTGCTAATACTGGGCGGAATAAATAGGTATCGCTCCGCCACCTCACAGGTAGATTCCTTCGTTTGAAAGGTTAAGAACAATGGCTAAAGAACTCGATTTCGACGCTATCAAGGCTGCTGCTGAGTCCCATCGTGCTGATATGACTCGCTTCCTGCGCGCTATGATCTCCCATCCCTCTGAGTCTTGCGAGGAGGGTGAGGTTGTTGCCTGCATTAAGGCCGAGATGGAGAGCCTTGGCTATGATGAGGTCAAGGTCGACGGCCTGGGCAACGTCATGGGCTTTATGGGCGAGGGCGACAAGATCATCGCCATCGACTCCCACATCGACACCGTCGGCATCGGCAACATCGAGAACTGGGATGCCGATCCCTATGAGGGCTACGAGACCGACGAGATCATCTACGGCCGCGGCGGCTCCGACCA
>CABUVF010000089.1 GCA_902494945.1 uncultured Collinsella sp.
ACGACGCCATCGAGGTCGACCCCGCACTCGGCTGGGCGGGCACGCGCTGGAGCCATGCGCGCGACTACGCCATGCGCGCTATCTCGGCGCTAACGTGCGGCACCTTTAGCTTTTTGCTGCTGCAAACGGACGGGGTCGCGGCGCTTCACGGCCTGGTCAATGCGGCCATCGCGATCGGAGCGGCGGCTGGCCTGGCCCCCCAGATCGGCTCGGCCATCTCGGCTGTGGGCTTTTTGGTGCTCATGGCCAACGCCACCATGCAGGCGCAGGGCATCCTGTCGATGCTGCCGGTCGCGGTCATTTTTGCCGCTGCCATGTCCGGTTGGTGGATTGCCTGGGGACGCACCGAGGCGGCCGCGTGCGCCGCGCTCACCTGTGCACTCGCGCTTGGCTGTCTGACTGGCAACACCTTCCTGGCAGTTGGGGTCGCCGCCGGCGTCGCGTCATTTTGGCTTGGCCCGGCAAGCGCCGCCGCGGCAACGGGCATGGGCGTGCTTTTTGCCCGTCTGGCCACGGTCGCGCTTTCAGCCGGAGGCGTGCTGGGGCTCGGTAACGTTGCCGCAGCGCTGGGAGACCCACTCCTTTGGGCTGCCTTTGTGCTGGTAGCGGCAACTGCCGCGGCGTCATCTGCGCTGCTCAATGCCCATGCCAAGCGTGCCGATCAGGGCTCAAACCTTGCCGCAATCGCCGCCATCGCTGTCGCCGGCATCGGCTGCGCAGCGGCGTCCTGTCTTGCACACCATATGGAAATTGCCAGCCTTGCAGCCGCGGTCGTCGCCAAGGCGGCGGTTGCGGGAACCCTATCCTCTATAATCGTTGGGATATGCCTATATTTGCTCGGATACCAAAGAACCTATACGGAGAGTGATCTTTCGTGAACTTCCTGAACATCTTCGAGGACCACGTGGCCGGCATCTTCGGTGCCACCCGTGCCCCGTTCTCCTTTAAGAAGCTTGCCAAGCAGGCCGCTCGCGACATGGAGGATCAGACTCTTGTGATCAACGGCGTCAACACGGCGCCGGCACTCTATACCATCCTTATCGCCGCCGACGACGATCCCATGCTCGCCCCGTTCTACCCCGAGCTTTCACGCGAGGTCCGCGAGTTTGTGAAGGCGCAGGCCGAAAAGCGCCGCTATGTCTTTGTCGGCGAGCCCCTCGTGCGCTTTATGATTGATCCGCAGCTGCGCGCCGGCAAGTTCTCGGTCTTTGCCGAGAACGTCGATGCCCCCACGCTCGGCCGCCTGTACGAAGAAGAGCGCGCCTATCAAAACGGCCTGGGCCAGAACAACTCAGCGGCAAGCCGTGCCGCCAGCGCCCCGCGCGCCGGCCAGCAGCAGTTTGCTGCCCCGCAGCAGCAGCGCCCCGCCGCCATGCCCCAGCAGCAGCCGACGCCTCGCGCCGCCGCTCCCGACCCGCTTGCCGTGGCAGACCCCTTCGCGCCTAGCGTCCCCGACCCCGCCGCAGCACCCATCCCGGTGCCGCAGACCGTCTCGCGCGACGCGCTTGCCGGCATGGGCGGAGCCGCCGCGACCGGTGCCGCCGTGGGCCTAGGCGCCGCAGCCGGCATCGCCTCCAACATGGCGAGCACTCGCGCCCCGCAGCGCCCGCTCGCCCAGCTCGTCGACGTCGTGAGCGGCGAGAGCCATAGCATCACCTCCGCACAGGTGACTATCGGTCGCGAGCGCTCAGTTTCCGACATTGCCCTGCGCGACCCCAACGTGTCGCGCCGCCACGCCCAGCTCACCTTTACGGGCTCGGATTGGTCGATCGAGGACCTCAATTCCACCAACGGCACGCTCGTCAACAACCGCCGTATTACGCGCTGCCCGCTGCGCAACGGCGATCTGCTGACGTTTGGCCTGAGCACCTTTGAATTTAGGGGATAGTCGCTTATGAACATCGATATCGTCCTTTTTGCAGGCCGCATCGTCCTGGTCGCCCTGCTCTATATCTTCCTGTTCGCCGTCATGAAGACCGGCGTGGGACTTGTGCGCGGACAGCGCCGCGACTCGGCTATCTGGACGATCGATGTGGACAAGGGTCCGCGCGGTATCCGCGGCATCCACGTAGACATGCTCGGCCCCGTCATCGTCGGTCGCTCGCCATCTTCGGACATCTGCATCAACGAACCGTTCGTCTCGGCCTCGCATGCGCGCTTTTCGCTGCAGGGCCCGGCGCTCATCATCGAGGACCTCAACTCGCTTAACGGCACGCTCGTCAACGGCCGCCAGCTTGTGGAGCCCGCAACGCTGCGCGAGGGCGACGAAGTCCAGATTGGCGACGTGGTCATGAAGGTGAACCGTCGATGATCGACGAGGAGAACAAGTCCGCGACTATGACCGAGGCACCGGCTGCCGCCACAGCTGCGCCGGCCCACGCCGCTCCGGCGGGCTCCGCACCCGTGGAACCCGAGGACACCGTGTTCTCCCTGCCTCTTTCGCATGTAACGCATGATATTTCGGATCTCGCCGATAACGAGGACGAAGAGAATGCCGTAGCGGCGCCCATCGGCGCACATGCTGCGGAACAGCCCACAGCGTCCGAAGCAACCCCGGCGCCGGCTCACTTTGCAGAGCCCGTCGCCGCGGCAATCAACGAGAGCGCTGCGGTGTTTGCGGCACCCGAGCCCGCCGCGCCGGCGTTTCCCATAGCCCCAGCATCCGAGGTTGCGCCCGTGTCTACGCCGGCGCCCGAGTCTATAGACGTCAGCCCGCAAGACGACGAGTCGACCGCCCGCGTGTCCGAGGAGCCCGACTCCCCGGACACCGGCGATTCCGAATCAAACGCCGAGACCGACACCGTCTCTCCCGGTGACACAGCCGAAATCGACGTTGCCGCCGTTGAGGCCAAGCTCAAAGACCCCGGGTCGACCATGAGCTTTGAGCCCCTGACCGAGGAGCGCATCGAGACCGACTCGACCTATGATGCCGGCACCACCACGCAACTCATGTGGGGCGCCCGCTCCGACGTTGGCTGCGTGCGCCCGCACAATGAGGATTCCTACCTGGTGCAGTCGCCGCTCTTTTGCGTATGCGACGGCATGGGTGGTCACGCTGCCGGCGAGGTAGCCTCTTCCATCGCCGTTGAGACTATTGCCAAGACGGCCCCGCAGTCCGCCGACGCCGCACGCCTGGCGGCAGCCGTCGAGGCCGCTAACGCCGCCGTAATCGAGGCCGCCTTGAATGGCCTGGGCAAGCCCGGCATGGGCTGCACGGCCACTTGCGCCTATATCGAAAACGATACGCTCGCCATCGCCCACGTGGGCGACTCGCGCGCCTACCTGCTCCACGAGGGCACGCTCATCCGCGTGACCCGCGACCACTCCTATGTGGAAGAACTCGTGGACGCCGGCGAGATTACGGCAGACGAGGCTCGCGTCCACCCCAACCGTTCGGTCATCACCCGTGCGCTGGGCTCGGACCCCGCCATGTATGCCGACCACTTCACTCTGCATATCGAGGAAGGCGACCGCCTGATCCTGTGCTCTGACGGCCTTTCGAGCATGATTCCCGATAGCGATATCGAGAACATCGCCACGCAGTCCTCAACCGCGCAAATCTGCGTCGACAACCTAGTGGACGCTGCGCTTGCCGCCGGCGGCCACGACAACGTGACCGTAGTAGTCGTTGACCTGGTTGACGATGGCGTTATGCGCGAGGCGCAGCGCGTGCGTCGCCGCAACATTACTATCGCCGCCATTCTGGCCCTCGTCTTTGTGCTGGCAGCTGGCATCTGGGCCTACACGGGTGTCACCGGCTCGTACTACCTGGGTACCTACCAGGGCAATGTCGCCGTCTGGCGCGGCCTGCCCGGCAAGCCGCTCGGACTCAAGCTCCACTGGCTCGAAAGCGAAACCAGCATCAAGCTATCCGACCTGCCCGAAGACACGCAAAACCGCCTCAAGGCGGGCATTCCGCAAACAAGTGTCGACGATGCGCAGGACACGATATCCAAGTACCGCCACCAGATCGACGAGGAGCAGACCCGCCAGGTGATCGACGCGCAAACGATTCGCGACAACACCGACCAGGGATCGACCTCCGAATCAGATTCCGAGAAAACCGCCGAACAGTCCGCCGAGGCCGAAGCCTCCGAAAAGAACTAGAAAGGGAGTGCCGCTTATGAGTCGCCGCAACACCGAGCTGCTCTTGCTCATCGCCTCGGCGTTCCCCGTCATCCTGCTGTATGCGATGTACGTCCTCACCGCGGGCGCTGCCATCTCCTTTGAGACGCTCGCCGTACCGATCGGCCTCTTTGCCGCCTTTGCCGCGGCCCACATTGCCGTGCGCATCTTGGCGCCCGGTGCCGACCCCGCCATCCTGCCCATTGTCTTTGTGCTTTCGGGCATCGGCATCACGTTCGTGACGCGTCTCGCCCCCGCTCTCGCCATCTCACAGCTCATCATCCTGTTTGTCTCGGTGGCCCTGATGGTGGGAACGCTCGCGTTGGTTAAGAACCTCGACGTAGTCATGCGCTACAAGTACACCTTTGGCATTATCGGCATCATTCTGTTGATGCTGCCTATCTTTATCGGCACCACGATCTCGGGCTCCAAGCTGTGGATTCGCATCGCGGGCTTTACCATCCAGCCCGGCGAGTTCGCCAAGGTCTTTATCGTGCTGTTCCTGGCCGGGTACCTGGCCGAGAACCGCGAGCTGCTCTCCATCTCCAACCGCAAGATCCTGGGCTTTAAGATCCCTCGCCTGCGACTGCTGCTGCCGCTGTTTGCCGTGTGGGGTGTGTGCCTGCTCGTCGTCGTCTTCGAACGCGATCTGGGTTCGGCCGTGCTGTTCTACACCATCTTCTTGCTGATGCTCTACGTTGCCACGGGACGATTCTCGTATGTCGTTATCGGCCTTGCGCTCTTAGCCGTTGGAGCCGTGGGCGCCTACAAGTTCCTGTCTCACGTTCAGGTGCGTTTCCAGGTTTGGGTCGATCCGTTTAAGGACGCCCAGGGCCAGGGCTACCAGATCGTCCAGTCGCTCTTCTCGCTTGCCGATGGCGGTCTGGTCGGTGTTGGTATCGGCAACGGCATGGCCAACAACATCCCTGTCGTCGAGTCCGACTTTATCTTCTCGGCCATCGGCGAGGAGATGGGCCTTTTGGGCGGCGGCGCCGTGCTCATCCTGTTTATGCTCTTTGCCGTGCGTGGCCTCACCACGGCTGCCCGCGCTAAATCCGACCTCGCCGCCTTTAGCGCCACGGGCCTTACGGCCGCCATCAGCTTCCAGGCCTTTTTAATCGTGGGCGGCGTTACCCGCCTGATCCCGCTGACCGGCGTCACCCTACCCTTTATGAGCCAGGGCGGTTCCTCGCTGCTGGCAAGCTTTATCATCGTCGCGCTCCTGCTGCGCGCCGGTGACGAGGCGACCGGACGCGAGGCCGAGCTTACCGGCACCGGCACTATGGCCGCCATCACCGATGATCAGGTCGCATCTGCCGCCGCCCCGACGGGCACGCGCTTTGCCACCTCGTCTTCCTACGGCAGCGGCAGCCATTCCGTCGGCTCGCGCATGCGCCGTCGCCTGCTCGACACGCCTGAATCCGGTGTGCTCGGCCGCGTTGCGCTCGCCAACCGTCTAACCCGTGCGGTGCTCGCCTTTACGGCGCTGTTCGCCATCCTTATCGGCAACCTTACCTATGTCCAGGTCATCAAGGCGAAGGACTATCAGGACATGCCGACCAACAACCACACCATCGCCCGCTCCAAGTACATCCAGCGTGGCTCCATCATCACGTCCGACGGCGTGACGCTAGCCGAGTCGCTGCAGCAGGAGGACGGCACCTACGCCCGTTCCTACCCCAACGGCAACATGGCCGCGCACGTGGTGGGCTACGTGAGTCAGCAATACGGCACCGCCGGCATCGAGAGCGTCATGAACGATACGCTCACCGGCTCCAAGGATTACTCCAGCTGGAACAACGCCATCGCGTCGCTCGCGGGGCAGACCCAGCCGGGCAATACCGCCAAGCTCACCATCGACTCGCGCATCCAGACGGCTGCCGAGCAGGCGCTCAAGGGCTTTAAGGGCGCTGTGGTGGTCATGGATCCGCGTAACGGTGCGGTCCTTGCGTGCGCGAGCTCGCCCACCTACGACAACACCAACATCGATGCGCTGCTCCAGTCGGGCGGCGGCGAGGACGGCTCCATGTACGACCGCGCCATGGACGCGCTGTACACCCCGGGCTCGACCTTTAAGGTCGTCACACTCTCCGCGGCGCTCGAAACCGGCACCGCCAGCCTTACCAGCACGTACCAGGCGCCTGGCTCCATGGACATCGGCAACGCGCCGGTCACCAACTATGCCAACGAGAGCTACGGCACCATCAGCCTGCAGCAGGCCTTCGCCGTGTCGTCCAACGTCGTCTTTGGCCAGGTGGCCAACGAGATTGGCGCCAGCTCGCTCGTCCAGTTTGCCAACGCCTTTGGCTACGGCCAAAAGCTCGGTCAGGATCTGACCACCGCAGCTTCCATCATGGCCGACCCGTCGCTTATGACCGAGTGGGAGACCGCTTGGGCAGGCGCCGGCCAGCCCGTCGGCATGGACCACACGCCTGGCCCGCAGACCACCGTCATGCAGAGTTGCGTGATCGCTGCCGCTATCGCCAACAGCGGCGTGGTCATGGACCCGTTCTTTGTGTCCCAGATACTCGCCCCGGACGGAACCGTGGTCAAGACCACGCAGTCCCGCTCGCTGGGCCAGGCTGTCAGCTCTGCCACGGCCGACCAGGTCAAGCAGGCCATGCTCGCCGTCGTCCAGTCCGGTACCGGCACCGATGCCCAGATTCCGGGCGTCAAGGTTGCCGGCAAGACCGGTTCGCCCGAGACCGGCGGCACCAACGTCAACTCTACGTTTGTTGGCTTTGCACCTTACGATTCACCCACGGTTGCCATCTCGGTAGCCCTGGAGGATTACGACAAACACGACGTCAAGGCGGCCAAGATTGCCGGCATCGTCCTGACCGCGGCGCTCGCCGCACAGGGAGCGTGATGCCCATGATCAAAGCGGATACTTATGGCGCGCCGCGGCCGATGAGCTAGCGGCAACGCGCCACACGGCCCCAGCGGCCACACATCTGGTACTACACACATCGTTGAGCGAATAGTTATGTTAGGAGCAGGAATGGAACAGAGGGTCCTCGGGGGAAGATACCTCCTCAAGGATAAGGTGGGAACGGGCGGTATGGCGACCGTCTTCCGTGCACAGGACCAGGTCCTCGACCGCACGGTAGCCGTCAAGATCATGCTGCCGCAGTATGCTGGCGACGCAACCTTCGCCGCACGCTTTAAGCAGGAGGCCCAGGCAGCAGCCGGTCTCTCCTCACCCTATATCGTGGGCGTCTACGATTGGGGCAAGGACGGCGACACCTATTACATCGTCATGGAGTACCTGCGCGGCACCGACCTTAAGAGCGGCATCAAGAGCCACGGCGCCCTCGACCCCAAGAAGGTCGCCCAGATCGGCTCGCAGATCAGCTCCGCGCTTTCGGTCGCCCACAAGCACGAGATCATCCACCGCGACATTAAGCCGCAGAACATCATGGTGCTGCCCGACGGCAACATCAAGGTGATGGACTTTGGCATCGCGCGCGCCAAGAACAGCCACCTCACGCAAGACAACAACGTGCTGGGAACCGCCCACTACGTCAGCCCCGAGCAGACCCGCGGTCAGGACCTCGGCCCCACCTCGGATATCTACTCGCTGGGCGTCGTGATGTACGAGTGCGCCACCGGCCGCGTTCCCTTTGACGGTGACGACGCTATCTCGGTCGCACTCAAGCAGGTCAACGAGCTGCCTATTCCGCCAAGCCAGATCAACTCCGGTGTCGACGCCGACCTTGAGCGCATCATCCTCAAGTGCATGGAGAAGGACCCGGCAAACCGCTTCCAGACCGCCGACGAGCTGCGTCAGGTGCTCAACAGCTACCTGTCGGGCCGTGCCGTCAACATCTCGGAGCCCACGCGCATCATCGGTGCCCCCGGTGAGCTGGGCGCCACCAAGACTCGCGAGCTTTCCGATCAGACGCGCGCCATGGTGCGTCCCGTCTCGGGCGTGAGCGGCCAGAATACCGCCCGTAGCTCGGTTTCGGGCTCCACCGGCTCCTACGAGGTCGAAAAGCCCAAATCCAACAAGAACAAGATCATCGCCGCCGTGGTGGCAGCTGTTGCCGTCATCGGCATCGTGGTGGCCTTTGCCACAGGACTCTTTGGCGGCGAGCAGGTCCCCGTGCCCGACGTGCTGGGCAAGGACCAGCAGACTGCCGTCGAGCTGATCAAGGAAGCCGGCCTCGAGGTCGGCACCATCGACCAAAGCTACAACGACGATGTCGACGAGGGCAAGGTCGCCGAGCAGACGCCCAACGGC
>CABUVF010000090.1 GCA_902494945.1 uncultured Collinsella sp.
GCAATAAGAAATCTTATATGAATTGACTTAGATTTTGTATATTCCGGCCCATAAGGGGATACACTACATCCTGAAAGACAAGCCGAAACACCGCTCGGCAGACCGCCGAGTCGGTGCAAACGCACAAGAGAGAGGGAATTTCTAATGGGCAAGATTCTTGGTATCGACCTTGGTACTACTAACTCCGCAATGGCCGTTCTCGAGGGCGGTTCTCCGACCATTATCGTGAACGCCGAGGGCGACCGCACCACCCCGTCCGTCGTGGGCTTCCGTGCCGACGGCGACCGCGTCGTGGGTAAGGCCGCTAAGAACCAGGCTGTCACCAACCCCAAGAACACCGTGTTCTCCATCAAGCGCTTCATGGGCCGCAAGTACTCCGAGTGCACCTCCGAGATCAAGACCGTGCCGTATGAGGTCAAGGAGGGCCAGGGTGGCCGTGCCGTCGTCGATATCGAGGGCAAGGATTACACCGCCGAGCAGGTGAGCGCCATGACGCTCGCCAAGATGAAGGCTGACGCCGAGAAGTATCTGGGCGAGACCGTCACCGACGCCGTCATCACCGTCCCGGCCTACTTCAACGACGCCCAGCGTCAGGCCACCAAGGACGCCGGTAAGATCGCCGGCCTCAACGTCAAGCGTATCGTCAACGAGCCGACTGCTGCTGCTCTTGCCTATGGCCTGGACAAGCAGGGCACCGACCAGCGCATCCTGGTCTTCGACCTGGGCGGCGGTACCTTCGACGTCTCCATCCTCGACCTCGCCGACGGCGTGTTTGAGGTTCTGTCCACCTCGGGCGACAACCACCTGGGCGGCGACGACTGGGATCAGCGCGTCATCGATTGGATGGCCGATAAGTTCCAGCAGGAGAACGGTGTCGACCTGCGTCAGGACCCCATGGCCCTGCAGCGTCTGAAGGAGGCCGCCGAGAACGCCAAGAAGGAGCTCTCCGCCGCCCAGCAGACCACCATCAACCTGCCGTTCATCACCATGAACCAGTCCGGCCCGCTGCACCTCAACTACACGCTGACTCGCGCCGAGTTCGAGAAGATCACCCGCGACCTGCTCGAGCGCTGCAAGCAGCCTGTCACCAACGCCCTGCGCGACGCTAAGCTCAAGCTCTCCGATCTGACCGAGGTCATCCTCGTCGGCGGCTCCACCCGTATGCCCGCCGTCCAGGATCTGGTCAAGACCATGACCGGCAAGCAGCCCAACATGTCCGTGAACCCCGACGAGGTCGTTGCCGACGGCGCTGCCGTCCAGGGCGGCGTGCTCACCGGCGACGTCGAGGGCATCCTGCTGCTCGACGTTACCCCGCTGTCGCTGGGTGTCGAGACCATGGGCGGCATCATGACCAAGATGATCGACCGCAACACCACGATCCCGACCTCCAAGACCGAGGTCTACTCCACCGCTGCCGACAACCAGACCAGCGTCGAGATCAACGTGCTCCAGGGCGAGCGCGAGCTTGCCCGCGATAACAAGTCGCTCGGTAAGTTCCAGCTGACCGGCATCCCGGCTGCCCGCCGCGGCGTGCCGCAGATCGAGGTCACCTTCGACATCGACGCCAACGGCATCGTCAAGGTCTCCGCTAAGGACAAGGGCACCGGCAAGGAGCAGCAGATCACCATTTCCGGCTCCACCGCTCTGTCCGACGACGAAGTCGATCGTATGGTCAAGGACGCCGAGGCTCATGCCGAGGAGGACAAGAAGCAGAAGGAAGAGGTCGAGGTCCGCAACCAGACCGATAGCCTGTGCTACTCCACCGAGCAGACCCTCAACGAGCTGGGCGACAAGGTTTCCGCCGACGTGAAGTCCAAGGCCGAGGCCGCTATCGCCGACGCCAAGAAGGCGCTCGAGGGCTCTGACGTCGAGGCTATCAAGGCCGCCGGCGAGTCCCTGCAGTCCGTGGCCTACGAGCTGGCCCAGGTTGTCTACGCCGACGCTCAGCAGCAGACCGACGGTGCCGCTGGCGCCCAGCCTGCCGACGATGACGTTGTCGACGCCGACTACGAGGTTGTGGACGACGAGGACAAATAATCATGTCCGCCCGTAAAGCTCGCACGGAGGCGGCCGCCGCTGGCGCCGCCCCCGTTGACTCTGAGGAGAAGGACGTGAAGATTCCCGTAGAGGCCGTTGACGATACCGAGGCCAACGAGGCCCCGGCCGCCGAGGCTGCCGAGAACCAGGTAGAGGATTCTAACAAGGAGGCGACGATGACCGAGGACGAGATGGTGGAAGCCGCTATCCGCGCCGGTGAAGAAGCCGCCGACAACGACTTTAAGCTCAAGTTCGAGCAGGCCCAAAAGGAGCTTGCCGATGTGCGCAATGAGCTCGATGCTGCGGCAGAGGCTCAGAAGGCCGCCGAGGACAAGGCGAAGGACGCTACCGAGCGCACCGCCCGTCTGCAGGCCGACTGGGAGAACTTCCGTCGCCGCACCGCCAACGAGCGCATCGCCGAGCGCGAGCGCGCGACCGAGAAGCTTGTCACCGCGCTGTTGCCGGTGATCGACGATATCGAGCGCGCAATCGACCATGCCCGCAGCCAAGAGCTTTCCGACGACTTTAAGCAGTTCGTCGACGGCGTTGACGCGGTGCATGCCAAGCTGCTCGATGTGTTTGCTCACGAGGGCGTTGAGCCCATCGACCCCAAGGGCGAGGCGTTCGATCCGCTCGAGCACCAGGCCGTGGGGCGTGTCGAGGACGCATCGCAGTACGACGAGACCGTAAACGACGTGTACCAGAAGGGCTACCGCATGGCGGACCGCATCCTGCGCTCCGCGATGGTGACGGTGACCTACGGTGGCGAGAAGCGCCCCGCACCGGAGCCCGAAGCGGCGCCCGAGGATGCTGCGGCCGATACGGCCGAGAGCACCGAGGAGTAATTGAGAAGGGCCCCGGGGCAACACCCGGGGCCCTTTCTGACCTAGTGCCATATGAAAGCATGAGCCGCCGTCCGCTGGACGGCGGATGAAACAGGAGAGGAGCTACGATGGCTGCAGGCAAAACCTTCTATGACATCCTGGGCGTATCCAAGAGCGCCTCCGACAAAGAGATCAAGAGCGCGTTTCGCAAGCTCGCGCAAAAATATCACCCCGATGCCGGCGGCGACGAGGCCAAGTTTAAGGAGATTAGCGAGGCCTACGAGACGCTTTCGGACGAGAAGAAGCGCAAAGAGTACGACCAGATGCTTATGTTTGGCGGCATGCCGGGCGCAGGCGGCGCGTATGGCGGCGGCTACGGTGCCGGCGCGGGTGCCAGCGGCTGGGGCGACATCTTCGACAGCATCTTTAGCGGCAACGGCGCCTGGGGCAGCGATTGGGGCTCGGGCTTTGCCGGGGCTGCAGGTAATGCCGGTGCCGGCACGGGTCGCAGCCGCGCTCGCAAGGGCGGCGACCTGTCGCTGACCGTCGATGTGACGGCCGAGGACGCGTTTCGCGGCGTGACGCACAAGGTCACCTATCGCATTCCTTCGACAGGTGAGCAGCAGACCATTACGGTCTCGGTGCCCGCGGGCGCGGTCGACGGCGGCAAGCTACGCTACAAGCGTCGCGGCGAGTATGGCGTTGCGGGTGGCGAGCGCGGCGACCTGGTCGTGACCACGCATGTGGAGGAGCACCCGCTGTTTAAGCGCAAGGGTGCCGATGTGACCATGGAGGTACCGATCTCGGTTTACGAGGCGGCGCTCGGCTGCACGGTGGATGTGCCCACACCCGGCGGCGCGACGGTTCGTCTGAAGGTGCCCGCGGGTACCCAGACGGGCAAGAAGTTCCGCTTTAAGGAGATGGGCGCGCCCGATGTTAAGCACCGTGGCCGCACGGGCGCGCTGCTCGTCGAGATCAAGGTGCAGGTTCCCACGAACCTGTCCGACGATGAGCGCGATGCCATGACCAAGCTGCGCGAGGCCGACACGCGCGACTATCGCGAGAAGGTCAATCGTTACAAGGCGACGTACTAGGGCGGTCGCGGCGCACACCCACGCCCGCGGGCTTATGATGGACGATAACGAGACGGAAAGGGGTCAGGTAGCATGGCCGAGGACAATAGGAACAAACCGCTGTACATGATCAGCGTGGCGGCCGAGCTGACCGGCATGCACCCGCAGACTCTACGCGTCTACGAGTCCAAGGGCCTGGTGAACCCCCAGCGCTCGGGCGGTAACACGCGCCTGTATTCGCGCGCCGATATCGAGCGTCTGGAACTCATCAACCAACTGACCGACGAGGGCATCAACCTTGCCGGCGTGGTGCGCATCCTCGATATGAAGGAGCGTGCTGAGGAGCGCGAGCGCGAGAACGAAAAACTCCGCGCTCGCGTGCGCCAGCTCGAGGACGAGCTGCACGAGTATAAGATGCAGAAGAAGATCACCGCCCTGGCCCCGCGCGACGGCGCAGTCAACCCCGAGCAAGTCATGCGCAAGCTGCTAGGTACGGGTAGCGACCTATAGCTCCGCCGACGCTGCCGGGCACTCATTGGGGACAGACTTAAATGAGTGCCCGCAGAATGAGAGTGGATAATCTCCCGTTTTTGGCCTGTTTGCAGGCTCAAAGTGGGAGATTATCCACTCTCGTCATTTCGGCGTCTAAGTCTGCCCCCGGCACCCAACTCGTTCTTTGCTTTACTGAGATAAAGTGAACGTGCAGATTCGTAACCCACTCGCAACCGTTCTATGGCACGATATTGAACGAATGTATGCTATGCGCCCAAATCGTTTTGGGCAGAGTGGGAGACAGTATGGTCAAGCTGTACGAGGACGGCATCTACCTGCGCGGCGGCAGCGAGGTTGTGCCTGCGGCCGAGGCTGCCGAGCGCGGTATTACGCAGACGCCCGAGGATGCCAAGCGCGGCACCATCGCGTATTCGATCCTCCAGGCACACAATACGTCCGGAGATCCCGAGGCACTCAAGATTCGCTTCGACGCCATGGCGAGCCACGACATCACCTTTGTCGGCATCATCCAGACGGCGCGCGCCTCGGGCATGGAGCAGTTCCCGCTGCCTTACGTGCTCACCAACTGCCATAATTCGCTGTGCGCCGTGGGCGGCACCATCAACGAGGACGACCACGTCTTTGGCCTCTCGGCCGCCAAGAAGTACGGTGGCATCTTCGTTCCGCCGCATATCGCCGTTATCCACTCCTTTATGCGTGAGAACTTCGCGGGCTGCGGCAAGATGATCCTGGGTTCCGACTCGCACACCCGCTACGGCGCTCTGGGCACTATGGCCGTGGGCGAGGGCGGTGGCGAGCTGGCAAAGCAACTGCTGCGCGACACCTACGACGTCGCCTATCCCGGCGTCGTCGCCATCTACCTCACGGGTGCCCCGCGCCCCGGCGTCGGCCCGCACGATGTGGCGCTCGCCATCATCCGCGCTGTCTTTGCCAAGGGCTACGTCAAGAACAAGGTCATGGAGTTTGTGGGCCCCGGCATCGCGAGCATGACGACCGACTACCGCAACGGCGTCGACGTCATGACCACCGAGACCACCTGCCTGTCGAGCATCTGGGCCACCGACGAGGACACGCACGCGTTTTTGACCATGCACGGCCGCGGCGACGACTATCGCGAGCTCAAGCCCGCCGATGTCGCCTACTACGACGGTTGCGTCGAGGTCGACCTGTCGAGCATCAAGCCCATGATCGCGCTGCCATTCCATCCCTCCAACGGCTTTGAGATCGACGAGCTCAACGAAAACCTCGAGGACATCCTTCACGAGGTGGAGCTTGAGGCCGCCAAGATCGGCGAGGGCAAGACGCACTTTAGCCTGCTCGGCAAGATCGTCGACGGCAAGCTGCACGTGCAGCAGGGCGTTATCGCCGGCTGCTCGGGCGGCAACTATGACTCCGTGGTCCAGGCTGCCCGCGTGCTCAAGGGCGCCAATACCGGCTGCGGCGAGTTCTCGCTGTCGGTCTATCCCACGAGCCAGCCCGTGGCGCTCGAACTTACACGCCGCGGCTACATCTACGACCTCATGGAGGCCGGCGCAATCGTGCGCACGGCATTCTGCGGCCCGTGCTTCGGCGCCGGCGACACGCCCGCCAACAACGGCCTTTCGATCCGTCACACCACGCGCAACTTCCCCAACCGCGAGGGTTCCAAGCCGGGTAATGGCCAGCTGAGCGCCGTGGCCCTGATGGACGCCCGCTCCATTGCGGCAACGGCTGCCAACGGCGGCGTCCTGACGCCGGCGACCGACCTGCCCGAGGACACTTGGGACGAGGCCTGCGAGTACACCTTTGACGACGCGCCGTACAAGAAGCGCGTGTACTGGGGCTTTGGCAAGGCGGAGCCTGCCGACGAGCTGGTCGAAGGCCCCAACATCAAGCCGTGGCCCGCGATGGAGCCGCTCGGCGACGACATCCTGCTCAAGGTTTGCTCCAAGATCATGGACCCGGTCACCACGACCGACGAGCTCATTCCCTCGGGCGAGACGAGCTCCTTCCGCTCCAACCCGCTGGGCCTGGCTGAGTTTACGCTGAGCCGCCGCGACCCGGCCTACGTGGGTCGCTCCAAGGAGGTCGACGCTGTGGAGAAGCGTCGCGTTGCCGGCGAGTCCGCGGGCGACCTGGCGGCACTCGATGCCGAGCTTGCCGGTGTGTTTGAGGCGCTGGCCGGCGCGGGTGTCGCGGCCGATGCCAAGGCGACCGAGTTCGGTTCCATGATTTACGCCAAGAAGCCTGGCGACGGCAGCGCCCGCGAGCAGGCCGCGAGCTGCCAGCGCGTAATTGGCGGCCTGGCCAACATCGTCCACGAGTACGCCACCAAGCGCTATCGCTCCAACGTGATGAACTGGGGCATGGTGCCCTTCCAGATGGAGGCCGAGCCCAACTTTGAGGTGGGCGATTACGTCTTTGTGCCGGGTATCCGTGCCGCGCTCGATGGCGACCTGAAGGACATCGCCGCCTACGTGGTGCGCGCCGATGGTGCGGTCGAGCAGATTGAGCTCTACATTGCCGATATGACGGCAGAGGAGCGTGCCATCGTCAAGGCCGGCTGCCTCATCAACTACAACAAGTTCAAGGCCGCTGCCGAGTAACGCACTTAATTGTCCGCCCGGGGCTTACCCTTTCCCGCTCGCTCACGCGCTTCGCGAGGGTCGCGTTCGGGAAAGGGTAAGCCCCGGGCTACATTTCTGCGTTCTCGTTGGGTCTTGGGGGACGCTAATAAATAGACTTACTTGATGCCGCCCCTTTTTATTGGGGCGGCTTCTTTTTGTCGAAAACCACCACAAAGGGGGCAGGCACCTTTGTGGTGGTGGGGACGAGCTCGATGCTGTTGTGATTGTTGAGCGGCATGTTAATGGGCGGCTCTACAGAATTTCATCTGGGCTGGCGGGTTTGGTTGTTTTGGGGATGCCGAGTTTGGATGACGCGAAATCGTCAACATTGTCCTTAATTCCGTCTTTGGTGTAGACAGTGACCATATAGGTGCTGTGTCCGAATTCGCCCTTGTCGCGTGTTGCCCAGGCATCCCAGTAGGCGGCCCCGTTTCGCCCTTTGATTTTCCGACACGGCGGAGTTCTGTTCGCTTTAATTTCTGGTTGCTATAGATGGTTCGACCGGCCTCCTCGGTGAGCCCGCACTGTCCAAGCATCTTGTCGAGGACTTGGTTCATGTGGCGCTCATCGGTGTTTGGTGCGTAGTCGTAGGCGAGGGTGATGAAGTCGAGTGGCTGGTCGTCGATTAGATAGTTTAGCGTCTGAGGTCCAAGGCAGAAATAGGGGGAGCATCCGTCGATCTGACCGAGCAGTGGCAACTTTGACTGCCAACTTCCGGTGGGAATTCCATCTTCGTAAAACACGCCGCGACAGATAAAGGAGAGCGAGGTGGCACGCGAGCCGGCGTCGACCATTCCGCATAAATCGAAGGGCGAGGTGATACCAAGGGAAAAGGGCGTGATGACGATAAGGAAGAGCATCACGATGGGTATGGCGAGAATGGCGATGACGTTGCGACCGGTGGAATGAGGCGGCTTCATATGCGCTCCTCGAGACAAAGATCTGTTGAGGATAGGCAGAAATGGATATGTTCAGAGAGCAATTCAAGTTTAATCTCATTGCGCGAGATGGTCGACCGTTAGCGTCGAAAACCACCACAAAGGTGCCTGTCCCCTTTGTGGTGGTGAGGAGCGCGCGGCTTCTTTTGGTAATAGTGTTAGCTGGCGGTATCATTAGTGCAGGTGGCGAAGGTTTGCATTGTGGGGTGTTTTGCCGTGAGCCGTTCTGCCCGTATTGGATTGATTGTCTTGGCGCTTGCGATCGCTGTGGTTGGCGCGGGCGCTGTCGGTATGGCATTTCTACCTGCTGCGGTGACGGAGCCGGTGGTCAAGCCTGTGACTCAA
>CABUVF010000091.1 GCA_902494945.1 uncultured Collinsella sp.
ATGAACTCGCGGCGGCGGCTCATGCCTTCCTTGTGCGCAAACACGTACTTCATGCTTGCGAGGTAGTTAAAGATGAGTGAGATGATAAAGCCGCTGGTGTTGGCGATTAGGATGTTGAGGCCCAGACCGTAGTGGAGCAGATTCATAATGCCAAAGTCGATGACCGTGGCAATGACGCCGACGACGCCAAACTTCATGATCTGCGCAAGGAGCTTTTGCATGGTACCTGCCTTAGGGTGGCGCCGGGACGCCGCGGGGATGACAAACTCAGCAAGTTTAGCCAATCCCCACGGGTGGAGCTAGGCGCGCTCCTCGATAGCACCGTTTCTATATGCATCGAGCAGCTGGCGCAGGTCCTGGATCTGGCTGCGGATCTTGGCACCGGAATCGGTGTCGCTCACCATGCGGCGACGGTCTGCTTGGTCAAAACGATTGGTCTCGCTCTCGATGTCCACGTTGCGTGTGAGTGCCTCGGCAACCGTCGTAAAGGCCCGGTGCGACTTGAGGCGGCAGCCGCGCGAGCTCGAGATGAGCGTATAGCCGGCGATACCCGTCTTGGGGTGGTAGGCGCGGCAGAAGCCGCCATCGATGACCAGCAGCTTGCCCTCGGCGCGGATGGGCTGCTCGCCCTTGGTGGTCTTGACGGGCGTGTGGCCGTTGATGATGTGACCGGTCGGTGAGCATGCCATGGGCGCGACGCCAAACTCGCGCATGATGTCATCGCAGACCGAGGGCGACTTGGTAAGCGTAAAGTACGGGTCCATCGGCTCGACCCAGGTGCTCTTATCGGCGATATAGGCGCGCTCAAAGGTGCGCACCAGGCGTCCGCTGGCGGGTGAGTTAAAGCCAATCCACAGGTACCACATCCAGTCGAGAGCGTCGCGGTCGCCCACGCGCCAGGCGCGGCGGGCGATGTGGTCGCAAAAATCGAGATAATCGCGGCCAGCGTGCCAGGTGCCCAGGCAGTTCATGCTGCTAAAGGTGCCGTCTTCGTTGAGCGGCACGCAGCCATGGAACAGCAGGTTGCCGTTGGCGACCTTGTATATCGAGCCGTGGGAATAGAGGAAATCGATATGGCGATGCAGGTGATCGGCGGTGACAAACTCGGACACGAGCTTGTCGATGATGTGCTGCTCCTGGGGCGCGAGCGTATAGGGGTCCGTCGGGTCGACGGTGGGGAAGTCGTTGGTCGTGAGCGGCCACACGCTGCCGTCGGCGAGCGTGGCCGTGCCGGTGTCGTGGTCGATCTTGTCGAGTAACAGGCGGTCGGTCATGTCGAACTCGGGATGGCGCTGGATAATCTGACCCTCGAGCTTAAAGAGCAGCACGTTGATGGCCTTGATCAGCGGGGTGATGGACTCACCGGCGGTGTAGGTGGCATCGGCAAAGGCGACAAGCTCACGCAGCGAGATGCCGTAGTCGTTCTCCAGGATCTCGTAGTTGTCGTAGCGTAGGTTGTTGCGCAGCACCGTGGCGATGCAGGCGGGCTCACCGGCCGCAGCGCCCATCCACAGCAGGTCGTGGTTGCCCCACTGGATGTCGAGTGAATGGTAGGTGAGCAGGCGGTCCATAATCTTGGCCGCGCCGCCACCGCGGTCGAAGATGTCGCCCACCAGGTGCAGGTGGTCGACGGCCAGGCGCTTGATGAGCGAGGCGAGCGACTCGATAAAGTCGTCGGCGCTGGCGGTCTCTAGGATGGACTCCACGATGCGCTCGTGATAGCGCACGCGATAGTTGTTCTCGTCCGGGTGCGTGTGCAACAACTCGTCGATGATATAGGCGTAATCGCGTGGGATGGCCTTACGCACCTTGGAGCGCGTATAACGGCTCGAAAGCGAGCGGGCAACCATAATGAGTTGGTCAAGCATCGTCTTGTACCAGGTGGGCGAGTCCTCGCGCTGGCTGCGGACCAGCTCGATCTTCTCGCGCGGGTAGTAGATGAGCGTGCACAGCTCGCCCTTCTCGTCAAAGGAGAGCGTTTCGCCAAAAATCTCGTCGACATGCTCGCGCACGACGCCCGAGCAGTTGTTGAGGATGTGCATAAAGGCTTCGTACTCGCCATGCACGTCGCTCATAAAATGCTCAGTGCCTTTGGGCAGGTTGAGGATGGCCGAGAGGTTGATGATCTCGGTAAACGCGGATTGCTCGGTGGGAAACTGTCTCGACAGCAGGCGCAGATACTTGAAGTCTTGCGGATTGCGATCGAATGCGACCATGAAACACCTTCCGATAGGGCTGGTAAAACTGATAAACAGCGTCAAACGTTTATCAGTATGCGCCGCTTTTGTTTCGATTGGGGGTGGGAGGTTGAATTGTTGGCCGAACGGTTTGGTAAATCGATTTAGTTGAGGTAGATATGGCGGTTGGGTGGAGACACGGGGGCGTTTTTGCAACCGCCTGCCTGTGGGGGCGGTAGAGATGATGATGGTAAAGATGTTCACCACCTTTGGCTCTATTTGGTAAATAGTGGACATTTGTACCGTATTTATGCTTGCTGTGCGATAATTTTTATAACTATACGTAAGGAGCCTCATATGAGTGATTTTGTCCTGACCTGTGAATCCGCCGCCGATCGAACTCGGGAGTTCTTTGAATCGCGCAATATCCCTGTCGTGTGTTTTCATTACGAGATCGACGATGTTGTCTATACGGACGATCTGTATCAGTCGATTACGCCGGACGAGTTTTTTGCCCAGATATCCGCGGGCGCCATGCCCAAGACGTCTCAGGTGAGCGTGGGTGAGTACGAGGAGTTTTGGGAGCCGTTTGTTGCCGAGGGTAAAGACGTGCTGCACCTGACGTTGTCGTCGGGTATTTCGGGCACGTATGGATCGGCCTGCGTTGCGGCGCAGATGCTCGCGGATCGCTATCCCCAGGGCGGCAAGGTGCGCGTCATCGATTCGCTGGCGGCGTCTTCGGGCTTTGGCCTGTTGCTGGAATATGCCGCCGATGTGCGCGATAGCGGGGCTTCACTCGACGAGACGGCTGCCTGGATCGAGGAGCACAAGCTCAACCTGCACCACTGGTTCTTCTCGACCGATCTGTCGAGCTACCTGCGCGGCGGTCGCATTTCGGCTGCGAGTGCGATCATCGGCACGGCGCTTAAGATTTGCCCGCTTATGACGGTCGATTGCGAAGGTAAGCTGTCGCCACGTGAGAAGATTCGCACTAAGAAGCGCGCGATTTCCGAGATGGCCAAGACCATGATGGCACACGTGCAGGACGGTGCGGATTATTCGGGTAAGTGCGTCATGTCGCACTCGGCGTGCCGCGAGGATGCCGAGGCAGTTGCGGCGCTGATCGAGGAACAGATTCCGCAGCTTAAAGGCAAGATTGAGATCAATAACATCGGTACTCTGATTGGCTCGCATACCGGACCTGGTACGGTGGCGCTCTTCTTTATGGGCGACAAGCGCGTGGATTAGTTTGCCCCATCACATCGCTGCATGATTGCTCAAACGAAAACGGCCCGCCTCACGTTTGTGGGGCGGGCCTTGCTGTTGGGGTTAGCGTTTCTTTCCGCGGAAGAAGAAGCCGTGCAGTGACGGCTTGAGGCCGCGGTTGGCGCGATGCTCCTCGACGCGCTCGTGGATCGAAGCGACGCGCTCGATGACTTCGTCGGGAATCGGCACGTCGGGATTCATGTTCTCGACCTGGCTGACCTCGGCGGCGGAGACCTGGTCGATAATGGGCACATCGTCGTGCGAGATGACAGGTGTGGCGTCTTCCTTCATCTTGCGATAACGCTGCATCATGTCGGTCTGTAGCTGCTGGGCCGAAGGCGGCGTCCAGATGATGGCGTTGGCGCCGGCGGCGATGGTTTCACGGATGCTCTCTGGCGTCTTGCCGCCCGGCGCGATGAGCGGCAGGTTGGGATAGTGCTTGCGCAGCTCGCGTAGGACCTGGGGCGTGTTCTTGCCGGCGGCGATGTTGAGAATCTTGGCTCCAGCGCGCACCTTGGCGTGGGCATCGTCGTCGCAGCGAACGACCGTAGCGATGACGGGGATGTCGGCGATGTTGGTGATGTGCTCGACCATCTCGGCAGTAGCGGGGGAGTTGACCACGCAGCCCGCCGCGCCCTGCATCTCGGAGACGGCTGCCATCTGCACGGAGCGCTTGCCGGTGGTGGTGCCACCGCCCACGCCTACGAAGACCGGGCACTCGGCGACGGTCAGCAGCGCCTGCGTAATGGCCGGCTGCGGCGTAAAGGGGTAAACGGCAAAGACGGCATCGGCGTTGGAGTTGCGGATGACCGCGACATCGGTGGTGTAAATGAGCGACTTGATGCGGCGGCCGAAGAGCGTGAAGCCGCTGGCCTCCTCGATCTCGTCGGGCATGCGAAGGGCAGCCTTGCGCAGACGTCCGTCGATGGGCAGGGGTTCCATAGGGAGCAGGCCGTTGGGCGTGACGGCTACCTGGGGCTCGGTGAACTCGTCTGCGAGCTCGACCTCGGAGAAATCGACCGAGGCGACAATGTCCTCGTGAACCTCGGCGGGCACATCGATGGGGGCTTGGTCGTTTGCCGCGGCAGGCGTGTCGAAAGAGCTGGTGCCGACGAAGGCGTCGACGCGCTCATTTAGATCGTTGAGGGTATCCATGGAAGCTCGATTCTATGTGATGACGGCCGGCGCGATGCAGCCGGAATTGCGAATGCTAAATCGTTTGACGAGTTGATTTTTCCCCGCCGCGCCATCCGTTAGACCGAAGGGCCGGCGAACGTGAAGGAGCTGTGGTGGCGGGTATTGAGGTGCTATCTTGAATGTCCCGTTTAAAAGAGAGGTGACGCGGTATGGAATTGGCAGCAATGTTTGGCTCGATTGGCCTATGTGTGGGCGCAATCGTTGCCGCCGCGGTCATCTACTTTGTGGTCACGGCCATTAAGGGCAAAAGGGCCGAACGCAAGGACCGCGCGATGCTTAAACAGCATCGCGACCAGCAGGGCAAACGCGCACAGAGATAGCTTGTTGAGTTTTGGATCCGTGCGCTAGCTGTGTTTTCGGATCAGGGCAATGTAGAAGCCCTCAAAGTCGCGGCTGGGCGGAATGGTCAGCGTGCCGGGCAGGCCGTTGGCGATGGCCGATACCTGACCCGCGGCAATGGCCTCAGTCAGGGCGTTGGACTCGATGCGCGGCTCCTCACCAGCTTCCTGGGCGCGGCGTGCCTCACTTTCGCTTGGCGTGCCGTCGAGGGGGATGAGCTCGCAGTCCATGTGCTTGTCGAGGGCCTCTTGCAGGGCGTCCTCGTTTTCCTGCGGCAAGATCGAACAAGTCGAATAGACGAGCGTGCCGCCCGGTTTGAGGGCTCCCATGGCGCGGTCCAGAAGTGCTCGCTGCGAGCGGGCGCACCTGCTCAGCAACTGCTCGGTGAGGCCGCGCAGGCTCTTCTCGTTGCCGCTGACGACGGTGCCCGTGCCGGTGCAGGGAGCGTCGAGCAGGATACGGTCAAAGCGGAAGAACTCGTCGAGCTCGCGTGCGTCGATGCGCATGACGGGCACGTTTTTTGCGCCTTGGCGGTGGAGGTTGGCTTCGAGCTTCTCGGCGCGGGGAATGCTCATCTCGCAGGCGGTAAGGTGCGCCTGCCCCTGCGTGAGGGCGGCGATCTGCGTCGTCTTGCCGCCGGGGGCCGCGCACATGTCCAGGATGTCCTCGCCGGCCTGGGCGCCCAAGACCAACGGCGGCATCATGGACGACAGACTTTGCAAGTAGATCTTGCCGTCGCGGTAGATGTCGAGGTCCCACAGGTCGGAAACCTGGGCCTCGGGCAGGATGGAAGCGTCCGGGTACCATGTGACGGGGCGGTGGGCGATGCCGGCGGCATCGAGCGCCGCGGCGATGTCCTCGGCGGTTGCCTTGAGCGTGTTGGCGCGCAGCGTGACCGGGCGTGTGGCCGCGGCGCCGAAGCCCTCGATCATGAGCTCGGCATCGGCGGGCGCATAGGCGCCGGCGACCGTGTCGACCATAAAGCGCGGCAGGTCGGCGGCGCAGGGAAGGGCGGCAAGCTGGTCGGAAAGCTCGGTGGCGGCAAACTGTCTGAGCTTGAGCTCGGCCTTGACCTGCTTTTTCTGCTTACGACGACGCGGCTTAGACATCCGTCTTTCCTTCCCATTCCATTACATGTCGAGTGTTTAGTACTGGCTCTCGTGCTTGCTAAAGAAGTCGAAGCGCGGGGGCAGCGGCTTTACGCGGTGCTCGCCGGGCTTCTCGCCCAAGCTCTCCACAAACTCATCCGTGGAGGCGAAGATGTTATCCCAGCTAAAGAAGGCGACCGGGTCGATGTCGAAGTACTCGCAGATGAGCTCGCAGCCGGCAGGGACGATGCCGTGCATGAGCACGGTCGCCACGCGCAGCTCGGTAAAGGCGTCGACGAGGGCCTGCGTCATTGCGGCGTTGGCCGGCTCGCCCTCGAGCTTGTTGGCGGCCTTGGAGGCATCGCTCCAGCGCTTGTTGGCGGCGCGCAGGTAGTCGTCGCACACGGCAAGCGCGCGGTGCGTCTCGAACTTGTACATGGCCTGCTCAAAGGCGAGGGCTGCCTGCTCGGCGGCCTCGACTACGGTGTCAGAAGCTGCACCGGCGGGGATGCAGCCGTTGCGGTAGGGGCTCTCGTCGCCTTCCTTGACGGCGACGCCGTAGAAGCAGCTGCGGGCCAGACGGTTGAACACGCCGGTCAGCAGCGCGCTCTCCTTAAGGGCCGGGTCGATAACGCGCTTGTCGTCGCAGGCGCGTACCTCGTTGCCGTCCTTGTCCTTGCCGGTCACACGCGTGTCGTATGCCTTGGGGCTAAAGCTTACCGGCTTCTCGGACAGGCCGAGCGACAGCCAGTGCGCACGCATCTGCTCGCAGGTGTAGTGGTTGAGCAGGTCGTCTGCCGGCGGGGGAGGCGTCTGCGAGGACGAGCTGGCCTTTTTGCCCATGTAGAGCAGGTGGTAGCAGGCGCTGACGGTGCTCTGCGTGAGGTCCCAGCCCAGGGCCTCCCACATGGCGGTCTGCGCGATGCAGTAGAAGTAGATGTTGTCCTGACCGATAAACTGGTAAATCTGAGCGTCGTCAGAGCACCACCAGTCGCGCCAGTCGAGCGAGCTGTGCTGGTAGGTGGGTGCGGGCACCTGCGTGGAGTCGGCGGCGGGCTCGCCCATGAGGGCGGCATCCTGGGCGGCGACGCCCTCGGTCACGCCGGCGGCCTTGGCATCGCGTGCGAGCACGGTACGCGTATAGCTGATGGGCGCCCACAGGCTCTCGGGCCAGCACCAGCAGGTGACGTCGGAAACGCCGTCGACCTCGGGCGCCGGAACGCCCCAGTCGATGTTGCCGGTGATGCGGAAGGGCACGAGCGCCTTGCCGCTGCGGAAGCGCACGCCGCCGTTGGCGAGCACCGCGTGGGCGTCGTCGCGCTCCTTCCAGCTGGGGAAGGTGACGGTAAAGCTGCTCTTGTTGCCCTCGGGCTCCAGCACGGTGTGCTCGGGCAGCTGGTCCTCGACGGCGTCGAAAGCCTCGCGGAACTTGTTCTGAATATAGAGCTGCGCCGGCAGCAGCCACTCTTCCATGGTCTTGGAGACCACGGAGCGAACCTGCGGGTTCTGGGCGAGCCTGGCGGTGTAGGTCTTCATAAAGTCGAGGTAGGCCGGCAGGTCGAAGTAGAGGTTGTCGACCGGGCGCAGCTCGGGCACCTCGCCGGTGAGCTGGCTCTTGGGCGCGATGAGCTCCTCGGGCTCAAACTGGTGACCCAGGTCGCATTCGTCGGCATAGGCTTTCTCGGATTTGCAGCCCTGGATGGGGCAGCGGCCGATGACCTGGCGGCCGTTGAGGAACGTGCCGGCCTTGGCGTCGTAGAACTGCAGCGTGGAGCGCTTTGAGATGGTGCCCTGCTCGTGCAGGCGCTCGATAATCTCGGCGGTCACCTCGTTGTGAATCTGCGCAGCCGGCTCAAGGCCCGAGCCGCCGTAGATATCGCAGCTGATGTTGTAGTTGTTGAGGGTCGCGGCCTGGCGGGAGTGATTGGACTCGACGTACTCGTTAATGGACTTGTCGTAGCCCTCGTTCTCCTTGAGCTTGCGGTAGCTCTCCATGATGGGCGAGCCATAGCAGTCGGTGCCCGAGGTGAAGATGACGTTCTCGCGGCCCAGACGGTCGCGCAGGAAGCGGGCGAAGAAGTCGGCCGGGACAAAGACGCCGCCAACGTGGCCAAAGTGAAGGCCCTTGTTGCCGTAGGGCTCGCCGGCGGTAACGATGGCGCGGCGAGGCCAGCTGGGACGGTCGTTCATGGAGTATTTGGATGCCATGGGACTCCTTCGCATATGGTGAGAGCGC
>CABUVF010000092.1 GCA_902494945.1 uncultured Collinsella sp.
AGAAAGACAAAGCCGAGCACCATGATGCCCGAGTGGTTGATGGGCGAGAACAGGAACATGATGCCGCGGATGGGGTTGAGTGCGCGCAAGATGGACAGGTTGCCGAGCATGTTGAACAGGCCGGCGCCCGCCAGGAACAGGAACCATAGCGTCATGAGCGGGCCGAAGAGCTTGCCGATTGACGAGGTGCCGGCGCGCTGCATGGCAAATAGGCCGCAGATAATGATGATGGTAATAATGATGACGTTGGTCTGGCCGTCGCCCAATAGCGCGTGGCCCCACTCGATGGTGCGCAGACCCTCGATGGCTGTGGTGACCGTGACGGCGGGGGTGAGGATGCCGTCGGCAAGCAGCGCCGCACCGCCGATCATGGCGGGAAGGATCAGCCACGGCGCCACTTTGCGCACGAGACTGAACAGGGCGAAGATACCGCCCTCGTTGTGGTTGTCGGCCCTCATGGCGATTAGCACGTACTTGACCGTGGTTACGAGCGTCATGGTCCAGATGACGAGCGAAAGCGCGCCCAGGATCATGTCCTCGCTGACGGTACCGATGCCGCCGTTGTTGGCGACGATTGATTTCATGGTGTACATAGGGCTCGTGCCGATGTCGCCATAGACGACGCCGAGCGTTACGAGCAACATACCAGCAGAAAGGGGAATGGCTCCATGCCCGCTCTGTCCGTGCTGGTCTTGGAGGTTTGCCTCCAGTTTGTTGTGTGCCACGAGGACTCCCTTAGACATCCGGTTATCTGTCTAGGACAAAAAACTTTATGCCGTCTTTATACATACAAGAGCAGTTTGGCACATCGGGTTATTTTAGACAATAATCCTCAGCTGGGGATTATTTATCTACGCAGGTAGCATTTCAAAGCAGGGGCTTTTAAGCACGTGCTATCTGGGCGATGCCAGCCTTGGCGTTTGCGCGTTTGCCGGCGAGTTCGCAAAAGAGCGCGCCGCCGATGATAAGCGCGGCGCCCATCAGGCGGACCGGTGTTATGGCTTCGCCTAAAAGGGCAACGGAGAACACGACGGCCGAAAGCGGCTCGAGGTAGCCGACGACCGCGACGGTCTGGACGGGCAGCTTGGCGACGGCACTAAAGTAGAGCAGGCAACCGATGCCGGTGTTGACGACGCCGAGCATGGCGACGGCGCGCCAATCAATACTGGTGGCGACGCCGGCGGACAGACATGAGGGAGCGCCCTGCGTGATGAGTGTAAGGACCAGCGCGGTCACAAAGGCGGCGCTCACCTGGAGCGTGGAGTTCTCGAGGCCTTCGATGTGTGGCGCACCCTTGCTAGCGATGACCATCAGCGCATAGCAAAATGCCGAGGCGATGCCGCAGGCGATACCCGCAATGGGCATATTGCCGCCTAGACCTTGTGCTGCAATGAGAAAAGCACCGCAGGCGACGGCGATAAACCCGGCGATTTTGCCGCCGGTCAGTTTTTCGCCAAAGATAAGCGGTGAGAGAGCCATGACGATGATGGGGCCGCAGTAGTACAGCAGCGAGGAGACGCCGACGCCGATCGTCTGATAGGCGCGGAACAGAAAAATCCAGCTGGCGCCCAGCGCGGCCCCCGAGAGGATCAGGGCCGCAGCTTCGCGGGGGCGAGATGGCGCCTGCAAGTTATGGCGTTGGGTGATGGCAAGGATGATGACGAGCGAGAGGGCTCCCAGAAAGGTGCGCAGCAGCACGATGTCGGAGCTCGGCAGCGCGATGGCAGCGGCGATGATGCCGTTGGAGCCAAACAATAGCAATGCTGCTAAGTACGTAAACAGTCCGTTGTTCATGTGCTGACATCTCCTCTATATCCGAGCATGTTCACTATGGGTGAGGTGGCTTTAGAAGAAAAGCGAATATAATGCATGGATAACATGACAAAAACTCATGCAAAGGTGGGGACGTGCCGTGGAGACCAATATCCAAAAGATGCAAGTGCTGCTCGAGACGGTGCGTGCCGGCAGCTTTACGCATGCTGCAGAGCGGCTGAGCTATTCGCAGTCGGGCGTGAGCCGCATGGTGGGCGACCTTGAGGCAGACTGGGGTTTTAAGGTGCTTGATCGCAGCCGCGAGGGCGTGGTGCTTTCTGCCGACGGGCGGCAGGTCATGCCGGCAGTCGAGGCGTTATGCGAAGAGTTTGGCCGCCTGCAGCGACGCGTGGACGAGATGCGGGGGCTCATGCGTGGCAAGATCTGTATCGGTACATTCTCGAGTGTGGCGACCCATGTACTGCCGCCGGTGATCGCGCGGTTTCGCGCTGATCACCCGGAAGTCGATTACGAGCTGCTGATGGGTGATTACTCCGAGATTGAGCAATGGGTGGCGGAAGGCCGCTGCGACCTGGGCTTTATTCCGCGCGAGCCACGCGGCGCCGGTATGGCGTCGCGGCCGTTGGTGCAAGACGAGCTGATGGCCGTGGTGCCAGCGGACTCCTCGCTTGCCACCGCGGAGGTCGTTTGCCTTGCCGATTTGGCCAACGAGCAGTTTATTCTGCTGGAACGCGGTAGCGACGACGAGATTACGCCGCTGTTTCGCCGCGCGGGTCTGGCGGTGCGTTCTAAGCTATCGACCTGGGATGATTATGCGATTATGGCCATGGTCGAGGACGGTCTGGGCGTGAGTATTCTTCCGGCGCTCATCTTGCGTCGCTGTCAGTTCGATGTCGCCGTGCGTCCGCTCGAGGGACATCCCCATCGGCAGATCAACGCGATATATCGCACGGCTGACGTTTCGCTTGCCGCCGCTCGATTCCTTGAATATCTCTAAACGCGTGCGCGTCATTGTCCGCCTTGGGCAAATCTCGGAGTTCGGTACGTTTTCTTGTGAAATTGAACTTCCGAATAAGGTACGGCGCTATACTGCTGCCTAAATTGAACTTAGGTTCAATTCGTGTTCTAAAAATTGAACTTTGCCAGCAAGGAGGTTCCTGTGGCCCAAGAGACGTTTAGCGATCGCCTGCGACAGACTATGTCCGATCGCGACGTTCGCCAGTCGGACGTAATCCGCGCATCGGAGATGCTCGGCAAAAAACTCGGCAAGAGTCAGATGAGCCAATATGTGAGCGGCAAGACGATCCCGCGGCGCGATGTGGCCGAGCTGCTCGCCCGTATTTTGGAGGTCGATGTTACCTGGCTGCTTGCCGGCGACGCCGATCAAGGCGAGGCATCATCACCCCGCAACGATTCCAAACCCGAACCCCATCCCTCAGCTCAAATTGCAAGGAGCACCACCATGCGTACTTTTTCTAAATCCACTAAACTCGATAACGTCCTGTATGACGTGCGCGGTCCCGTCGTCGACGAGGCCGCCCGTATGGAGGACGAGGGCGAGCGTATTCTCAAGCTCAACATCGGCAACCCCGCGCCCTTTGGTTTCCGCACGCCCGATGAGGTCATTAAGGATATGCGCCAGCAGCTGCCCGACTGCGAAGGCTATTCCAACTCGCGCGGTCTGTTCTCCGCGCGCAAGGCGATCATGCAGTACTCGCAGATCAAGGGCCTGCCCAATGTTCAGATGGAGCATATCTACACGGGCAACGGCGTGTCCGAACTCATTCAGCTTTCGATGAACGCGCTGCTCGACAATGGCGACGAGATTCTGATCCCCAGCCCCGACTATCCGCTCTGGACGGCGTGCGCAACCCTTGCCGGCGGTCATCCCGTTCACTATTTGTGTGATGAGCAAGCGGATTGGTATCCCGACCTGGAGGATATGGAGTCCAAGATCACGAGCGCGACCAAGGCCCTCGTCATCATCAACCCCAACAACCCCACGGGCTCGGTCTATCCGCGCGAGGTGCTCGAGGGCATCGTTGAGATCGCGCGCAGGCACCAGCTCATGATTTTTGCCGACGAGATCTACGACCGCCTGTGCATGGACGGCTACGAGCACGTTTCGATTGCCTCGCTCGCCCCCGACCTGCCCTGCGTCACCTTTAGCGGCCTTTCCAAGTCGCACATGATCGCGGGCTATCGTATTGGCTGGATGGTGCTTTCGGGTAACCAGCGCTGCATGAGCGACTTTATTATGGGCATCAACATGCTCTCGAACATGCGCCTGTGCTCCAACGTGCCGGCTCAGTCAATCGTCCAGACGGCGCTCGGCGGCCATCAGTCTGTTAACAACTACATCCGCCCCGGCGGTCGTGTCTACGAGCAGCGCAACTTTGTGTATGAGGCACTCAACAAGATCGACGGCATCTCGGTGGTCAAGCCGCGTGCGGCGTTCTATATCTTCCCCAAGATGGATGTTAAAAAGTTCAACATCACCGATGACGAGCAGTTCGCTCTTGACCTGCTGCACGAGAAGAAGATCCTGATCACGCGCGGCGGCGGCTTTAACTGGGGTGAGCCCGACCACTTCCGCATCGTGTACCTGCCGCGCATGGAAGTGCTCAAAGAGTCGCTCGAAGACCTCGCCGACTTCTTCGATCATTACCGCCAGTCGTAGGGGATTAAGTATCTGGCGCCGCAAGAATCGAGGCGTCGCAGGATAGACATACGACAGCGAGCGAGCCGCATTTGCGCCAAGGTGACGTGAAATGAGAGGGCGCTGACCTTCTGGTCGCGCCCTCGAAATTGAACGTCAGATTGGCGTGAATGCGACTCGCGCAGCGTCAAGTGGTCCGCCGTTCGTTAGAACGGCGGAACGATATAACGTCACCTTGGCGCAAATGCGGCTCGCTCGCTGTCGTGTGCTCAACCTGCATCGTTACCCTGGCTGTCTAAATAACAATCCCGTTGCAGTGGTCGATTTCGTGTTGGATGATCTCGGCGGTGTAGCCCGAGAAGTTTTTGATGCGGTGGACGAAATTCTCGTCCAAATACTCAACCTTAATGCGGCGATAGCGAGTACAGGGGCGCTCGCCGGAAAGCGAGAGACATCCTTCGCTCGTCTGATAGGAATTGACCTGCTCAAGAATTTGAGGGTTGTACATCAGGAGCGCCCTGTTGCCGTCCTTTACGCAGATGATGCGTTTGCGCACGCCAATCATGTTGGCGGCAAGGCCCACGCACTCGTGCTCATGCTCATGGAGCGTATCCAGGAGGTCCTGCCCGGTCGCGGCATCGTCGGGTCCCGCGTCTTCGGAAGGCAGGCGCAAAAAGAACTCGGATTTCATGATGGGCTTAATCATGGCGGGCTCCTTAGGGTGGACACGTTTGGTTCAGGCCATGATACCGCGACATATCGCATTAATGTGTGCACATAGATTCTGCAGCTAGATTGGCGGGCAAGACCATAAACTAATGGACGTTTTGCCGAGAGGCATGAATGTTTAAAGCGCAAAGAGTGCGCGACGGGCCCCGCGAATGGGGCGATGATGCCCGAGAGGGCCAAGAAGGAGTCTCATGTCCGAGAACGAAGAGATCATGAACGAGACCGAGAACGAGACCATGGCTGCCGAGGTTGAGGCAGTCGAGACCGTGGAGACCGAAGCTGCCGAGGTTGAGGCTGCTGACGAGGTTTCCGCCGAGGAGGAGGCCGAGGTTGTCGAGGCCGCCGTTGATTACGATGACGAAGAGCTGATGGACAAGATGCAGAAGGCCGCCCGTCTGCTGCGTAGCCGTCGCTTTGCTATTTCCAAGGAGGAGGAGGCCAAGGCCGAGCGCATGGCGAACATCGAGCGCGCCATCAAGCTTCTTGACCTCAAGCCCAAGATGGAGCAGAAGGAAATGTCCGACCTGCTCGGCATGCGCCTCCGCGAGCTCGATGGTCTGATGGCCGAGGCCGAGGCTGCCGATCTGGTCGGCCGCATCGACGACGCCGAGGGCGATATGCGCAAGATCGTCGTCTTCGCTGCCGAGGATGCCGCTGAGGGCCTGGTCGAGCTTGCCAACAAGAAGGAGAAGCTCCTGCCCGAGCTTTCTTACGAGGAGGCCACCGAGCTGATGGCCGCTCTCGATAAGGTTATTGCTCCGCTCGTCGCCATGGGCCTGGACGAGGACCGCGGTCCTCGCGGTGGCCGTGACGATCGCGGTGGTCGTGGCGGCGACCGTGGCGGTCGCGGCGGCTTTGGCGATCGCGGTGGCCGTGGTGGCGACCGTGGCGGTCGCGGTGGCGATCGCGGCGGCCGTGGCGGCTTTGGTGACCGTGGCGGCGACCGTGGCGGTCGCGGCGGCTTTGGCGGCAACCGTGGTGGCTATGGCGATCGCGGTGGCAACCGTGGCGGCTTCGGCGGCAACCGCGGTAACGACCGCGGCGGTCGCGGTGGCGACCGTGGCGGCCGCAACGGTGGCGGCTTCCGCGGCAACCGTTTCTAGTTTAGTTACGCCGTTCTACCGAACGGCGTAACAGCTCGACGCTGCGCACCCACCAGAGCGACAACTTGTCATTCAAAGAGGACGGCATGACCAGAAGGTCTATGCCGTCCTCTTTTCATGCCAATTTGTTCGCTCTGGTGGGCGCTCGCTGTCGTTGCCAAAACATCGGGGTACTCATTGGGGACAGACTTAAATGAGTAGTCATTGGGGATGTTCTTGTTTGGCTAGTCGTTTAAGGACGTCCCCAACGACTGCATAACGTGAGAGTGGATAAATTCCCGGTTTGGGCCTGTGTTCGAGCTCAAAGTGGGAGATTATCCACTCTCATTTGTTGTGTGTGCGAAAATCCACGCTCGTTTCTATTCCGCCTACATTTGTAGGAACAGTTCGTGGAGGCGGGTGTCTTTATCGAGTTCGGGGTGGAAGGTTACGCCGAGCTGGTTGCCCTGGCGGGCGGCGACGATGCGGCCATCGACCTCTGCCAGGGCCTTGGCGTCGCCGTGGACCTCGACGATGCGGGGCGCACGGATAAACGTCAGCGGCACTTCACCGTCGATGCCGGCTACCTGCCCCTTGGCTCGAAAGCTGCCGAGTTGCCTGCCGTAGGCATTGCGCTCGACGAGTACATCCATGGTTGCCAAACGCGACGTGCCCTTATCGTCATGAGCGGCAAGGTCGTGAGCCAGCAGAATCAGGCCGGCGCAGGTGCCCAGGACGGGCATACCTTCAGCGATACGGGTACGAAGCTCCTCGAGCATGCCCAACTCATCAAGCAGTTTCCCTTGAACGGTAGACTCGCCGCCGGGAAGTACCAGACGGTCAAAGTTCTGCTTCAAATCAGCCGCCTGCCTCAGCTCAATACAGCGTGCGCCCAGCTCGGACAGTCTTGCCTCGTGCTCGGCAAAAGCGCCCTGGACCGCCAGCACGGCGACCGTTTGGTCTGCATAATCGCTCATGTGCGATCCTTTCTGCTGGACTAGCGCCCGCGCTCCTCCATGATGATCTCGATTTCGTCGGCGTTGATGCCCACCATGGCCTCGCCCAGGTCCTCCGAAAGCTCGGCGATGAGCTTGGCGTCGGTGAAGTTTGCCACGGCCTTGACGATGGCGGCGGCGCGCTTGGCGGGGTCGCCGCTCTTAAAGATGCCCGAGCCGACAAAGACGCCCTCGGCGCCCAGCTGCATCATCAGCGCGGCGTCGGCGGGGGTCGCGACTCCGCCGGCGGCAAAGTTTACGACGGGGAGCTTGCCCGTGGCATGGACCTCGCGCACCAGCTCGACCGGAACCTGCAGTTGCTTGGCTGCCTCAAAGAGCTCGTCGTTGCGCAGGGCAACAACGTCACGGATCTGCTTTTGGATCTTGCGCATGTGACGCACGGCCTGAACGACGTCGCCCGTGCCCGGCTCGCCCTTGGTACGAATCATCGTGGCGCCCTCAGCAACACGGCGCAACGCCTCGCCCAGATCGCGGGCGCCGCAGACAAACGGCACGTCAAACTGGGTCTTGTCGATGTGATAGACATCATCGGCGGGGGAGAGGACCTCGGACTCATCGATGTAATCGATCTCGATGGCCTGCAGGACCTGCGCCTCGACAATGTGACCGATGCGACACTTGGCCATAACGGGGATGGAGACGGCCTCCTGGATGCCCTTGATCATCTTGGGATCACTCATGCGCGAGACGCCGCCTGCGGCGCGGATGTCGGCCGGGATACGCTCGAGCGCCATGACGGCGCAGGCGCCCGCCTCCTCGGCGATGCGTGCTTGCTCGGGCGTGGTGACGTCCATGATGACGCCGCCCTTGAGCATCTGCGCGAGTTCGCGATTGAGTTTGACGCGATCGGCCTTGCTGGTCTGTTCTGCCATGGTTGCTCCCTTGGTTGGCATGTGCATTGCTTGACGGAACATCCTATCGGGGAGCTGGGTATGGCGAAATACTCAGTTTTCAAGATAATAACAAGGTCAGACTAATACCAGATTGAATGGCTTAATAAGGTCAGGTGATAGGC
>CABUVF010000093.1 GCA_902494945.1 uncultured Collinsella sp.
AATGTCGATAACGCCTTCGAGCGCATCGAGCCCTTCGAGCGTGCAGGGGGCGTCGGGGCAGTGGGGGAACATGCCGGCGGGCGTGCAGTTGACGAGCAGTGCGGCGTCGGACTGCTGCGAGATATTGTCGTAGTTGACCTCGCTCGTGCGGCCCACGGGCACGACGGTGGCGCCCAGATCGCCGAGCACCATACTGGCCGTAGTACCCGCGCCGCCGGTGGCTCCGAGCACGAGAGCCTTCTTGCCGGCAACATCAACCCCCAGCTCCTCGACCAGGCACTGAAAACCGAAGTAGTCGGTATTATCGCCGCGCAGGCGGCCGTCGGGCAGGCGCGTGATGGTGTTGACGTTTCCCATGCGCTCGGCGAGTGGGCTCAGCTCGTCCAGGTAGTCCATGACGGCGCGCTTGTAGGGGATGGTCACGTTGGTGCCCTCCCATTCGTCGCCTGTCATAAAGGCCTCAAGATCCTCGGGCTCGCGCTCAAATCGTACGTACTCGAGCCCCGCGAGCTCCTTGTAGATGGTCGGGGTGTAGCTGTGGCCCAGCACGCGGCCCAGCACGCCGTAGGGGCGGGTTGCGGCGGTATCGGTCATCTAGAGCACCTCCGTGTAGCTGCCAAAGTAGGTGAAGCTCTCGCACACGTCATCGATGGAGTCGAGCAAGTCGTCGAGGGCCTTGCTACCAAAGGGGCAGTCCAGGTCAAAGTAGAACATAAACTCAAAGTCATGCCCGGGGATGGGACGGCTCTCGAGCTTGATGAGGTTGATATTGAGCGCGTAGAAACGCTCGAGTACGCGATAGAGCGCGCCCGGCTCGTTGGCCGTGGTAATCATGAGCGAGGTGCGGTTGGCACCGGGGTAGACGCGTGGCTCGCGGCTGATGACGACAAAGCGCGTGTAGTTGTTGTCCGAGTCCTGGATGTTGGGCTCCAGCACCTCCAGGCCATAGAGTGTGGCGCAGCTGCGCGATGCGATGGCGGCAACATCGGTGCGCTCGGAGCTGGCGACCATCTCGGCCGACATGGCCGTGTTGGGGTACTTGGTGGCGTGCAGGTCGTGTGCCTCGATAAAGCCGGCGCATTGGGCAATGGCCTGGCCGTGGCTGTAGACCTCGTGCACGTCCGCAAGCTTGGTGCCGGGCTTGACGAGCAAGTTGTGGTCGATTTTGAGGCGAAGCGAGCGCACGATGTGGAAGTCGAACTGGGCGAGCAGGTCGTAGACGGCGTTGACCGAGCCGGCGGTGGAGTTCTCGATGGGCAGCACGCCAAACTCGCAGAAGCCGTCGCGCACGGCGCACATGACGCCCTCGAAGGTCTCGAAAAACGCGATGTCGGGCACGTCGAAGAGTTTGCACGCGGCGATTTGACTGTAAGCGCCCTCGACGCCCTGGCAGGCGACGGTGGCCGTTTGAGGGAAGGGCGTGTCGGAGGCTGCAGCCGTGGCGTGGGCCTTTTGCGAGACGGTGATGCCCTTGAGCTCGTTGATGTAGCGCTGCTGCTCGGCCTTGCTCATGCTCATGAGGAGACGGAACAGGGTGATGGTCTGCGCCTCGTAGCGCTCGGGCGCGCGGCTGGCGAGGTTGTTGAGCTTGGAGCGCTCACGGGCGGGGTCGAAGACGGCCTTGCCCATCTCGATTTTTGACTTGGCGACCTCGGTGGCAATGTCCATGCGCTCGACAAAGCTGTTGAGGAGCGTGGTGTCGATGCCATCGATGGCCTGGCGGATGTCAGCAAGGTCCATGGAGACCCCTTTCACGTGTCGGGGGATGTTGAGGGGTGGGTAGTTAGCGCTGGGCGGCGTCTTCGAGGAGGGCGTCCCAGATGGCAAGGGCGGCGGCTGCCTCGGCTACGGGGACAGCTCTGGGGACGATGCAGGGATCGTGGCGGCCGTGGACCGAGAGCTCGGCATTTTCCATAGCGTCCATGTCCACCGTCTGCTGCTCGCGGCCAATTGAGGGCGTCGGCTTTACGGCCATGCGCCACATAACGGGCGCGCCGGTCGAAATACCGCCCAGGATGCCGCCGGCGTTGTTGGACTCGACCTCGATCTCGCCGGTCTCGGCATCGATGCGATACGGATCGTTGTTCTCGCTGCCGCGCATGGCGGCCACGGCAAAGCCCATGCCGAACTCCACGCCCTTTACGGCGGGAATGCCAAACGCGATTTGCGCGATGCGGTTCTCGATGCCGTCGAACATGGGGTCGCCGATGCCTGCGGGAAGCCCGTAAATGCCGCACTCCACGATGCCGCCGATGCTGTCGAGTTCGTCGCGCGCGGCTAGGATCTCCTCACGCATGCGGCCGGCTGCGGCGGCGTCAATGCACGGCAGATCGTTCGTAAGGATCGCCTTGCGGTCGGCCTCGCGATAGACCATATCGTCCATCGGCAGGTCGGAGATGCTGCCGATCTGCGCCACATGCGCCATCACTTTAATGCCGCAGGCCTCGAGTGCCTGCAGCGCAATGCCGCCGGCGATGCACAGGGGTGCCGTTAGGCGGCCGGAGAAATGCCCGCCGCCGGCGACATCGTGCATGTTGTGATACTTCACGCGCGCAGGGAAGTCCGCATGTCCCGGACGGGGCTTGCGGCGCAGCTCGGAGTAATCCTTGGAGCGCGTGTTGGTGTTCTCGATAATCGCGGCAATGGGCGCGCCGGTGGTGTGCCCATCGACCACGCCGGCGATGATTTGGGCGGCGTCGGCCTCGCGGCGCTTGGTCGCGGTCTCGTCGCGACCGGGGGCGCGACGGTTCAAAAAGGCCTGCAGCGCTTCTTGGTCAACGGCGATGCCCGCCGGAATGCCATCGAGGGAGCAGCCGATGGCGGGGGAGTGCGACTGGCCGAAGATGCTTAAGTGCAAGACGTTGCCAAAGGTCGAGGACATGCTATTCCTCCTCGAGCGTGACCTTGCCGCCCAGCAGGCGGTAGTGGTCGAAGAAATCGGGATAGGACTTGTTGACGGCCTCGGCACCGTGGATCACGACCTCGCCGGTGGCGCGGCTCGCGGCGATAGCGGCCATCATGGCGATGCGATGGTCGTTGTGCGAATCGACCTCGCCGCCGGTAAAGGCGTCGACGCCCTTGATGATGAGGTCGTCGCCGGCAATGCGCACCTGCGCGCCCAGCGCGGTGAGCTCGCGGGTGGTGGTGGCCAGACGGTCGGATTCCTTGATGCGCAGACGGGCGCAATCGCGAATAAAGGTGCGGCCCTGCGCCAGCGATGCCACGGCCGAGATGACGGGCACCAGGTCCGGAATGTCGTGGGCACTCATCTCAAAGCCGGCGAGCTTGTCGGACTGCACGGTGGCGGCGTTGGTGGAGCGCACGATGCGGGCGCCAAAGCGCGAAAGCGCGGCAAGCACGTTACGGTCGCCCTGTGCGGAGCTTAGCGACACGCCCTCGACGGTGATGGGGTCGGTGCCGATGGCACCGGCGCACAGCCAAAAGGCGGCGTTGGACCAGTCGCCCTCGACAGCAACGCTGCCGGGCGTGCGGTACGAGCCGCTGCTCACGCGGAAGTTCGTGACCTCGGGCTGGCCGTCCTTGGCCGGAATACGCTCGACGTTGACCTCGACGCCAAAGGCCTTCATGGCCTGGATCGTCAGGTTGATGTAGGGACGGCTCTCGATGAGGCCGGTTACCTGCACGCAGGAGGGCTGGGCCAGCAGTGGGGCTGCCAGCAGCAGGCCCGAGATGTACTGCGAGCTCAAGTTGCCCGGAAGCACAAAGGTGCCCGGGCGCATGCGGCCGCTCGTCTTGAGCGGAAAACCGCCCAGACCCTGTAGGTCGCAGCCGGCGGCGATGATCTCGTCCGAGAGCGGGGAGAGCGGGCGGGCGCCCAGGCGGCCCTGGCCTACGAAGGTGGCATCCGCACCCAGCGCGCAGGCGACAGGCAGCATAAAGCGCAGCGTGGAGCCACTTTCACCGCAGTCAAGCGTGCCGCCGGCAAGGGCCTTGAGCAGGCCAAACTCAACACTCTTCATGGTGGGGTGGACCTGGAAGCCGTCCTCGACGGTCTCGATGCGAGCACCCAGTGCCGTAAGGCAGCGCACCGTAGCCTCGATGTCGGCGCAGGTGGTGTTGCAGGTGACGTGTGTCTCGCCGTTGGCAAGCGCAGCGCAGATGATGAGGCGATGCGCCATCGACTTGGACGCGATGGCGGGAACGGTGCCCTTGAGCGGGGACGGGGTGATGCGGGCTAGCATGCGGATGCGTCTCCCTTCTGGCCGAGGCCCTCGGCAATGAGTTCGTGGAAAGTGGAAAGCGGCGTGCGGTCGATGCTGCAGCGGCCAATGCCGTGCGGAATCACCAGGTCGATGGTGTCGCCCGCGCGCTTCTTGTCGTGGAGCGCCTCGGCAAAGACGGCATCGGCATCTAGGCCGCAGCGGGTCTTGAGGCCATGGCGGGCGCAGAGCTCCTCAATACGACCGGGCAGCGCAGCATCGCAGACGCCGTGCAGGGCCGCGGCGCGCGTGATGATACCCATGCCGATCGACACGCAGTTGCCGTGTCCGAGCTCAAAGTGCTCGCAGGCTTCGACGGCGTGTCCGGCGCTGTGTCCAAAGTTGAGGAGCTTACGCTGGTTAGTCTCGCGCTCGTCGGCGACGACCACGGCGCGCTTGATGTCGATGTTGCGGGCGATGATGAGTGCTACGCGGGCCACATCGTGGTTGAGCAGCTCCAGCGTGAGCGGGGTCTTCTCCAGCTCGGCGAAAAGCTCCGGATCGGCAATCACGGCGTGCTTGACGACCTCGCCGCAGCCGTCAGCGAACTGCTCGGGCGTGAGGGTGGCCAGACACCCCACGTCGGCGATAACCACGCTCGGCTGCCAAAAGGCGCCGGCCAAGTTCTTGCCGGCAGCCAGATCGATGGCGGTCTTGCCTCCCACCGACGAATCCACCATGGCGAGCAGGCTCGTTGGGATCTGCACAAACTTGCAGCCGCGCATGTAGGTGGCGGCCACAAAGCCCGCCACGTCGCCCACGACGCCGCCGCCGAGTGCCACGATCACGTCGGAGCGCGAAAGCTCGTGCTCGGCCACAAACTCCAAAATGGCAACATAGGTTTCGGCGCGCTTATGGGCCTCGCCGGCCTCGAAGGTGCAGATGCTCACCTCGTAGCCTGACGCCTCCAGGCTCTGCTTAACGGGCATCTGGTAGAGCGGGCCCACGTTGGTGTCCGTCACGATGACGGCCTTGGTGCCGCCGGCAGTGGCACGCACGAGCGGTCCCGCCTGCTCCAGCAAAAACGTGCCAACATGCACCTGGTAGGGGCGTGCAGTGTCGATATCGATGGTAATCGCCATAAGCTTCGGTCCTTTCGACCTGGCGTGATGGGTTGTCTAGTGGGAGGCCTCGTCGTCGAGTGCGCGCTTAATGCGGTCGCCCTCGGCAAGGAGATTCTCCAGATAGCGCTGGTCGCGGTCCTTGAGCGCACGGCTGTAGGCGCCAAGCGATTCGATCAGATGGTCGATCTCAAAGGCGAGCGCGTCGGCGTCGTCGATCATGAGCTCGGACCACATTTGCGGGTTGAGGTGCGCCACGCGGGTGAGATCGCGGTAGCTGCCGGCCGAAAAGCCGTGGTGGACCTGGGCAGTGGGGCTTTTGACGTAGGCGTTGGATACCACGTGCGCAAGCTGGCTCGTGAAGGCGATGACACGGTCGTGCTCGGCGGCGCTGGTCACGCTGAACTTGCCAAAGCCCAAGGGGCGTACCATCTCGCGCACCTGGCCCAAAAGCTCCAGTTTGAGCGCATCGTCCACCGCGGGCGGTACGAGCACGAGCGGGGCGCCCTGGAACAGGTTGGCGCGGGAGTGCGCATAGCCCGAGTACTGCGTGCCCGCCATGGGGTGCGCGCCCACAAAGTAAAAGCCGTGCTCGCGGGCTAGCTCAAAGGCGCGCTCGCACACGATGCCCTTGACGCCCACCGTGTCGATCACCACGGGGCCCATGATGGCCTCGGTGTCGGTGGCGTCGGCGAGCGCCTGGGCGTGCGCCTCGAGCCACTCGATGCATGCCTCGGGATAGCAGGCAAGGACGATGATGTCGCATTCGCCGAGCGTCTTGTCGTTAAGCTCTCCGGCGACAGTGCCCATGCTGGCGGCCGTCATGACATCGTCATCGGGGTCCCAGGCCAGCACGCGGACGCCCGCCTGCGCATAGCCGCGGGCAAAGCTGCCGCCGATGAGGCCCAGGCCGACGATGCCGGCGCACTTGGGGCCGCCCTGGTTAACGCGCGCGTTTCTCACTGTACCCATGGGCTACTCCATGGTCTCTTGGCAGACAACCTCGCGAATGGCTCGGATGCGGCGCATGGTGTCGTCGAACTGATCGGGGGTGAGGGCCTGAGCGCCGTCGGACCATGCGCGGCTGGGCTCGTCGTGGACCTCGATCTCTAGGCCGTTGGCACCGCAGGCGGTCGCGGCGAGCGCCATGGGCTCAACGTAGCGGGTGTAGCCGGTGGCGTGGCTGGGGTCGGCGACGACGGGCAGGTGCGACAGGTGGTGCAGCACCGGCACGGCATTGAGGTCGAAGGTGTTGCGGGTGCGGGTCTCGAAGGTGCGGATGCCGCGCTCGCACAGGATGACGTTGTCGTTGCCCTCGCTCATGATGTACTCGGCGGCCATGAGCAGCTCATCGATCGTGCCGGACATGCCGCGCTTAAGCAAGATCGGAGTCTTGGTCTTGCCGACCTCTTTGAGCAGAGGGAAGTTCTGGGCGTTGCGGGCGCCGATCTGCATGACGTCGATCTTCTTGTCCAGGAAGACCTGCACGTCGCGCGGGTCCATGATCTCGGTGACGATCGGCATGTCGAGCTCGGCAGACGCCTCGCACAGCAGGTCCAGACCGGCGGGGCCCATGCCCTGGTAGGCGTAAGGGGAAGTGCGGGGCTTGTAGGCACCGCCGCGCAGCATCGTGGCACCGGCGGCCTTCACGCGGCGGGCGATGCGGATGAGGTTCTCGCCCTCGACGGAGCACGGGCCGGCGATGACCTGGAACTGATCGCCGCCGATCTTGACGCCGTGGCCGCAGTCGATGACGGAGTCCTCGGGGTGGAACTTGCGGTTGGCGCGCTTGAACGGCTCGGAGACGCGCTGCACGCGCTCGACGACATCCATGGACTCGAGCAGGAACGGGTCGATCTTGGTCGTATCGCCCACCAGGCCGATGATCGTCTCATTCTCGCCGCGCGAGACATCGGTCTTCAGGCCCTTTTTCTCAATCCAGCTGACGATATGGCTGACGGCCTCGTCGCTGGCGCTCTCTTTTAAAATTGCAATCATGGTGTGCCTCTCACCTCGATGGATAACCCTTGCAAAAACGGCCCGCATCGCGAGCCGTGTACATATGGTGCATGAGAGTTTATACTATCTGACTCGCTTTTGCCTTCTAAAGTGGGCCGTTGAGCCGCGTCTTCCTCGGAATTGCAAAGCTTTTTCTTTTATTTTGATAGCCCGTGGTGCACTTGGGTATAATGCCAAACGTTGGCCCTATTAGCTCAGGGGATTAGAGCGTCTGCCTCCGGAGCAGAAGGCCGTTGGTTCGAATCCAACATGGGGCACCATTCCAATTTTGCTCGAACCCGCTGGATGTCCAATCTGGCGGGTTCGCCCTTTTTGTCGTAGTTCAGCGTGACCAGTATCTCGTCCTCCGAGACGACAGCCTGCCACACGAACGCCTTCAGCAGCGTCGCGTCGTCGAGCGCCGTCCCGCACTGCAGGAAGTCGGCGAAGCGCTCCGGGTCTATCCGCTCGTCCGTGATGGCCTCGAGGTCGTACCTCGCGCGCGCCTGCTGCTCTTCCAGCTCGGCTATGCGCTCGTTTATGCCCGGCGCTATCACGCCCTGCTCGATGGCGTTGAGGATGTTCCTCAGGCCCCTTTCCGCGGCCCTGAGCGAGTCCTCGGCCTGCCTGCGGCGAGCCCGCACCTCGGCCGTGTCCGCGCGCTCCGCTACCATGTTGGCTATCTGCAGCGCCTCGCCGCGGTCGCCGAGCAGCCCGCGCAGCGCCGAGGCTATGGAGCCCTCGAGCTCCTCGCGCCTGATGTTGCGGACGCACGACCCCGGGCAGCTGTAGTATTCGTACTTCACGTTGTTGCGGCCCCTGCCGCTCACGCCCTGCAGGTTCCTGCCGCATTCCGCGCACAGCGCCGTCCCCGCGAGGGCGAAGTCGCCCCAGTTCTCGCTCGAGCGCTGCTTGCGGCACTTGATTCCCTGGACCTCCACGAACGTCACCTCGTCCACTATCGCCGGCATCCCGCCCTCG
>CABUVF010000094.1 GCA_902494945.1 uncultured Collinsella sp.
CTTTGAGTCGTTCTTTGTCGCTATCCGCACACACCACATTTTGCACAGGCCGAAAGTGCGGCCGGAGCCTGCGCGATGCCGCCCTTTGCCGTCTCGCGCAGCGTGGCCGGCAACGCGTGGCCCAACGAGAGCACGACGTGCGCCATCTGGTCAAACGGCACCAGGCTCTTAATGCCGGCGAGGGCAAGCTGTGCGGAGCTAAAGGCGGCTGCCACACCGATGGCGTTGCGGTTTTGGCAGGGCACCTCCACGAGGCCTCCTACGGGATCGCATACGAGTCCCAATAGGTTACTCAGCGCGATGGAACTGGCGTCGAGCGCCTGCTCGGGCGTGCCTCCGAGCATCTGCACCAGCGCGGCGGCAGCCATGGCGGCGGCGCTTCCCACCTCGGCCTGGCAGCCGCCCTCGGCGCCGGCGACGCAGGCGCTCGTGGTGAGGTTGAGGCCGATGGCGGCTGCGCAGTAGAGCGCGTCCATGACCTGTTCGTCATCGAGCTGCAGGTGGTCGGCGAGCGCCAGCACGCAGCCGGGCACGACGCCTGCGGAGCCCGCCGTGGGGGCGGCGACGATCACGCCCATGGTGGCCGAGCGTTCGAGCACAGCCATGGCGCGGGCCACGGCGTCAGTCTGGACGGCGCCCATTAAATTGGAGCTCAGGTCGTTGCTGCCGGTGGCATCGACAAGCTTTGCCTCGCCGCCGATAAGCCCGCCGAGCGAGCGCTGCGGATTGACGATGGGGGCCGTGGTCTCCTCGCGCATGACGTCGAGCACGCGGCGCATGGCGGCGACGGCGTGGGCCTCGCCGGTCAGACGCGCCTCGCGCAGGGCCATGACGGCGCCGATGCTGAGTCCCAGTTCCTCGCACGCATCGAGCAGCTGCTCGCCGTCGTCGAAGATTTCCTTTGCTGAGACGCCGGGGGAGAGCGACGAGGCAGAACCGGGGAGCTCGATAAAGGTCGCGTAATCGACATTGTCGAGCTTGCGCAGCATAGGGACGACGGTGTCGTCGGGTGCGCCGTCGGTCTCAAAGACGGAGTAGGCCTGGCCGCCCACCTCGGTGCGGTAGGTGCGGCAGAAGGCGATGTTCACGTGTACGTAGGCGAGCAGGTTCGTGAGCGCGGCGAGCACGCCGGGAACATCCTGGTGCGCCACGAAGAGCGTGGAGTACATGCCCGAGATGTCAACGCCGACGCCGTTAATGCGGCTGATGCGCATCTTGCCGCCGCCCAGGCTCTCACCGCGGACCTGTGCCGTAGCGCCCGTGTCGTCGACCATGTCGATGTCGACGGTGTTGGGGTGGATGGAGGCGTCGTCGCCCTTAATTTCAAAGTGATATTCGAGGCCCTGCTCGCGTGCGAGGTTGAAGGCCTGCTTGATGTTTTCATCATCGGTGTCGAGGCCTAGGATGCCCGCGACGAGCGCACGATCGGTGCCGTGGCCGCGGTAGGTGTGGGCGAAGGAATTCCACAGGCCAAAGGTGACTTTGGTGATGCGGCCTTCCAGCAGGCTGGCGGCAACTTGTGCGCAGCGCAGGGCGCCGGCGGTGTGCGATGAGCTGGGGCCGACCATGACGGGGCCCAAGATCTCGAATGCCGAGGTCGTAGCTAGTGTTTGCGGCTTGCCTGCCATATGCGCTCCTGTTCTATCCCGTCGTTCCGAGGGCGTTGGTATTTGGTCGCCTGCTCTACAGTCCTGGCTCGCACGGAGGCCACATTAAGTGGCCTCCGGCTCGTGCGGAACTCGCGATCGACCAAATACCAAAGCCCTCGGAACTTAGGATACATGGTTGGAGTGGCTGGATGTCAAAATTCATCAGCTGGGGACGTGCTGTTCATTGCGCATCGAAATATTCACACCACCGTGTAAATAAAAAGAAGTACCGGTTGGGGCCGGTACTTCTTTTGGTTCTAATGCTTTGCTGTCTGGGCTCTGTGAACCTATTTATAGGCCGCAGGCTGCCTTGAGTTCGTTGACGCGGTCGGTCTTCTCCCAGGTAAAGTCGGCGTCTTCGCGGCCAAAGTGACCGTAGGCTGCCGTCTTTTCGTAGATGGGGCGACGTAGGTCTAGGTCGCAGATGATTGCGCCCGGGCGCAGGTCGAAGGTCTTCTCTACGGCCTCGACGATCTTGTCCTCGGCAACTTGCGCGGTACCGAAGGTGTCGACCATGATCGACAACGGCTTGGACACGCCGATAGCGTAGGCAAGCTCGACTTCGCAGCGGTCGGCCAGGCCGGCGGCGACCACGTTCTTGGCGACCCAGCGCGCGGCATACGCGGCGGAGCGGTCAACCTTGGTGCAGTCCTTGCCGCTAAAGGCGCCGCCGCCGTGACGGCCGTAGCCGCCGTAGGTGTCGACGATGATCTTGCGGCCGGTGAGGCCCGTGTCGCCCATGGGGCCGCCCACGACAAAGCGACCGGTGGGGTTCACGTAGATGTCCGCGTTGTCCCACGGCATGTTCTCGGCGGCCATGACCGGGGTGATGACGTGTTCGATGAGGTCGGCCTTGATCTTGCTCATGTCCTCAATCTCGGCGGCGTGCTGCGTGGAGATGACGATGGTCGTGACCTCCACGGGCTTGCCTTCCTCGTAGCGCACTGTGACCTGGGTCTTGCCGTCGGGGCGCAGGTAGGGCAGGGTTCCGTCATGGCGCACGGCAGCCAGGCGCTCGGCCAGGCGGCTTGCCAGGTAGTGCGGCATGGGCATGAGGGTCTTGGTCTCGTTGGAGGCATAACCGAACATCATGCCCTGGTCGCCGGCGCCGGTCAGGTCGATCGGGTCGGTGGTGGCGCCGGTCTGGGTCTCGAAGGACTCGTCAACGCCCTGGGCGATATCGGGCGACTGCTCGTGGATGAGGCTCATAACGCCGCAGGTGTCGCAGTCAAAACCGAACTTGGCGCGGTTGTAGCCAATGCGGCGGATGACGCCGCGGGCGATTTCCTGTACGTCGACGTAGGCCTGGGTGCGAATCTCGCCGGCGACGATGACCGTGCCGGTGGTCACGAGGGTCTCGCAGGCGCAGCGGACGTTCTCCACGTTGGCGGGCACACCGTTGGGCGCAATATAGCCCTGCTCCTGCAGCTCTATTTCTTTGGCGAGGATTGCGTCGAGGACGGCGTCACTGATCTGATCAGCGATCTTATCGGGATGACCTTCGGTCACCGACTCCGACGTAAAAACAAAGGACCCGTGTTGGGGTGGGATGGAACGAAGTTCTTCTGACATGATTGTCCTTTCAAAAACGTGTCCCAGCGACCGTTACCATTCCGCCGGGCTCTCTATGCAAGGGCACATCATAGCGCGTAAATCAAACATTCACACCCTTTCCGCACCTACTCATTGGGGACAGACTTAAATGACCAGTCGGGTGCTCATTGGGTAGTCATTTAAGTCTGTCCCCAATGAGTGGGTCGGTGCCCTTTGTGCGGAGGTTGCTTTGATGCTTTATACTGGTGCGGTTAGACATCCATCCTGCAACCGAGGAGATTTCCATGGCATCAGACGTTCGCGTCCGCTTTGCACCCTCACCGACGGGCAAGCTGCACATCGGCGGCGCCCGCACCGCTATCTATAACTGGGCTTTCGCCCGTGCTAACGGCGGCACGTTCATCCTGCGCATCGACGACACCGATCCCACCCGCTCCACCGACGAGAACACGCAGATCATCCTGCGCGCCATGCGTTGGCTGGGCCTGGACTGGGACGAGGGTCCCGAGGTAGGCGGCGACTTTGGCCCCTACGCCCAGACCGAGCGCCTGGACCTGTACAAGCAGGCCGCCCAGAAGCTTTGGGACGAGGGCAAGGCCTATCCCTGCTTCTGCACCAAGGAGCAGCTCGACGCCGACCGCAAGGCCGCGCAGGAGCGCAAGGACCCCTTCCAGGGCTATCAGCGTCGTTGCCGCGATCTTGATCCCGAGGAGGCCCGCCGCCGCATCGAGGCCGGCGAGTCCTACGTCCTGCGCATCAAGGTGCCCGAGGACCGCGGCGACGTCGTCATCCACGACGCCGTTCACGGTGAGGTGACCTTCGACGCCAAGGAGCTCGACGACTTTGTCATCTTCCGCTCCGATGGCACGCCCACGTACAACTTCGCGACCGTCGTCGACGACGCCATGATGAAGATCACCCATGTCATCCGCGGCGACGACCACCTGTCCAACACCCCGCGCCAGGTCATGGTCTACGAGGCCCTCGGCGCGCCCGTGCCCACGTTCGCCCACATCTCCATGATCCTGGGCGCCGACGGTAAGAAGCTCTCCAAGCGCCACGGCGCAACTTCGGTGGAGGAGTACCGCGACGCCGGTTACCTTTCCGACGCCTTCGTCAACTACCTGGCGCTGCTCGGCTGGTCGCTCGACGGCGAGACCACGATCATCCCGCGCGATGTCCTAGCCAGCAAGTTCTCGCTCGACCGCATCTCCAAGAACCCGGCGACCTTCGATCCCAAGAAGCTCGATTGGGTCAATGCCGAGTACATCAACGGCATGTCCGACGCGCAGTTTGCCGATGAAATCATGGTCCCCGAGCTGCACGAGGCGGGTCTCATCGAGGGTAATGTCGAGTACGGCGAGGACTGGATCGATGCGCTCGCTGCCATCGTTAAGCCGCGCACCAAGATGCCGGCCGACGCCGTGACCGTCGCCGCCCCCATCTTTGCCACGGCCGAGACACTCGAGTATGACGAGAAGTCCGTCAACAAAGGCCTGGCCAAGGAAGGCATGGGTGCCATCCTGGACGCCGCCAAGGCCGCGCTCGTGGGCGTGGACGAGTGGACAGCCGCGAACATCGACGCCTCGCTTGAGCCGCTGCCCGAGCAGATGGACCTTAAGAAGCGCGTGGTGTTCCAGGCCGTGCGCGTCGCCGTCTGCGGCAACATGGTGAGCCCCCCGTTGGGCGAGACCATGGCGCTCGTCGGCCGCGACGACTGCCTGGCACGCATCGACCGCGCCCGCACGATGGCGCTGTAGCAGACGCGTAAACGCATGTATCCGAGCCCCGTTCCCCCGAGCGGGGCTCTTGTTTCTGTACCGATGAGTGGGTTGCTGGGACAAAATAATCAGTAGTGTTTGTCCCATGTTCGAGTGACGCAACAAGCTCGACACTCGTATCGGCCATGGGACAAACTCTACTGATTATTTTGTCCCACCCCTTTCAGGTCCGTTCGTTAGAGGTGGTGTATGGCTCAACAACTGTCGCTGTTTGGTTCGCTGGAACCGGAGGAGACTCCGGTGAAGCCCGAGCCTGCACCCGAACCCATCGCCGCCTACGCGAGCGTGGTCCTCGATATCCCCACCCGTGCGCTGTCGGAACCGTTTGCTTACGGCATCCCCGAGTCCCTTGCCGACGAGGCCCAGGTCGGATCGACGGTCCTGGTCCACTTTGGCAACCGTGCTGCCGCAGGCTACATCGTCGACATTGCGCCCGAGCTGGGCGACCTGCAAGGCAACAACGCCCTCGATCCTTCGCGCATTAAGCCCGTCGAAGCCATCCTCAGCAAACCGCTCTTTACCGCCGAGGCTGCCCGCATCGCGCACTGGATGAGCCGCGAGTACGTCGCAACGCTTTCCGAGTGCCTGCGCCTGTTTTTGCCTCCGGGCGGTAGCCCGCGCGTGGTCAAGGGCGATGACGGCGCATGGTCGGTTGAGCGTCCCGCCGTCAAGCCAATTCAAAACCGCTGGGTGATGCTTACGCCCGAAGGCTTTGACTACACGCCGCCCAAGTCCGCGGTCCGCCAGCGCCAACTCATCGAGGCGCTCCAGTGCGGACCGGTCACGACGCGCGACCTCAACCTTCTCTATAACAGTATGTCGGCGACCATCAAGGCGCTCGAAAAGCGCGGCGTCGTGGTGGTTGAGGAGCGCCGTGCATGGCGTGGCTGCAGCGAGCAGACCACGCTGTCCTCGGCAAGCGGCAAGGCGCCGGTCTCCCTTACCAACGGCCAGCAACAGGCACTCGCGCAGATTGAGCGCGCCCGTCTGGACGCTCATGGCGACGTGGTGCTGGTCGACGGCGTCACCGGCTCCGGCAAAACCGAGGTTTACCTCTCCGCCATCGATCGCGTGCTCGCAGCAGGTCGCTCGGCCTGCGTGCTGGTGCCCGAGATCTCGCTGACGGCCCAGACCGTCGGCCGCTTTCGTTCGCGCTTTGGCGAGACGGTCGCCGTGTTCCATTCGCGGCTTTCGGCCGGCGAGCGCCTGGACCAGTGGGACATGGTTGCCAGCGGTGCGGCCCGCGTGGTCGTGGGCGCCCGCTCGGCGCTCTTTTGCCCGCTCAGCGACTTAGGCCTCATCATCATCGACGAGGAGCACGAGACCAGCTACAAGCAGGGTTCCAGCCCGCGCTACCATGCGCGCGAGGTGGCGGCCGAGATGGCGCGGCGCTATCGCTGCCCTCTCGTGCTGGGCTCCGCCACGCCTTCTGCCGAGGCCCTCGACCGCTGCCGCCGTGGCACGTATAACGGTGCCACCTGGACACGTGTCGAGATGCCCGAGCGCCCGGGACATGCAGTCCTGCCTACGGTTCGGATTGCCGACTTGCGCCGCGAGTTTTCACACGGCAGCCGCTCCATGTTCTCAAAACCCTTGATGGAGGGCTTGGAGCGTGTGGTCGAGCGTCGCGAGAAGGCCGTGCTGCTGCATAACCGCCGTGGCTTTGCGCCGTTTTTGATGTGTCGCGAGTGCGGCTGCGTTCCCACCTGCAACCACTGCTCCACAGCGCTTACGTATCACGAGCGCACGCACACGCTGCAATGTCACACATGCGGATCCTCCTGGCGCGTGCAGCCGTATCCCGCGCCCACGAGTCGTTGCCCCAAATGTGGCAGTCGCTACCTGGCAAAAATGGGCCTGGGCACGCAGCAGATCGAGGACGCACTGCACCAGTTGCTTCCCGAGGACGTTTCCATCATTCGCATGGATGCCGATTCCACGCGTGGCAAGGATGCGCACAAAAAGCTGCTCGAGCAGTTCGATGCGGCGGATTGCGCCGTGTTGCTGGGTACCCAGATGATCGCTAAAGGTCTCGATTTTCCCGAGGTCACGCTCGTGGGCGTGGTCAATGCCGACTTCGCCCTCAAGCTGCCCGATTTCCGCGCAGGGGAGCGCGCCTACGATCTGCTGGAACAGGTGGCGGGCCGTGCCGGTCGCGGCGATCGTCCCGGTGAGGTGATCATCCAGACCTACCTGCCCGAGGATCCGGTCATTCGCGCCGTCGCCGAGCACGATCGCTCTATCTTTACCGACTACGACCTGGACCAGCGTCGCGACGCGCTGTATCCGCCGTTTGTGCGTCTGGTCAACATTTTGGTGTGGTCGGCGAACCGAGACGACGCGCAGGACTACATTGGGCGCATTGCAAAGCTTCTTAAGCGCCGCTGGCATGCCGCCGCGCCCGATTTTTTGCGGGCGGGGAGTGCCGTGCCGCAGGTGCTAGGCCCGGCTTCGTGTGTAATCGAGAGAGCCAAGGACCGTTACCGCTTCCATCTGCTTGTGAAGTCGCCCGTGGGGTACCATGTCTCTGATGATATCGACGCCTGCCTCAAAGAGGTGGGCTCTGTGCGCGGCGTGAGCGTGAGCGTTGACGTCGATGCCTATGATTTGATGTAACAACCCGAAAGGATGGCCATGGAAGCTAACGGAATCGTACTGTCGCCCGACCCTCGCCTGCGTCAGGAGTGCGCCGTGATCGAGGAGATCACCCCAGCGATCGAGGCGCTTGCCGAGAAGATGAAGAAGATGATGTTCGACAACGGCGGTTGCGGCCTGGCTGCTCCGCAGATCGGCGAGCTTATTCAGCTCGTCACCATTGACTGCGACTACAGCGACAAGAACGACTACGACCCGTACGTGCTCATCAACCCTGTCATTGTTGAGCAGAGTGACCATCTGGTGCCGTTTAGCGAGGGCTGCCTGTCCATCCCTGGCATTAGCTGCGAGATCGAGCGTCCCGACCATGTCGTCGTAGAGGCGTACGACTTGGACGCAAACCTGATTCGCTACGAGGCTACGGGCGACCTGTTCTGCGTGTGCCTGCAGCACGAGATCGATCACCTGCATGGCAACACTATGTTCGAGCGACTGAAGCCCATGCAGAGGCTCAAGGCCGTCAAGGAGTACCAGGACGCCCTGGCCCGCGGCGC
>CABUVF010000095.1 GCA_902494945.1 uncultured Collinsella sp.
ATGTCGATGTCGTACTGACGGGTGTAGGCGTCGTTGTTGACGAACACGAAGACGAGCGTCTTATCGTCGACGAAGGACTTAGGTCCGTGACGATAGCCCATGGAGGTGTCGTAGGAAGTAGCGACCAGACCGTGAGCGAGCTCGAGGATCTTGAGCTGGCTCTCCTGAGCAAGGCCACCGAAGGAGCCAGAACCCAAGTAGGTCACGCGGTTGAAATCGCCAGCCAGGTAATCGGCGATCTCGGGCTCACGGGAGATGACCTCCTCGCCCATCTTGGCGATGGTCTCGACCCACTCGGCCTTCTGCTCGTCGGAAGCCTCGTCAAAGATGAGAGTAGAGAGCAGGGTCATGCAGGTGTAGGAGCCGGTCATGGCGAAGCCCTTGTCGTTGGCGCGCGGGATGAGCAGCGTCAGCGCATTGGGATCATCGGCGGACTCGACGGCGAGCTTGCCCTCGGGCGCGCAGGTGATGTTGAGGAACTTGACGTTGTGGACGAGCTCCTTGGCAACGGCAACGGCGGCAAGGCTCTCGGGGCTGTTGCCAGAGCGGGCAAAGGAAACCACGAGCGTGGGATCCTCGGCGCGCAGGAAGTCGCGCGGGGCGCTCACGATGTCGGTCGTGGCGATGGGCTTAAAGTCGTAGAGATCAGTGTTGCCAGCGTGACGCAGGTACGGGGCGCAGGTATCGCCAACGTAGTCGGACGTACCGGCACCGGTGAAGACAACGGACAGACGACCCTCGCCCATAGCGCGAGCCTCGGCCAGGAAGGCCTCGATGGCCTCCTTGTTCTCGCGATAGATGTTGAGCGTATCACGCCAAAGCTCGGGCTGCTGAGCAATCTCGGCCGTGGTGATCTGGGCGCCGAGCTCGGTGAGCTCCTCGACACTCTTCTCGAACATTTCTAATACCTCTCTCTAGAAGTAATCCTCTGACGTGCAATTATACACTTCGGTTGGTTATCTGGTAGTAACCAGTTAAATGCAAAGAATCACCATATGGAAACGATGCGAGCACTAGTTGCTACGCTGGTGGTAGACCTTGTATTTAAACTGATCGGCACGAGCAACCGAGAGTGTGTACTCCACTACCTCGTTTGACTCGTTATACGTAGTCCTGACCAAATCGAGCACAGGCGAGCCCTCGACAATTCCCAAAAGGTGGGCATCGGTGGGACGGGCTATGCTCGCATAGAACTCCTCTTCGGCCACGCGAATCTTTTGCTGAAAGTCCTGCTCAATCACATCGTAAAGCGGCTTACGCTCCAGCAGCGGTCGCTTTAGGGACAGAAATTGACGAACCGGTAGATAGCTGCGTTCGACCATCATGGGCATGTTGTCGGCAGAACGAAGGCGCTTGAGCTTAAAAATGCGATCACCGATGCGCAATCCCATATGCTCGGCCAGATTCTTATCGGCCTCCATCTCGCAAAACTCGAGAATCGTGGTCTCGGGTTCTCGACCCATCGCGCGCATCTGCTCGGTAAAGCTGTAGGACTGCATAAGATTGGTTGCTTTTGCCGAACGGTCGGTCACAAAGGTACCGCGACCGTGCTGCCGAACCACCAGTCCTAAACGCTCCAGTTCCTGCAGAGCCAGGCGTACCGTAGTGCGCGAGAGACCATAGCGCTCCGAAAGTTCGCGCTCGGAAGGAATCATGTCACCGGCGCGATATTCATGGTCAATCTTTTCGGTCAGAATATCGACCAGCTGATCGTACAGCGGTTGCTTACGCGCTCCGATCGCCATCCTATCCTCCCTTTTGCTCGAATTCGGCTAACTACCTAGGGTGTTAAGCATTATCTGTCTGCAACACCCGACTCATCAAGAAAACAAAAGCCGCGCGCTCATTCGAGCACGCGGCTTTTAACATACACATGGCTTAAGGGGTCGGGGTGTGAGCCGCGTAGGGACACACCCCTCAAGCTAGAGCCTTACCAGATGCTCGGCCAGAGACCAAGCGGGCCAGCGCCCAGGATGCCGAGGACGAAGAGCAGCAGAATGCCCTTGGTCGGGGTCCAGCTGTGCTTAGCGAACATGTAGTAAAGCAGCAGCGTAAGCATAAGCGGGACGAGCTTGGGGACGATGGTGTTGAGGGTGTCGGCAACAGAGAAGTTGACCGGATCCTCGGTAACGGTGCCGTAGGTCACGGACTCCATGCCGTTACCCAGATCGGTGACGCCGCACTCGACAGCGTTGCCGTCGGCATCGGAAGCGGTGAGGGCGTTGCCGTCCTCATCGGTCATGGCGATGGTACCGGCCTCAGCGGTCTCGGTATCGATGCCCTCCATACCGGTGAAGTTCTCGGCCTCCTTCTCGGAGACGATCACGGTAGTAGCGGAGAGGCCACGGGTGGTGCCGTTGGGGATCTGGAGGTTGATCTGGGTGCCACCCATGGTGACGACCAGGCAACCGACGACGAAGACGCCCATAATGGAAGCGGCACGCGTGAAGGCCTGCATGTTGGCAGTCAGAGCGTCAATAGCGCTGGTGCCAAGCTTGTAGGACCAGTTCATGAGCCAGAAGCGCAGAGCGAACTGGACGACGTTGAAGATCACCAGGAAGATGATCGGCGCAGCGGCGTTGCCGTTGATGGCCATGTTGGAGGTGATGCCGGCCGTGATAGGCACGAGCGTCAGCCAGAACAGGGCGTCACCGATACCACCGAGCGGGCCCATTGCGGCGACGCGGACGGCGCGGATCGTGGGGATGTCAACCTTGTTCTGCTCGAGCGAAAGCACGATACCCATAACAAAGGTGACGAGGAACGGGTGAGTGTTGAAGAACTCCAGGTTGTGGCTCATGGAAGCCGCGAGGTCGTTCTTGTTGGTGTGGATCTTCTCCAGACCGGGGATGATGGAGTAAAGCCAGCCAGCGGCCTGCATGCGCTCGTAGTTGAACGATGCCTGCAGGAAGCAGGAGCGCCAAGCCATCTTGTTGAGGGTCTTCTGGTCGAGCTGCGGAGCAGGAGTGAGATCCTCGTAGTGCTCCGGGATCACATACTCATTAGATGCCATCTTCGAAGTCACCTCCGTCAGAAACAGCTGCACCCTTCAGCTCGGTCTGCTGCTGGAAGTCCCAGAAAGCAATGCCGAAGCCGATGAGAGCGAGGATGAGCAGGGCAGGGGTTGCCAGAGAATCGTTGGCAACGGTGATGAGCGCGAGGCCAAAGCCCATGAGGAAGAAGCCCCACATATCGCGGTTCATCATAACCTTGAGCAGGACGGCGAAGCCGACGAAGCGCATCATGCCGCCTGCAGCGGAAAGACCGGTCTGCAGCCAAGTCGGGATGGCGGAAGCGATGGTCTGACCGATGGTGGCGCCAGCGATGAAGAACAGGGTGACGACGACGGCGAAGATCAGGCCGAGCAGAGCCATGGCGAAGTAGTTCAGACGCTCGATACCCTTGGTGTCAGCGTTGTGAGCCATGTTGTCCGCAGAGGACATGAGCGGCGACATAAGCGTGAAGACCAGGGTAACGCCGAGCTGACCAAGCAGAGCGAACGGAATGGCAAGGCCGACTGCCGCGTTGGGCTCGAGGCCCGTAGCGATAGCGAGAATGGCTGCCATGATGCCGCCGATGACGGCGTTAGGCGGCTGAGCGCCTCCGATCGGCATGTTGCCGATCGTCATGAGCTGATAAGTACCACCCACGAGAAGACCGGTGTTGAGGTCGCCAAGGATAAGACCGATGACGGCGCCGGTGACGATGGGCTGATAGAGAGACTCGAGGAAGTTGAACTGGTCGATTGCCGCGACGAACGTGACGATGAAGACCAGAGCGACCTGGATGATCGAGTATTCCATCTTGCTCCTCCTTTCAAAATGTATGTACGCACTTTGGATTTCACGTACAGAGTGTCAGGGTTTCACTCCTGACAACGTGGATCACGAGGATTACGAGAAGAGCTTGCTCGTGTCCTCAACAGGCGTGCTCGGAACGCGCCTGATCTCCAACTCCACCCCCAATTCCTGCAGCTCTTTAAACGCAGCGACATCCTCGTCGTTAACTGCGACGGAGGTGGCGACTTGGCGCTTTCCTTCCGACATGTGCATGTTGCCGATGTTTACCTTCTTTATAGGCACACCGCCCTTGACGAGCGTAAGCACGTCTTCCGGTGTTTCGGCCACGATGAAGATCTTCTGGCGCGGGCTCGCCTTGCCGATGACGTCGATGGTCTTCTGCAGGGAGAAGAAACGCGTAGCGACGCCGGCGGGAGCGGCCATCTTCATGAGGTTCTGGCGCATGGTGTTGGTCGACACATCGTCGTTGGCGACGAGGATGAGGTTGGAGCCCAGGGTGGAGTTCCACTGGGTGGCAACCTGACCATGAACCAGTCGGTTATCGATGCGGGTAAGAAGAATGTTGGGTTCTGCCATGTTGATCAGCTTCCTTTCGTTGATTGCTGACGACAGTTACTTGATCTCCTGAATCGCGTAACGCGAAACATCTACGACGGCACCGGATCGAACTTTAATCTGGACCTTCTCGCCTTCGATGCCTTTGACGGTTCCGTAGATACCGCCGGCGAAAAGAACCTCCTGCCCCGGCTTGAGCTCGGTGTGCAGCTCCTTGAAGTACTTCTGCTTCTTCTTCATGTTGATTTGCGACCAGATGGTGTAAATCAAGCCCATGATGACAAGCAGGCCCAAAAGAGCGACCGAGGAGCTCAGGACGCTGGCTCCGAAATCGGCCATTAGATGCCGTCCTCGTCGCCGAAGATATCCTCTTCCTCGGCACCAGCAACAGAGGCGACCGTCTGGGCGGTGATGCCCGTCTGGCCAACGGTCACGGCCTGCTCGCCAAGCTCGGCGAGCGTGGCATTGCCGCGGAGGAACAGGAGCTCAATAACCATAGGGAGGTTAGTACCGGTCAGAATCTCGACGTTGTCGACATCCTGGGCAATCATCATTGCCTGGTTGAACGGGGTGCCGCCAAGCAGGTCGGTAAAGACGAGCACGCCATCGCACTCCTCGCGCATGGCGGTAATAGCGGCGCGGAGATCCTCACCGTAGGAAGCAGCCTGGTCGCCCTCGAAAGGAACGACGGTAAAAGCGGGCTGGTCGCCGGCAACCATAGCGATAGCGCTTGCAAGGCCGGGTGCGAACTGTCCATGACCGGTAAGAATAAAGCCAACCATTCAAATTTCCCTTCCGAAGGTGTGTACGATCTGAGTCCGATGATGTTCGGAAGCCAGCGGGCGAGTGCCCTTAAAGCTTCTTGGAAAGCGTTCTTTAAAGACCAGTGGTTTCTCAACTGGTAGTAACCACGTGACGTGTTGTTGTCACTATATCACCACAGAAGAGGTTGCTTTCGTTGATTCATACAGTAAAACGTTTTTGCACCGTTCACGGTAAAAAATCGACCGTTTACCGCTCGTTAACACTTCTACCTGCAGTTTTGAAACCATTTCGAAATGCTTTGGCAAAAGATCGGAACTCTTTTCGTGTCAATACAACGCAGGGCGGCTAAAAATAGCGTAAAGAAAAATTGCAGGTCATTGTGAAGATTTGTGAATTGGTCTTTTTGACTTAATACCAGTTAGAACCAGTTTAGAAATTATCGGTGAACGGTAGTTTTCGACCGTTCACCGGTTATTTCCAATCGTTTGCAGCTCTTTTTCCATATGAATTAGGGAGACCCGATGAAGCACTTGCGCGATCGTGCAATCTAACCTTCCAATCTCAAATGACAGCTCCACAATGCAAAAAGCCCGCTAGAACGGTGTTCGTTCTAGCGGGCTCAATCAGATATTTCGACTTCGCGCTCGAAAGCTCAGGCAATCTTTACGCAAACAGGCCGTAGATGCTGATGTTGGCCTTGGCATAGAGGCCGTTAGCATACTCGGTCCACTTGGAGCTGGCGCTCGAAGCCTGCGAGGAGTACTGCTGATAGGCGGTGTAATAGGCGGTCATGGCCTGCTTATAGGTAGCGCTATCGGCAGTAAAGGCATCGTCGGCAAAGGCCTTAGCGTAGGTGCTATCGGCGTCCTTCCAGGTGCCCTTCTCGCTATCCCACTCGTCACCGGCAAGGTTGATGATGTAATCGGCGTAATCCTTGCTCGCGGTCTCCTCGTTGCCGTCAGCAGGCTCGGTCGGGGCGGTCGGCATGCTTGCGGAGCTATCGCCCACCTTCTTCTTGTAGAGCTTCTGCAGCGTCGCGGACTGACGGACGATCTGCTTGGCCTGGTCCTTGGACACGCCGTACTGCGTGGCCATGGTCTTGTAGTCGGAGGTGCCGATGGACTCCTCGGCGTACTGCTTCATCTCCTTAGAAGAGACGGTGATGCCCTCGTCCTCGGCAGCATCGAGCAGGATCTTGTTGCGCACGTAGGACAGGATGACGTCGGCAGACGGAGCGGTATAGTTGCCGTCGTCGTCCTTGACGGTGTCGAGGCTATACTGGCTCTCGATGGCCTCACGCGCGGTGATGTCGCTCTTCTTGCCGTTGTAGCTATAGCTTGCCACGGTCGAATCGAGCTGGTCCTCGGTGAGGGTCGCCGAGCCGACGCCCTTGCCGCCAAAACCACCGTTGCCAATAAAGAAGCCGACCACCGCAGCAATCACGATGGCGACCACAAAGGCGGCAATCATCGTCTTCTTGTGCTTGGATGCATGGTCGTCCGCATCGGAGTCGTCCTCGTCCTGCTCCTCGGGCATGAGGTTCTCGTCGGCGGCGTCCGCGGCGATCTTTGCCTCCAGGCGAGCATCCTCCTCCTCGGCCGTCGTGCCGGCGGCAATGTGCTCGGCAGACGTGCCGGCGACCAGGTCGATCTTCTCGTCCTCGTCACCGTCGGGGCCTTCGCCGCGCTCGATGATCTGGATGCCGTCGATCTCGTCCTTCTCGTCCTTCTTTTGAATCAGACCCATATCAGTTACTCCTTGTTAGGAAACATAGTCCTCAATAGAATACGCCCGACGAGGCGCCGGGCGTATTGATTCTTAGGTTATACGCAAACACTTAAGTACTATTTAGGCGTTTGCAGCGTGCATACCTTAGGCCAGGTGCGCGATAACGGCATCGGCAAAGGCCTGCGTGCCCACAGCGCCCTCAACGGAGCCGGTCTGAGCACGACGCACGTCGCCGGTAACTTGCTCGCCCTCGTCGAGCGTGGCAGAAACGGCGGCACGAATGCGATTGGCCGCGTCGTTTTCGCCCAGGTGGTCGAGCATCATCGCAGCAGAGAGGATCTCAGCCGTGGGGTTGGCGATATCCTGACCGGCGATATCGGGCGCGGAGCCGTGCGTAGCCTCAAAGATGGCGCAGTCGGCACCGATGTTGGAACCCGGAGCCATGCCTAAGCCGCCCACCAGACCAGCGCACAGGTCGCTGACGATGTCGCCGTACAGATTGGGCAGCACCAGGACATCGAAGTCATTGGGGTTCTGGACCAGACCCATGCAGGTGGCGTCGACGATCTTGTCGTTGAACTCAATATCGGGATAGTTAGCGGCCACCTCGCGCGCAACGCGCAGGAACAGGCCGTCGGTCGCCTTCATGATGTTGGCCTTGTGCACGGCCGTTACCTTCTTGCGGCCGCAGCGGCGGGCGTACTCAAAGGCGTACTCCACAATACGGCGGCTCTTGGCGATGGAGATGGGCTTGATTGAGATGGCGGAATCAGCGGCGAAGGTCTTCTGGCCCGAGCGCTCGACGAGCTGCGAGAGCTCCTCGACCTCGGCAGCGCCCTCATCGAACTCGATGCCGGCGTAGAGGTCCTCAGTGTTCTCGCGCACGATAACCAGGTCGACGTCGCGGAAACGCGAGCCGTCGCCCGGCTGCGACAGGCAAGGGCGCACGCAGGCGTACAGGTCGAAATGCTTGCGCAGGGCCACGTTGACGCTGCGGAAGCCCGTGCCGACCGGTGTGGTGATGGGGCCCTTGATGGCAACCTTGGTCTCGGCGACCGCATCGAGCACGTGCTGGGGCAGCGGCGTGCCAAACTCGTCCATGACGCCGGCGCCGGCCTCCTGGACGTTCCAGTTGATCTGGACACCGGTGGCCTCGACCACGCGGCGCATGGCCTGCGTAATCTCGGGACCGATACCGTCACCGGGAATCAGGACTACATCGTGCGCCATAATCTGTTACTCCTCGTCTTCGGC
>CABUVF010000096.1 GCA_902494945.1 uncultured Collinsella sp.
CCGCTCGCGGAGTAGCCCACCAGCGCCGCAAAGTCGTGCGGGGACACGGCGTCGCCACACTCCACCACGATGTCGGCAAAGGTACGCACGCCGGCGCGGATCAGGTGGTTGTGCACGCATCCCACGGCGAGCAGTGACGGCACAGGGACCTCGCCCGCCGCAGCACGGTCGCTCAGCACCACGATGTTCACGCCATCGCGGACCGCAGCCTCGACGTCCTCGGCAAGCTGCTTGAGCCCAGCCTGCAGCGCGCCCTCGCCGGCATCGCGGCGGTAGACGGCACGGAAGCGGCGGGTCTTAAAGCCCACGCGGTCGATGGCGCAGATGCGGTCAAACTCCTCCTCGCTCAGCAGCGGACGCTCCAGGCGCACCAGCTGGCAGGCCGTACGGGAATCCTCAAGCAGGTTGCCGTGGTTGCCCAGGTAGAGCGTGGTCGAAGTTACCATATGCTCACGCAGGGCATCGATCGGAGGATTCGTGACCTGAGCGAACAGCTGATAGAAGTAGTCAAAGAACGAACGCGTCTTCTTGGACAGGCAGGCCAGCGGTGCGTCGATGCCCATCGAGGCGAGTGGGGCCTTGCCCTGCTGGGCCATGGGACGCACGACCTCGTCGACGTCATCCCAGTGGTAGCCGAGCTTGGCCATACGCACGGCGGCGGGCACCTCGGCGTCCTCGGCGGGCGCGGGCGCGGCGGACTCATCGAGCGCGTCGACGGCCAGCGTCTCCTCGGCAATCCAGTCGTGGTAGGGCTTCTCCTTGGCATAGCGGGCGCGCAGCTCGTCGTTGTAGATCACGCGGCCGCGGGCAAAATCGACCTCGAGCATCTGGCCCGGTCCCAGGCAGCCGCTCGTCAGGATGTTCTCGGGGCGCACCTCGATGGTGCCCACTTCGCTTGCCAGCATAAAGCGGCCATCGCGCGTCACGTAGTAGCGGGCGGGGCGCAAGCCGTTGCGGTCGAGGGCGGCGCCCAGCGTGCGACCGTCGGTAAAGGCGATGGCCGCCGGGCCGTCCCAGGGCTCCATGAGCATGGACTGGTAGGCGTCGTAGGCGCGGCGCTCCTCGCTCAGACTGTCGTTGTGGTCCCACGGCTCAGGCAGCAGCATGGACGCAGCGCGCGTAAGCGGGCGACCGTTCATAACCAAAAACTCGAGCACGTTGTCCAAAATCGCCGAGTCGGAACCCTCGCGGTTGATGATGGGCATCACGCGCTCAAGATCGTGCTGCAGCACGGGGCTGTACAGGTTGGGCTCGCGGGCGCGAATCCAGTTGACGTTGCCCTTGAGGGTGTTGATCTCGCCGTTGTGGATGATAAAACGGTTGGGGTGCGCACGCTCCCAGCTGGGCGTGGTGTTGGTGGAGTAGCGCGAGTGGACGAGCGCAACGGCCGTCTTGACAGCGGCGTCGTTGAGATCGATGAAGAAGCGGCGCATCTGCGTGGCGACGAGCATGCCCTTGTACACGATAGTGCGCGAGCTCATGGAGCAGACGTAGAAGATCTTGTCGCGCAGGGCAAACTCGGCATCGGCCTTCTTCTCGATAGTGCGACGGCACACGTACAGGCGGCGCTCGAAGGCGTCACCCGCCGGCGTATCGTCGGGGCGGCCCAGAAAGGCTTGCAGAATGGTGGGCATGCAGGCGCGTGCCGTCTCGCCCAGGTCGTGCGGGTCGACGGGCACCTCGCGCCAAAAGAGCAGCGGCACGCCGGCCTCGGCGCAGCCCTCCTCAAACACGCGACGGGCATCCTCTACGCCCTTGTCGTCCTGCGGAAAGAACAGCATGGCCACGCCATAGTCGCCCTCTGCCGGCAGAATCTGGCCGCACTTTTTAGCCTCTTTGCGAAAAAAGTGATGCGGAACCTGGAACAGGATACCGGCACCGTCGCCGGTGTTCTTCTCGAGTCCCGTGCCGCCGCGGTGCTCCAAGTTGACCAGAATGGACAGCGCGTCGTCCAGAATCTGGTGATGGCGCTCACCGTTGATATCGGCAAGTGCGCCGATGCCACATGCATCGTGGTCGAATTCGGGGCGATAAAGGCCCTGCTGTTGAGCGGAATCTGCCTGCATCGCGATCCTCCCCTAGATATTTAGACAGTCAGTTGAATAGGCATAGTAGGAGCATCAGGGCATCGTTGTGTTTCCCGCCCGTTTCGAAACAATCGCGTAACGCACACCTTACGAGTGGGCACCGCCGACCTCAAGGGCGGCAACAAGGCGCCCAAGTTCGGCTTGTAAGCTCACCGCTTCAAACATCTCAATCTGTAACAGGAGGAACCGATTTTGGCGCCTAGATGTTACAGATTGAGATTTTCTGCGGGACGGTTTTGGTTTGTCTCGATCTGTAACACGAAGGGTCGGTTTTGGCGGCAAACTGTTACAGATCGAGACATTTCGGCAGCCCCCTTTCACCATCCCATTCAAATACAACAATTTTGTTAGTCTTGGTTAACTTTTAAGCTTAAAACGGGTATCCTTTGCGGCGTCAAGCAAACGGCACGCACACCGTGCCAGATCAAGGAGGCCCCTATGGCGCACCAAGCAGACCAGCAGACGATGCAACTCGTCCTCATCCGTCACGGAGAGTCCGAGTGGAACAAGCTCAACCTGTTCACCGGCTGGACCGATGTTGAGCTCACCGACACGGGCCGCGAAGAAGCCGCAGCAGGCGGTCGAGCCCTCAAAGAAGCGGGCTTCGACTTCGACGTCTGCTACACCTCGCGTCTCAAGCGCGCAATTCACACCCTCGACATCGTGCTCGGCCAAATGGATCGCGAGTGGTTGCCCGTCATCAAATCCTGGAAGCTCAACGAGCGCCACTACGGAGCGTTGCAGGGTCTCAACAAGGCCGATGCCGCAGCGGAGCACGGCGACGAGCAGGTGCTCATCTGGCGCCGCTCCTTCGATATCTGCCCGCCGGCACTCGAGCCGAACGACGCGCGCGATCCCCACACCCAGGAGCAATACCGTGATGTCGCGCCCGATCAGCTGCCCTATACCGAGTGCCTCAAGGACACGATCGCCCGCGCCTGGCCTTATTTCGAAGACGAGATCCGCCCCCAGATGCTCGCCGGCAAGCGCGTACTCATCGCCGCACACGGCAACTCCCTGCGCTCACTCGTCATGAAGCTCGAGCACCTCACGCCCGAGGAGATCCTCAAGGTCAACATCCCCACCGGCGTGCCGCTCGTCTACACCTTCGACACCGATTTCAACGTCCTCGACAAGCGCTACATCGGCGACCCGGCGACCATCGCCGCCAAGATCGACGCCGTGGCCAATCAGGGCAAAGCACACAAGTAGCCCCAACCCAAAACCGACGCGTGGCGCCGCACGGCCCAGATGCGACGTCACGCCGCCCATACACAGGAGCGCACCATGCTCAACCATCTCAAACAACACTTTGGCTCCCCGCGCACTGGCGGTCATGGCGGGCTCGACATTGCGCGGCACATCGGCCCCGGACTGCTCGTAACCGTCGGCTTTATCGACCCGGGCAACTGGGCCTCCAACATGGCCGCGGGCTCGCAGTTTGGCTACGCGCTGCTGTGGATCGTCACGCTGTCCACGATTATGCTCATTGTGCTGCAGCACAACGCGGCACACTTGGGTATCGCCACGGGCGCCTGTCTTGCCGAGGCCACGACCCGCTTTCTCCCCCGCATCGTGGGACGCGCGGTGCTCGGCAGCGCCTATCTCGCGACCATCGCCACCGCCATGGCCGAAGTCCTGGGCGGCGCGATTGCCCTTCAAATGCTCTTTGGGCTGCCCGTGCGCGCGGGCTGCGTCATCGTGGCGGCAGTATCGATGGCGATGCTCATGACGAGCTCCTACAAGCGCGCCGAGCGATGGATCATCGCCTTCGTCGGCGTGGTAGGACTCTCGTTTTTGGCCGAGCTTGCGCTGGTCAAGGTCGACTGGCCGCAGGCCGCCGCAAGCTGGATCACGCCCAGTATGCCCACTGGCTCTGCCGCGATTATCGTGAGTGTCCTGGGTGCGGTCGTTATGCCCCACAACCTTTTTCTGCACTCCGAGGTCATCCAATCCATGCACTTCGAAGGCCAAGGCGAGCAAGTTATCGAAGAACGCCTGCGCTACGAGCTCTTCGACACGCTCTTTTCGATGGGCGTGGGCTGGGCAATCAACTCGGCAATGGTCATCCTGGCCGCAACGACCTTCTTTGCGCACGGCATTGTCGTAGACGACCTCGCCGTCGCAGCGGCCACGCTCTCCCCCATTCTGGGCCCGGCAAGCGCGACCATCTTTGCCGTGGCGCTACTGTTTGCGGGCCTCTCGAGCAGCGTGACAGCGGGCATGGCGGCGGGAACCATCACTGCGGGCATGTTCGACGAGGAATACGACATCCACGACCGACATTCCTCGGTCGGGGTGGCGGCCTGTTTCGCCGGAGCAGTGGCGGCGTGCCTGGTCGTTCCAAATCCCTTTGAAGGTCTCATCTGGAGTCAGGCACTGCTGTCGCTTCAGCTGCCGATTACGGTCTTTGTGCTCATACGACTCACCAGTTCACGCCGCGTCATGGGCAAATACGCCAATTCGCGCCCGCTCAACACGCTGCTTGTAGGGATCGGTGCCATCGTGACGATTCTCGATATCGTGTTGTTGACAGGGATGTAATGGGGCGGGGCACTTACCCAGTCAAACGTCTCGATCTGTAACATCTAGACCCGCTTTTAATGTCTAGATGTTACAGATCAAGATCATTCCGAGGGACAGCTCCGTTTGTCTCAATCTGTAACACGTAGACCCCGTTTTCACTGCTAGATGTTACAGATTGAGACAAACGGTCGGCCGGACTCACAACAGACAGGATCGGTCAACAGCAACCGTGATCCCTTGGCGACGGAGGAAAAGGGCCCCGGCCGAGAATTCGACCGGGGCCCTTGGACAGAGCTATGTTCGGCTTTCGCCGTGTGTCTGCGAGCTACTCCTCGACGAGCTCAAACTGATCGGGACCGACGCCGCACACCGGGCACACATAATCCTCGGGCAGCTCGGGCGTATCGACCTCAACCTCGTAACCGCAAACGACGCACACGAACTTATACGTCTTCTTCTCCTCAGCCATGATGTTCTCCTCTCGAACGCGACTGGTGATGTACTTCATTTATCAGTATAGATTCTCAATAATATAATGCAAGTATTTTTAAAACATTTCTAGCCTTGATACGAGGACGCCTTCGGAGGCGTCTTGCCCTTCAGGACCTTATGGTAGTAATCGTAGGTGAGCGGCGTCTCGTCGCTTAGGCGCTCGGCATCCTCGACCTCGCCGATAAACAGTAGATGCGTGCCCACATCCACAGTGTCGATCAAACGGCAGCTAAACAGCGCCGCCGCATGCTCGGGCACATAAGGCATGCCGAGAGCAGTCTCGCGAGTCTCGTACTTGGCAAACTTGTCATAGTCGCTGCTGGTGCGGAACCCAAAGTTACCGATATAGAGCATATCGGCCGTCTGATCGATCACGGTCAGCGCGAACGCTTTGGCCGAAGCGATGACGCCCGAGGTGACGTTGTCCTTGTTCACGGCAACCGAAATGCGCGGCGGCATGGACGTCACCTGCACCGCAGTGTTGATGACGCAGCCGGCGCGCAGCCCGTCTGCCGCGGCGCTCACCACGTACAGACCGCTCGGCATGGTAAAGAACGCAGTTTTGTCCATAACAATCACTCCCCTAACCCGGGTTGGAACCTCATGGATGTATGTACCCACAAAAAAAGCGGCGCCCATAACGGACGCCGCCTTTGAGACATATGTGTCAAAACAGTATAAGCAAGATGAGACGCCCGCAGTTGCGGTGAAATAGGGACTGAATAGCCCCTCAAACAGGCAAAACAGTCCGTATTCCACCGCAACTTACACAGAGCGCCTAGCGATTACGCTCCTTAAGTGCGCGGTCAATCTCGCGTTGAACATCGCGCTTGGCCATATCCTCGCGCTTGTCGTAAAGCTTCTTGCCGCGGCCTAGGCCCAGCAGCAGCTTTACGCGGCCGTCGGTATTAAAGTAGAGCTCCAACGGTACCAGCGCATAACCACGGTTACGAAGTTTGCCGTCGAGAAAGTCAATCTCCTTGCGGTGCAGCAGCAGACGACGACGGCGATCAGGGTCGCGGTTCCACACGCCACCATGGCTATAAGGGTGAATATGCAGACCCACGAGCCAGCACTCGCCGCCACGGATCAGTGCAAAGGTGTCGGTGATCTGGCACGCGCGCTCGCGAATCGACTTGACCTCGGTGCCACTCAGCTCAATGCCGCACTCAAAGGTCTCATCGATAAAGTACTCGTGGTGTGCCGAGCGATTCTTGGAGATGAGCTTGCGCTCGCGCTTACTGGGCATCGCCGGCCTCCTTGGCGCCATCGGCGTTTGAGCCCGCGGCGTCGCGCTTTGCCTTGCGCTCAGCATTGAGCTCGGCGTCGCTCTCGCGCACCAGTTTGATAATCGCCGCGCAGGCCTCCTCGCCCACCAAGTCGCGAGCACGCACCGTCAGGCGCGTCGCCTCCTGCTTGTCGCCGTCGCTTGCAGCATCGGTCGCGCACATAATCAGGCAGATGGCAATCTCGGCCGAAGGCGAGGTCGGCACGCCTTGCAGGCTCAGCTCGCCCATCACGTGGTCGTCGCTCTCATCGGCGGCATCCGGATAGGCAGTATGGATCTTGTTGAGCAGGCGCGTCGTATGCGCATCGCCAGGGGCCAAGCGCAGCGCCAGACGCGCGCAACCCACGGCCGCCGAGACGTTCTCGGTCTCGGGCTCAAGGAAATAATGGCCCAAGTTGGCATAGGCGCGGGCGGCACACTTGCCGTCGCTCGCACGCTCTAGCACCGAGAACGAGAGCGATGCCCATTCCTGCTTGTCCTCGAGCGCACGGAACAGCTCGGCCAGATCCAGGCGGTAGTTGCAGTTCATGGGGTCCCAGCGCACGGCCTGCATCAAGGCGTTACGAGCACTCACATAATCCTGCTGGCGAATGTAGGCATACGCCATGTCGGAATACAGGCGATCAAAGGGCACCTCGACCTGCACGAGCTCGCGCGGATCCTTTTCCACGCGGCGATAGGCCAAGCGCTCAAACTTGCTATCGAAGCTAAAGTATTGGCGCTTCTCCTCCGTCTTGCACTCGGCATCGATATACTCCTCGGCGAGCTCAACCAGACGCTCCAGCAGCGGCGTCGCCGTGGCCAGGTCGCCCTGCGCCAGATAGTTCTCGGCATACGTGATGTCTTCCAAGCTGATAGGCAGGTCCATGACAACTCCTCGGTCCGGGCGGCAGACTCAACGCGCGCCTTAAATATCGGTCAATACACAAAACCCGGGTCTCTTACGAGGCCCGGGCGTTCAATTTTGGTAGCCCGTACCAGATTCGAACTGGTGATCTCCGCCTTGAGAGGGCGGCGTCCTAAACCGCTAGACGAACGGGCCATATGTAGCAAATGCAATGGCTGGGATGGAGGGAGTCGAACCCCCATTGACGGAACCAGAATCCGCTGTCCTGCCATTAGACGACATCCCAATGACTGCATCGCTGCGCTCGGCTGTGCCTTTGCGCAAGAAAGAAATATACGGGAAGTCCGGCCGTGACGCAAGCCCCAATTTTGACTTTTTTGAAATTCAGTCAAATACGGCCGACACGTGAAGGACCTGTGAAGCGCCAGCGACACGTACGGCGCCAAAGCCCGTAAAACATCCCGCATCTACCGCTGGTAGATTACAACAATGCAGCACTCACGGCTGATGGCACAATCGAACCGTCATCATTGCACGGATATCGAGGCGCCATGGACGAAGAGCTTGATTACCTATGGGAGACCCTGGGCCTCGAGATCACTGCTGACCTTTGGCCCGAACGGGACAAAATCCATCCCACTCTGCGCCCCGCCATCACGGTGATGCAGGCAAACTACCGCCGTGCATCCTTTTTGATCATGCGGATGTCATGGCACGCGGGACTCCCCGACCTTAAGCGAATCCAGGCAAGCCTCGTCGAGCTGTCCGGCATGCCGACCGTCATATCCGAGGCGCATCTGGAGCAGCGCCAGCGCGAGCGACTGC
>CABUVF010000097.1 GCA_902494945.1 uncultured Collinsella sp.
AGGTGCTGCTCGATGTAGTCGATGCGCGGCTGGTCGTCCACAAAGCCGTCCTTGTAGGGATCCTTGTAGCCCATGCCGTTTTCGGTGATAAAGATCTGCTTGTAGTTGGGGTAGCGCTGTTTAATGTAGACGAGCAGGTCGAACAGGCCCTCGGGATAGATGATCCAGTCCCAGTCGGTGGTGGGGATGCCAGGCTTGTTCACATGCTCGCCAATACCCTTAACGCGCCAGCGGCCAGTGCCCTTCTCGCCCGTACCGTTGTGGTGCAGGTCGTTCTCGCCGTCGTATGCCTTGAGGAAGCGGCACTGGTAGTTGTTGACACCCAGGTAGTCGTTGTAGAGCGCTGCCTCGCGCATGATCTCGAGGTCCTCGTCCAGGATCTCGATGATGCCGCCGGAGACGGCAGCCAGACGGTTGGCGACCTCGAGCGTGTCGGGCGCGTAGTCGCCGCGGAAGGTGGCGTCGAGCAAAAACTGGTTCTGCAGCACGTGCTCGTTGTTGGCGGCCTTGATGTCGCCAAAGTCGTTCTCATCGAGCGGGTACTTAAACTCCAGCGACTGAATGACGCCGATCTTGCCCTTAAAGCCGCCGTTGTGGAAGGCCAGTACTGCCTTGGCGTGGGCGAGCATCATGTTGTGCTCGCACTGGAAAGCCTCGGCCAGATGCGCCTTGACGCCACCGGGGAAGGTGCCCTCGATGTAGGTGTTGGAGGCGTCGGCCCAGATCTCGTTAAAGGTGAACCAATAGGTCACCTGGTCGGCGTACTCCTTAAAGCAGAAGGTGGCAAAGTCCACAAAGGCGTCGATGGTCTCGCGGTTGAGGAAGTCGCCCTTCTCAAAGAGGGGCAGCGGCGTGTCAAAGTGATGCAGCGTGACAAACGGCTCAACATGGTGCTTGTGGCACTCGGCAAAGAGATCGTGGTAGAACTGCACGCCCTCGGGGTTTACCTTGCCGGTGCCCTCGGGGAAGATGCGGCTCCAGGCGATGGAGAGGCGAATGCCGTTGATGCCAAACTCCTCGCACAGCTCAAGGTCGACAGGGTACTGGTTGTAGAAGTCGGAGGCGGGATCGGGGGAGAAGCGGCCCTGGGCCTCCAGGAAGTCGTCCCAGGCGACCTTGCCCTTACCGTGGGTGCGGGTCTCGCCTTCTACCTGGTAGGCAGCGGTGGCACCGCCAAAGACAAAGTCCTCGGGAAACTGCGCGGGCGGATTGGTGACGCTGGCAGGGTTAACGGACATGATGATCCAATCGTTTAAATCGAAGGGCCAGCCGGTTTTGGATGTTCGGCTGGCCCTGGGTGCTACTTACTTCGACAGCTGCTCGCTTACGAAGGCGAGAGACTTGTCGCCGCTCTGGGAAAGCTCGATGTACTGCTTACCGCGGCAGGCGACGCACTTGTTGCCCACGCGCTCGCAGTCCTTCTGCAGGTCGGCCAGGTAGCTGGCGGCCTGCGGAGCCAGGACGACCAAGTCAAAGTCGGGGAGCATGTCCACGTGGTTGCCATAGGCATCGGCAGCGGTCTCAAGATCGATGCCGCGTTCCTTGGCAGCCTTGGCCAGCGCGTTGGCGAGCAGGCCCGAAGTGCCGCCGCCCTGGCAGAGCACGAGTACGCGCTTGCCGTTGAGGTCGCTGGCGGCCGTAGCCTCGGCGGTGGCAGCGGTGGGAGCGGCATCGGTCTTCACGGCCTCGGCAGCGGCGCCGGCGGCAACGCTCTTGGCGTCGGCCTTGCCCTGGAAGGCGTCGTTGAGCTTGGCGGCCTTCTCGGCGTTCTTGGCAGCGAGCTCCTCCTGGGAAATCTCGGCCTCCTCGGCGCACTTTTGGGCGTCATAGGCACGGAAGAACGGGTAGTACAGGGCAAAGTCGACGACCAGGATGATGGCGAGCATCACAAAGGCGAGCGGCTGGAAGCCCAGGCCCATGACGGTGCCGATGGGGCCGGGGACGGTCCAAGGCAGGGTGTACATAAAGCCGTTCATGCCCAGGAAGTCGATAAAGACCTTAAGGATCCAGACGTTGGCGATCGGGGCAAAGACAAACGGGACAAAGAAGACGGGGTTGAGCACGATGGGTGCGGCGAACAGCAGCGGCTCGTTGACGGCAAAGCACACGGGAACGATAGCGGCCTTACCGACGGCACGCATCTCCTGGGACTTGGCCAGGAAGCAGAACATAAAGGCCAGGACGAGCGTGGCGCCGGTGCCGCCCATGCAGACGACGAAGTACTGAGCGCCCTGCGTCAGGACGGCGGATGCGTGCTCGCCAGCCTGATATGCAGCCAGGTTGTCGGTCATGTTGGCAACGAGGGCGGCGGCGATGGCGGGCTCGACGATCGAGGGGCCGTGGACGCCGACGAACCAGAACAGGCTCATAGCGCCGTAGATCACTGCGAGGCCGATGTAGCCGTCGGCAGCGGTGAACAGGGGCTGGAACACCTGGATGACGCCCTGGGCAAAGCAGAAGCCAAAGGCAGCGCGGAAGACGATGTCAAAGACCCAAAAGACGGTGATGCAGACGGAGAAGGGGATGATGTCCTTAAAGGTCTGCGAGATGTTGGGTGGAACCTGATCGGGCATCTTGACGGTGATGTTGCGCTTGATAAAGAACTTGTAGATGATGCCGGTCACAAACGCAGCGATGAAGGCGGTCAGCAGGCCCTTGGAACCAAGGTAAGTGGTGTTGAAGCCGCTGGCGGCGTCCGAGGAGATGGTGTCGCTCGAAAGGAGCAAAAAGCCGATGATGGCCGCGCACATGCACGAGATAAAGTTGATCTGGTTGTTCTTGGGCAGGTCGCGGTTCTGGGCGTCGGCGAAATGCTTGGCCGTGGTGGCGGCACAGGCGATGGCCAGGATGCCCATGGAGTAGTTGTAGCACTTCCACAGGGCGTTGTTGATGTCATCGGGCCAGTAGAAACCCCAGATGTTGGGGACCGAGGCTACCAGGCAGAAGATGGACGAGAAGATGATGATGGGGATGACGGAGATAAAGCCGTCGCGGATCGCCTTGAGGTACTTGTTGCGGGCGATCGCGTTGAAAAAGGGCTGGCCTTTTTCGATGGTGGCGATGAGTTGCTCCATGCAAAGCTCCTAAGAGTCGGTGGGTTGGCAACGATGGTAGCTTTTGACGATTGGTTGCCAAAATGTTGACGTTGCCATTTTGCGACACAAAAAAGGTGCGAACCGGTGGCCCCTGTGCCTGTGGACCGTCGATTCCTTGCGCGAAAACGTTCGAGCCGCCCGGTGGCTCTGTGTTTGCACAATGGCAACGTTAACATTTGGGCGACAATAGCCGTTCGGGGAAGCGGAATTGTCGGTGAACGGTAGGTTTTAGGTGGTAAGCGTATTGTGGGGGAGGCGTTGGATATACTTGAAGACGTTCAAAACGACTGCGCAGGATGCCTCAATGGCATCGTTGACATAGAAAGATCGACCCATGGACGCTGTTAAAAAATCGGTATCCGTCAAAGACGTGGCGCGCCTTGCGGGCGTCTCGGAGCAGACGGTCTCGCGCACCGTGCACGATTCGCCCAGCGTGCGCCCCGAGACCAAGGAGCGCGTGCGTGCCGCCATGCGCGAGCTTGGCTATCGCCCAAACTTTGCCGGCCGATCGCTGCGTCGCGGCAAGTTCAAGACGGTCGGCGTTGCCATGTTCAACATTACCGGTACCGGCAACCTCGACCGTATGGAGGGCTTTGCCTCCGCCGCCGATAAACACGGCTATGCCATCACCCTTACTAAGGTAGACGGGCATCCCTATACCCTCGAGAGCGCATCAACGCGCATGAGCGCGCTTCCGGTGGACGGCATGGTCGTGATTATGAACCGCATGCCGGCGGACTTTGGCACCTTTGAGCCGCTGCCCGGCATGCAAACGGTGCTCGTCACCATGCTGGAGCACCCGCTGTGCTCGACGGTCGATAACGACCAGTTCGATTGCTCGCGCCAGGTTGTCGAGTACTTGCTGGGGCAGGGGCACAAGACCGTGCACTTTATCTCGTGTCCCGAGCGCTCGCTTTCGGGCATGCAGCGCGAGGAGGGCTGGCGCGAGACGCTGCGTGCGCATGGTATTGAGCCGCCGCGACTCGTCCGTGGCGATTGGACGGCGCAGAGCGGGTATGCTGCTGGTCAGGCCCTGGCGGACGATCCGACCTGCACGGCCATCTATGCCTCCAACGACGCTATGGCCTACGGCTGCATTCGCGGGCTCGAGTCGCGCGGAAAGCGCGTGCCCGATGACGTGAGCGTGGTGGGCGTCGATGACAGCCTGGGCGATATCGTGCCCGATCGTCGCCTGACCACCGTGCGCTTTGACAACAAGCGCGTCGGCATGTGGGCGGTCGACAAGATCGCCGGCGCCGAAGGGGTTGCGTCTGGCGTGGAGCACATGCTGATCCCCGGTGTGCTCGTGAAGGGCGATACGGTGCGCGATTTGCGCTAGGGTGTGGACCTGTTTGGGTTGTCGCTAATCGTGTTTGATATTGTTCGAAACGGTTTAAAAACCGTTCACGGGCGAAAATCGACCGTTCATAGCTCGAAATTGCGTTTTGCATTGTTCTTTTTTGTTTGAATGTTAATGTTTCTGTCATACACAGCGCAGCGCGTACGCCCGGACGCGATGCTCTCCATTGGTTCATATGTGAAAGGAACGCAATATGGCAACCAAAGAAGAAATCTCGATGGTTGGATTCGAGATCGTCGCATACGCGGGTGACGCCCAGACCGATCTGCTTGCAGCGCTCGATGCTGCTCGCGAGGGCGATTTTGAGAAGGCCGAGCAGCTGCACAAGGATGCCAGCGAGGCGCTCATTGGCGCTCACGACACGCAGACCAAGCTGCTTTCGCAGGAGGCCGGCGGCGGCGAGATGGAGATGACCTTCATCATGGCTCACGCTCAGGACACCCTCATGACCACCATGATCCTGGAGAAGCAGACCCGCTTTACCATCGATGCTTACAAGCGCATCGCCGAGCTCGAGGCCAAACTCGCCTAACGAGCCCGCACAACCAGTCCCCTTTCAAAAGCCCTGCCGCAGCAGGGCTTTTCCGTTCCTCGGCACTTGGGGACGTTCCTTTCCTGCCGGCACTTTGGGACACTCCTTTCGTCCTCCCGTTCGGTTTTTCGCTGGGTGGGTATACTTCCATCCGCAATACAGGCCGGAATGAGGAGGTATCCCAATGCCGGACAACGGATCGATTCAAAAGAGGGACGCACATGAGATAGCCCATGGGCGTACGGTTCAGATAACGGAGCACACAACGGTGGCCGAGCTGCAGCCCAGCCTGTCCGACGTCGTGTGCGCAAACAAAAAACTGCAGATCGGCATTATCGTCGCCCTTGTGGTGATGGCGCTCCTGTCGGGCTTTGTCGCGCGCCCGCATTTTGCCGATACCAAGACGTGGGACTCCACCATCGAGGTCATCGACCAAAAGAAGAGTAACGTATTGGCGCTCACGACCTCGTGCGTCGCCCTGTCTGCGGGTATCACGGCGCTGCCGGGCGATACGGGAACGCCGGTCGCCGAGCAGCTCGCACAGCTTTCGGGCAACCTAGGGATCGTGCTTGCCGTGCTCTACCTCGAGAAATATCTGCTGACCATTTTGTGGTCGGTTGGCCTGGGCATCCTGATTCCGTTTGCACTGGTGCTCTTTGCGGTCTCACTTGGCATACATGGGCGTTGGAGCACGAGCGCGGTCCTGCGCCGCGTGGCGACGCGCGTGCTGGTGGTTGCCGTGATCGGCATGGCGCTGGTGCCCGCGAGCGTATGGGTGTCGCAAAAGGTCGACGAAACGTATCGCGTGAGCATCGAGGCGGCCGAGCAAAAGGCGGCCGACGCTGCGGGTGCGGCGGATAGCGACAGCTCCAAAACAAGCAAGAAAAAGTCCGAGTCCACAGAGTCCAAGAACGTGCTTGAGCAGCTTGCCGACGGTGCCTCGGGTCTTGTCGCGTCGGTGACCAATGGCGCCAAGCAGATGACCGATGAGATTGTGCAACAGGTGACCAATCTGATCGAAGGCGTTATCGTGATGATTGTGACCTCGTGCGTTATCCCGTTGCTGGTGCTCGCAGCGTTTCTGTGGCTGGGGCACACGCTGCTGGGGATCGATATTTCCGGTCCGGCGAACTACTTGTCCGGCCGCTTTTTGAGCGCTCCGTCCAAGCACGCCAAAAAGGGTGGGCAGTTCGAGTAGCTAAAACAGCTGTATTTACTAGGGTATACCGTCGAAGGGCGGCCGAGATGCACTCTCGGCCGCCCTTTTGTTTGTTGAACGCGTGGCAGGCCGGTCCTTCCCCGAGCCCAAACGGTCAACAATTATCCGCGAACGGTAATTGTTCAAAAAAGAACAAAGATAAACAAATAGTTGTTGCAGTCGATGTTTGAATGTGTTCAAATTAACATGAACAGTGAAGAACCGCACATTCAGATGCCCGGACCTGAACGCGATTCAACACTTCCAAACAGAAACTACGCACCTGCGTATCTCTCAAGGAGGATGTCATGAGGGTTGTAATCGCTTCCGATGCCGACGGTATGTCGATGAAGGAGTCCATCAAGGAGATGCTCGTCGCCGACGGTCACGAGGTCGTCGACTATTCCGAGACCCCTGCTGCGGACTTTGTCGATTCCGCGCCTGCCGTTGCCCAGGACCTGCTGGAACACAAGGACTCCCAGGGCTTTGCATTCGATAAGTACGGCGTCGGTTCCTATATGGCCGCCGTCAAGATTAAGGGCATGGTCGTCGCCAACATTTCCGACGAGCGTTCCGCCTACATGACCCGCGAGCACAACGGTTCGCGCATGGTCACCATGGGCCCGGGCGTTGTGGGTACCGAGGTCGCCAAGAAGATCGCCCGTGAGTTCCTGCGCGCCCAGTACGCCGGCGGTCGTCATCAGATTCGTGTCGACATGCTCAACAAGATGGCCTAACGAGAGCCACCGAGAACTCGAACTTCTACCTTACCTTGTGAATTCAGACGAAAGGACGTTCTGATGAAGAAGACCATCGCAATCGGTTGCGACCATATCGTTACGGACGAGAAGATCTATCTGGCTGACCGCCTGGAGCAGGCTGGCTATCAGGTGCTCGACTGCGGCACCTACAGCCACAGCCGCACGCATTATCCCATCTACGGCAAAGCCGTGGGCGAGGCTGTCGCCAGCGGTAAGGCCGACTTTGGCGTGGCCCTGTGCGGCACCGGCATCGGCATCACCAACGCTGTCAACAAGGTTCCCGGCGCCCGTTGCGCCCTGGTCCGCGACATGACCTCCGCCCTCTACGCCCGTCGCGAGCTCAACGCCAACATCGTGGGCTTTGGCGGCAAGATTACCGGCGAGTTCCTGATGGCCGACATTATGCTAGCCTTCCTGGAGGAGCCTTACGAGAAGACTCCCGAGCACGATGCCCTGATCGCCAAGATCGACGCCTGCAATAAGGCCGACGCCGAGGCTCAGGCTGACCCGCACTTCTTTGACGAGTTCCTCGAGAAGTGGGACCGCGGCGAATACCATGACTAGCGGGTATCCGGCGTAATTTACTAGTCCGTTGACGGCTCGCGTTTCTGTGAGGGGGCGCGGGCCGGTTTTCTATCAGCCCTATTCACTCGGCGGGCTGGCGTAAGAAAGGGAAGGCTCCTATGGAGTTTGTTCTTGATAACGGTTCTGTTCGCGTGGCACTGAGCACGGCTGGCGGATCGTTCACTTCGATTAAAGCCAACGGTCGCGAGTACCTGTGGCAGGGCGATCCTTCGGTCTGGTCGGGCCAGGCACCCATTTGCTTTCCGATTTGCGGCGGCCTTCGTGACGGCCGCGCGATGACCATGGGCGGCCGCGAGGTCAAGCTTGCCCGCCACGGCTTTGCCCGCAAGCAGGAGTGGAAGCTCGAGGAGCAGGGCGATAACATGGTCGCGCTGAGCCTGAGCTCTGCCGACCATGCCGAGTTGCTCGAGCAGTACCCGTATCCGTTTAAGATCGTTGCTCGTTACGCGATCGATTCGGAAAAGGTGGCCGTGTCGTACGAGGTGACCAATGAGGGTAC
>CABUVF010000098.1 GCA_902494945.1 uncultured Collinsella sp.
CGCCAGAAACGTTACTCCCCAGCTGGCCATCGAGGTCATGCTGTTCGATATCAGGAAGGCACTGAAATGCCGTTAGTCGTACCCGTTAAGTTTACCTACGCCTCGCGCGACCTGTGGTTTGACCCGCAGGATCTGGATATCCTCGAGGCTGATTACGCTATTTGCTCCACCGAGCGCGGAACCGAGATCGGTCAGCCGCTCAAGCCCGTGCTGCGTGTGGCGAGCGACATCGACCTGCAGCTTGCCGACGACCTGGCCATCCAGGGTGACGAGGCCATGGTCGATTTCCGCCGTCTGGTCAAAGAGCTCGACCTCGAGATGAAGCCAGTCGGCGTCGAGTACCTGTTTGGCGGCGAGAAGGCCGTGTTCTACTTTGCCGCCGAGGAGCGCGTCGATTTTCGTCAGCTCGTCAAGGACCTGTCCTCGACGCTGCATATTCGCGTCGACATGCGCCAGATCGGCGTGAGCGACGAGACCCGCCTGATGGGCGGCTATGCCCAGTGCGGACAGGAGCTCTGCTGCACGCGCTTTGGCGGACAGTTTGAGCCCGTCTCGATCCGCATGGCAAAAGAGCAGGACCTGCCGCTCAACTCGTCCAAGATCAGCGGCGTTTGCGGCCGCCTGATGTGCTGCCTGCGCTATGAGTTTGAGGCGTACAAGGACTTTAAGAGCCGTGCGCCCAAAAAGAAGACGCTCATCGATACGCCGCTTGGCAAGGCGCGTATTCAGGAATATGACACGCCGCGTGAGCAGCTGGTGCTGCGCTTGGAGAACGGCAAGGTCTTTAAGGTCAACCTGGCCGATATGACCTGCTCGGAGGGCTGCAAAAAGAAGGCCGCCGAGCAGGGCTGCAACTGCCGCCCCGACTGCGTGACGCGTGACGTGCTCGAGCGCATCGAGTCGCCCGAGATGCGCCTGGCGCTCATGGAGCTCGACCGCGAGAACGGCGTCGACGTGGGCGATGGCCTGTCGAGCGCCGACCGTCTTGCCGGCACGTCGATGCCCAAGCGCCGTCGTCGCGATGCGGACGCCGATATCCGTGCCGGTCAGAGCCAGGGCGAGGGTCGCGGCCGCGGTAAGGGCCGCGGCAAGGCCGAGGCACCCGAGGCTGAGGAGGCTTCCGGTGGACGTCGCCGCCGCAATCGCTCGGGTTCGGGCAATGCCGGCGAGGCCGCTTCTGCAGGCAAGAATTCCCCTCGCGAGCGCGAGGCTCAGCAGCCTCAGCAGCAGAATCGTGGCGGTGGCATGAACCCCACGCGCCGTCGCCGCCGCCATTTGTCGAGCGAGGAGCGTGAGGACGCCTTCCGCGCCGCAGCCGCTCGCGAAGCCGGTGCCGCCCCCAAGGGTGGTTTGGGTTCCGATACGCCTGCCGACAAGGGTGGCAAGCAGCGCAACGATGACGAGCGCGCCCCGCGTCCGCGTCGTCGCCATTCCTCGGGCACGCAGCAAAAGCCCTCGGTGCCCTCCGTGGCCGATCAGGTCTCGGATGGCGAGGTCAAGGTCACACGTCGTCGCCCCGGAGATGGCGGAGGGGCGGCGGCCAAGGCCGCGCGCGGCGCTGCTCGCGACGAACGCGAGTCGCGCGAAGATCGTGGTGGCGAGGGTTCGGCCGACCAGGGCCAGAAGCGCCGTCGCCGTCGTCGTTCCCGCAAGCCGCGTCAAGATGGTGGCGAGGGTTCGACCCCGTCTTCGTCTGCACCACAACCGCCTACCGGCGAATAGCGCCCGCAAACGGATTTAACCTGCCTGACCCCAAACGCGTCGGGGTACCATAGCGCTGAATCAACAACCCTCCCTGCGACCGAGCGTAGGGAGGGTTGTGTCGTGAAGAGACATTTGAATGTGTGGGGATGCCTGCAAGGTGCCGGCATCCTGCCGCTTGCGGACGAATTGCTACCGTTTGCCGAGCTGGCGGCGCACGAGGCGCTTGAGGCGTTGTCGCCTACGCGATGCGCCGGCTGCGAGTGCTCCGGCGCGCTAATTTGCCAAGACTGCTTGGCGGCGCTTGCACTCATCGACCCGCGGCATAGCTGCACTCGATGCGGCGCCCCGTTTGGAGACTTGCTGTGCACCGAGTGCTCGGTCGAGGGTACGTCTTCGGCGATGGCCGAAGCGCTCGACCGGTGCCTGGCATGTGCCGTTTACGCGCATCCGCTGCCGCGGATCATTAAAGCGTACAAAGACGCGGGCGAGCGACGCCTGGCGCCGTATCTGGCAGAGCTGCTATACGACACCGCCTTACATGCCCAGGTCGCGGCGCCCGAACGCTACGGCGGTGTGTTGTCCGGCGCCGATGCAGTGGTGTTTGTGCCCGCGACGGCGGCGGCGTTTCGGCGACGCGGCTTCGATCATATGGAAGCCATCGCGCGCCCATTTTGCGAGCTGTCGGGTGTTCCGTTGCTCGATGCCCTCGTTAAGTACGGCCATGGCGACCAGCGTGAACTCGGCCGTGAAGAACGCCGTGAACGCGCCCGAGGCATGTACGAGACCGTTGAGGACGTGCGGGGCCGCCGCCTGCTGCTTATCGACGACGTTATCACCACAGGTGCGACGATGGCAGCGGCTTCGGCGGAACTCAAGCGCGCCGGTGCCGCGGCCGTTGATGGCCTCGCTATCGCACGCGTTTGGTAGGGGTGATTCATGTGGCGGTAACAATCAAGCGGTGCAACAAGCCGACAAAAGAGCAGTTAGCGGCTTCCGTGATCCTGACGGGCGCCTCGGCGTTGCGTATGATTCGAGCCGAGCGCCGGCAGATGGGCTACATCGGCTGGAAGGACCTTGAGCCCGAGGAGGAGCGCCGCGTGCTGTGTACGTCATCGCCTTCGGCCGAGGATATCTACCTTCCCGACCTGGTGCGAATTGGAGCTAAAAGTGGCGAGGTGCAAGAAGATCTGTGCTTGCTGGTGGGATCTGCGGCGCAGCGCCGCCGCATGCCTGGCGTGGGCTGGTCCGTGTGCTCCGGGTTGCCTGCCGGCGCGATTCTAGAGGTGGAACCGGGGGTGTACAGCCTATCTCCCGAGGCCCTTTGTGTTGCCGTCGCCCGCGAGGTCGGCTGTATCCAGGCGTTTGCCCTGGCCCAGGAACTGTGTTCCAAGATTTCACTGAGCGATCGCGGGAAGTATCTGCCTCCTTACACCTCGCCTGTTGCGAATAGACTTGCAAAGGACAAGGACCAACCGGCAGACGTGGGCTACTTTGAAGTCGAGCCGGTGCTGACGCCCGATCGCCTGGCAGGCTACCTTGCGACATGCAAGGGGAATGTGGCCAAACAGCTGCTGCGCCTGTGTCCCTACCTGTCAGAAAACCTGCGCTCGCCCATGGAGTGCATCATGCTCGCTCTGTTTTCGCTTCCGTTTTCCTATGGCGGATTTGCCTGCGGTCCCTTTAAGACCGACTACAAGATCGAGTTCGATGACCGCGCGCAGGCAATCTCGGGGATGCCGCATGCAGTTTGCGATGCGTATCAGGAAGCAGCCCGGTTTGACCTTGAATATAACGGTGAGCTGGGCCATTCCTCCCGGAAGGGACGTATCCATGATGAAAAACGCAACACGGGCTTGATTACTATGGGAATCGAGGTCGCGACGGTCAACAACGAAATGCTCTGCGTCATGGAAGCGATGGAAGCGCTCGCATGGCGCATCCACCAGCGCATGGGTAAGCGATATCAGAATCGCGTAGAGGCTCGTCGAAAGAGGCAAGATGCTCTGCTGAATACGCTCCGAGCGTGCTTTGGGCTCAAGCCGGCGTAAAACTATGGCTTTATAGGGGGTCTGTTTATATGTGCTGTGCAAAAAACGGCAAATATGAGTACTGTTATTAAACTAGTGGCAGCAAAAACAAAGAAACTTGGGCCGAAAATCTGGATTCATTGAATAGATAATAAACGAATGTGGAATATCTTGGCGCCAAGCAGGCTGTGCGGAACTCAAAAAGGGCTCGTGGGGCGGAAAAACGCTGCTACTAAATTTGTAGCAGTACTCATATTTGCCGTTTTTTGCACACGGCACCCTGAGACGGGTGCCCCGGAGCTCCCCGTAGGGGAGCTCCGGGCTTCATGGGGGCACGAATGGTCTGCTCCGACCTGCAAAATCTGTGCTCACGGTGCGAATGACGTCCCTAACCTTAAACTTTAGCTTGAACTTAGCTATAATGCGCTACGTTCCTGCCAGGCTGTGGTTGCGGACGGGCGAAATGTCCATCCTAGTCCAAGACAGACGCGGTCAAAGGGATCCACGTAAGCGACCGCGTGCGCGCGGCGCGATCATGGCGCGTCCTAGATGTAAGCCGCACCGTCCGTTCTACTTTCTTTGGGGCAATACCGCCTCGCGGGCGAGCGGGTCAGTCGTGAAGGTGGCTGCGGCCTCCCGAGCAAACACCCCGGTGCGCAAGTGTGGGGTCAAATACCAGGTCAGCTGGTGGGAACAACCCGATATTCCGCGCAACGCACGGATCGTATACGACACAGAAGGCAGGGTAGTGGACATGGTGAGGGGCAGCTTGATGCACGCGGCTCGGTTAGGTGCTGGGACCGCGGCGGTCATTGCCGTATTGGGCTTGAGCGGATGCGCGTTCAACCCACTGTCCACGTTCACGACACCCACGATTGACCAGATCGAGCGCGAGACCGTTACCCCTACGGTGTCGGACGATGCCCTGGTCACTCCCGGTACCCTGACGGTTGCTCTCGATACCTCCGATGCTCCGCAGGCCATGCAGGGCGCCGATGGTAACCTCACGGGCTACGCAGTCGACGCTGCCCGCGCCCTTGCAAGCCGTATGGGCCTTAAGGTTGCCTTCGTCGATGCGTCTTCTGCCGATTCCGCGCTCGGCGACAAAAAGGCCGACATCTTCATTGGCGACATCAATTCCACGGATGGTGACATCAGCGTGCTTGGTACTTGCCTGTACGACGCTGCGGCAGTGTTCGGAAAGACGAGCGACGGCGAGTCGCTGAGCGTTTCCACCGAAACGCTTAGCACCGCTACCCTGGGCGTTCAGACCTCCTCGGCCTCGCAGGAAGCGCTCGCCAAGCAGAGCATCACGGCCAACCAAAAGACCTTCTCCAACATCAACGAGTGCTTTGAGGCACTCGAGTCCGGCGAGGTAGACTACGTGATCTGCGACTCCACGGCCGGCGGCTACCTTGCGCGCCTGATGAGCCAGGTCTCTTACGTCGGCGCGCTCGAGACGCCCTCGACGCTCGGCGTCGCGGGCCTCGCGGCCAACGACGAGCTATGCCGTGCCGTGAGCGATGCCCTCGACGGTATCACGGTCGATGGCACGCTCGAGGCGGTCCACTCCGTTTGGTACGGCACGATGCCCTATGACCTCACCACCAAGACGGTCTCGGGCGCCGACGTGCAGTCGACCGACACCGGATCCGGCGAGTCCGCATCCTCCGATTCGAGCAGCGAGGGTGCATCTTCCGAGGATAAATCGTCCAGCCAGGAGGGCACTATCACCGACGTCGACATTAACAAGCTCAATAGCTAGTTATTGCTAGGGGTGGCATCTCCTATTCGCTAGGAGGGACGCCTCTTCACGGTTTCAACACGCATCGCCGGGCTCTCTCAACAGGGGAGCCCGGCTTTTTCGTTTCCATAAAACCAGCAGTTCAAAGACATGTTTTAGGTGCAAAACTAAGGTCGCTGTCGCCTTCCCATAGCGCACTTTGCCACAGAAAAGTGCGAGACTTCGGTATGCGGTATCAAGCAATCGTTATTCGGGTCTTTGGGAATCCGCGTGATTAAATGCACGGCAATGGGTACATAGCCAGTACAGTAAGTCCCCGAGGCAGATTGGAGCCACGTATGGATATCAAGGTTTCTGGACGCAAGACGACGGTAACCGATGCTCTGCGTGCGCATGTGGATGAGAAGATCGGCGAGGCGCTCAAGGTTTTCGATATCGAGCCCATGACGGTCGACGTTGTACTTCGCTATGAGAAGAACCCCTCGAACCCCAACCCGGCAATCGTCGAGGTTACGGTTCGCGCCCGCGGTTCGGTGATTCGCGTTGCCGAGCACGGTGCGGATATGTATGCTGCCATCGACCTCTCTGCCGATAAGGTCACCCGCCAGCTGCGCAAGTTCAAGACCAAGGTCGTGGACAACCGCCAGGGCGGTGCCAGCGCAGCGGATGTCGCACCGGTCGAGCGCGTCGAGGATCTGGCCGACCTGCTGCTGCCCGAGGAGGAGGACGACCTGCTCGTCCGCGAGAAGGTCATCGATGTCACCCCGATGACTGAGGAGCAGGCGCTGGTGCAGACCGATCTGCTCGGCCACGACTTCTACGTGTTCGAGAACGCGACGACCGGCCTCATCAATGTGGTGTATCACCGTAAGAATGGTGGATATGGCATCATCAAGCCCCGTATCGAAACACTTGACGAGTAAAATACGTTAACTTGCATGAGTTAACGGTTGGCGGCCATCCCATGCGGGTGGCCGCTTTTTTACGTAAGGAGTCGCTTTGATGGACAAGGCTGCATCTACCGGCCATTCAGACCGCTGCCGCATCGTCGTCGATACCTGCTGCGACTTTAGCCCCGAGGTCGCTGCGAACCTCGATGTCGATATCTTGGGTTTTCCCTTCATTATCGATGGCGAGGAGCGCACGGATGACATCTGGTCGAGCATCACACCCAAGGAGTTCTACGACCGCATGCGCGCCGGTGCCCGCGTGTCCACCTCGGCTGTGTCGCTCGGTCGCTATATCGAGTTCTTTACCGAGTGCGCCAAAGAGGGTACGCCCACGGTCTACCTGTGCTTTACCTCGGCGCTGTCGTCGAGCTACAACTCCGCGTGCCAGGCGGCGGACGCCGTGCGCGCCGAGTATCCCAACTTTGAGCTGTACGTGGTCGACAACGCTCTGCCCTGTGCGACCGGCGAGCTCTTGGCGCTCGAGGCCGTCCGTCAACGCTCGGCGGGACTGACCGCCAAGCAGCTGGTCGACTGGGCAAACGAGGCCAAGACCTATGTCCACGGTTACTTTACGCTCGAGAGCTTTGACGCGCTGGCTGCCGGCGGCCGCATTCCGCCCGCGGCGGCACAGCTCACGGCAAAGCTCGACGTCAAACCCGAGCTGTCCTACGACCTGGCCGGCTCGCTGTCGCTGATCGGCGTCAACCGCGGTCGCAAGAAGGCGCTCAAGTCCATTCTCAAGTCGTTCCGCGAGAACTATGTGCCCGATCGCACCATGCCCATCGCCATTATGACGGCCGATGCCGAAAAGGACGGCGACTGGCTCGAGGCCGCCATCCGCAAGGAGGAAGGCTGCGCCGACGTGACCATCATCCGCAGCTCTGTGGGCCCCACCATTGGCTCGCACGTGGGCCCCGGCATGGTGGCTTGCGCGTTTTGGGGCAAGAACCGCGCCGACAAGGCGTCGCTTTCCGACCGCATCGCCCGCCGCGTGCGCGGTCAGTAGGCAAGTAACGCGGCCGTAATCGATCCCAACTCACAGCCCAAACGCTGGCACCGAGTATTCAACCTGGTAATAACCCCCAACCCAAAAGGAAAGGCTTCATGGCAAACAAGCTCTCTGTCGCATTTATCGGCACCGGAATCATGGGTGCCCCCATCGCCGGCCACATTCTGGACGCCGGCTATCCCGTCACGGTCAACAACCGCACTAAGTCCAAGGCGGCGGCGCTTATCGAGCACGGCGCAGTCTGGGCCGATACGCCGGCAGATGCCGTGGCGAACGCCGACGTCGTCTTTACCATGGTGGGTTATCCCTCCGAGGTCGAGGAGCTCTACCTGGCGGGCGACGGCCTGCTGGCCTGCACTAAGCCCGGCGCGGTGCTGATCGACCTCACCACGAGCTCGCCCGAGCTCGCCCGTGACATTGCCGAGGCCGCCCAGGTTTCTGGTCGCATGGCGTTTGACTGCCCCGTCACCGGCGGCGAGTCGGGCGCTATCGCC
>CABUVF010000099.1 GCA_902494945.1 uncultured Collinsella sp.
CCGCAAGCCCGGCATTAAACTGCTGGTGGACTTCATCACCAACCCGGCCTTTATGGCGACCGGCAATGCCGAGCGCCTGCAGCGCCTGCACGACGACATTAAGGGCAAGGACTGGTTTATGGCCCTGCTCGACATTGAGGAGTACATCCAGACCAAGGAGCGCGTGCTGGCCGACTACGAGGACCAGGACGCCTGGATGCGCAAGGCGCTCATCAATATTGCCAACGCCGGCACCTTCTCGTCCGACCGCACCATCTCCCAGTACAACGACGAGATCAGGCACCTGAACTAATTTCGCTTCCCTTACCCATCCTCTTGAGAAACGGAGTCGTGGCGACACGGCTCCGTTTTTTGTGCCCGCACGTTACCCTGTGACCCGACTCGGCCAAACAATCTCGATCTGTAACAACTACTCAACCAAAACGATCCCAGCTGTTACAGATCGAGACATACCAGCCCCACCCTTTGGGTTTATCTCGATCTGTAACATCTAGCAGCTGAAATTCGCCTTTGGTGTTACAGATTTAGATGAAATGGTTAGCTCGGCGGAACCGTCTCGATCTGTAACATCTAACGTCCGAAATCGGCCCTACCTGTTACAGATCGAGACAAACGACCGGCCAGACAACCCCAACACAAAGAAAGGCTCCCCTCTCGCCCAGTGGACGGGAGGGGAGCCTTATATGTGACCGCGGCAAAAGGATGGCAATACCGCAGTCGCCCAAAGGGAGGGCCTGGATGCACCGGGCCTAGATAAGGTTCTTGCCAGAGACCTTATCGAAGAGGTGGGTCGCGTTCTTCTCGAACTTGAACCAGATGGTGTCGCCAGCCTTGAGCGCGCCCTTGGCCTCGAGGTCGACGACGGGGATAATCAGGACAAACTGGCCGTCGGGAGCGGTCACGTGGACATGCTCGGTCGAGCCCATGAGCTCGGTCACCTCGACGGTGCCCTGGAGCGCACCCTCCTCGTCCTTGTCGGCAAGCAGGATCTGCTCGGGACGCACGCCGGCCGTGATCTCCTTCACGTCGCCGCCGTCCCAGGTGAGAGCAAGCTGAGCGCAGGTCTCGGGGGCGAGCGCCACGTTCATATCCTCGGTCTTGACGGTAAAGCCGTTGCCCGAGCGCACCAGCTGGGCATCGAAGAAGTTCATCTGCGGCACGCCGATAAAGCCGGCGACGAAGATGTTCGCGGGATGGTTGAAGACCTCCTGCGGGGTGGCGATCTGCTGGACGACGCCGTCCTTCATGACCACGATGCGGTCGCCAAGGGTCATGGCCTCGGTCTGGTCGTGAGTAACGTAAATGAAGGTGCCCTTGATCTCGTGACGCAGCTTAATGAGCTCGGCACGCATCTGGTTACGAAGCTTGGCGTCCAGGTTGGACAGCGGCTCGTCCATCAGGAAGACCTTGGGGTCTCGCACGATGGCGCGGCCGATGGCGACGCGCTGGCGCTGGCCACCCGAAAGCGCCTTAGGCTTACGGTCGAGATACTCGGTAATGCCCAGGATCTCGGCAGCAGAGCGAACCTTGCGGTCGATCTCGTCCTTGGGGACCTTCTTGAGCTCGAGCGTAAATGCCATGTTCTCGTACACCGTCATATTGGGGTACAGAGCGTAGCTCTGGAACACCATGGCGATGTCGCGGTCCTTGGGTGCCACGTCGTTGACGCGCTTGCCATCGATGAGCACATCGCCCGAGGTGATATCCTCCAGGCCGGCGACCATGCGCATCGTCGTGGACTTACCGCAGCCAGAAGGGCCAACGAGGACGATGAACTCCTGGTCGTGAACGGTGAGGTTGAAGTCCTCTACAGCAAGCACACCGTCCTCGGTAACCTTGAGGTTGTGTTTCTTCTCCTCGGTCTTCTTCTTTTTGCCAAAGAAGCCCTTCTTTTTTGACTCGTTGTTGGGATACACCTTCTGAACATGTTTGAGAACGATCTCGGCCATGTCTTTACCTTTCGATACGCGGCGCCGCGTTGAGGGGCGCCGCCAAAACTTGCAAAACAGTTACGGCATCAGCCCTTGACGGCACCTGCCACAACGCCGTCAATGATGTACTTCTGGCAGAAGATGTACATGATGACGATGGGGATGACGACCATCATGATGCATGCCATCATGGGGCCGAGCTCGACGTGGCCATAGCCGCCGCGGAAGTACTGGATCAAGATAGGAATGGTCTTGTACTTGGTGGAGTCGAGCGTAAGATAGGGCAGCAGGTAGTCGTTCCAGACCCACATGGTCTCGAGAATGCCGACCGAAAGATAGGTGGGCTTCATGATGGGAAGGACGATCTTAAAGAACACCTGGACCGGGTTGCAGCCATCAATCATGGCCGCCTCCTCGATCTCGAGCGGGATGTTCTTTACAAAACCGGCGAACATAAAGACCGCCAGGCCCGCGCCAAAGCCGAGGTAGATAAAGCAGATGTTGAACGGCGTGTTGAAGCCGATGCGGTCCGCCAAATTGGACAGCGTGAACATGAGCATCTGGAAGGGCACGACCATCGAGAACACGAACAGGTAATAGAAGAAGTTCGAGATCTTGTTGTTGACACGAACCACGTACCAAGCGCACATGGAGCAGCACACCAAGATCAGCACGACCGACGTGACCGTGATGATGAGCGAATACATAAACGCCGAGGCAAAACCCTGCTCGTTTAAGGCATGCACGTAGTTTGCAAAGCCGTTGAACGTCTCGGGCGTGAGCAGATCGAACGCCGTGGTGGTGCTGATTGCGGTCCCCTTCTTAAAGGAATTGAGCGCAATCATGAACACGGGGTAGATCCACGCGAGCGACAGGATCGTAAAGAAAATCGAGAGCGCGCGGTTGATAGCCTTATCGCGTTTCATTACTGCTGCACCTCCTTGGACCTCGTGGCCTTAAGCTGGATCATGGAAATAGCGACAACCAGGATGCAGAAGATAACTGCCTTGGCCTGACCGATGCCCTGCCATGCGATGCCAGCACGCGAATAGAACGTGTTGTAGATGTTCAGGGCGAGCATCTCGGTGGAGTGCGCCGGGGCGCCACCGGTAAGGGCGAGGTTCTGGTCGAACAGCTTAAAGCCGTTGGTGATGGACAGGAACAGGCAGATGGTGATGGTCGGCATCAGGTTGGGGATCTTAACCTTCCAAAACGTCTGCCATGCCGTAGCGCCATCGACCTTGGCGGCCTCGATGTAGTCAGACGGAATGGACTGCAGACCGGCGATGTAGATGATCATCATGTAGCCGACCTGTTGCCACAGGGTCAGGATGATAAGGCCCCAGAAGCCAGCGGCGGAGTTGAGGGCGATAAGCTGGGCACCCACATTGGAGAGCAGGCAGTTGATCAGAATCTGCCAAATGTAACCCAGCACAATGCCGCCGATCAAGTTAGGCATAAAGAAGATCGTACGGAAGATGTTGGTGCCCTTGAGCGCCTTGCGGGTGAGCGCCTGCGCGATGGCCAGCGCGATCACGTTGATGAGCACCGTCGACAGGAAGGCAAACGCCACGGTAAAGAAGAACGACGTGGAGAACTGCGGATCCGTCAAGGCACGCACATAGTTCTCGATACCGACAAAATGCGCGTTGTTAATGGTAATAAACTGGCAGAACGAGAGATAGAAGCCCTGGATAAAGGGGATCACGAACCCGATCATAAACGCCAGGCACGTGGGCAGCATAAAGAGCGGCCACCAGCGCTTGAGTGCTTTGCCCATAGAAGGGTCCTTTCAATATGCAGGGGGCGGGCAAACCTGCGTCTGCCCGCCCCCTGTCGCTAATCAGATAGCTTGGGCAGCAACTGCTTACTCGGAAGCAGCCTTCTCGGTCTTCCAGCCATCGACGAAGGCGTTCTTGACGCCGTCCCACTTGCTGTTGTCGGCAGCATAGGCGATCAAAGCCTGCTTGAGGTTCTTCTTCCACTCCTCAGAGGGGATGTAAACGAAGTCCCAAGCAACGGTCTTCTTGCCGTCCTTGGCCATAGCAACGGCCTGCTGCGAGAAGACGTTGGTGGTCTCCTTAGCGCTCTTGAACGGGGCGGTCAGACCCATCTTGTCAGCGATGATGCTGGTGGCGGTGTCAGAAGTGACGCACCAATACATGAAGTCCTCGGTGGCCTTCTGGGCATCCTCGGAAGCCTGGGAGCTGACGCACCAGTAGTTCTCGCCGCCGGAGCACAGGCCCTGGTTCTCCTCGCCGTCGACGCCGATGTAGATCGGCAGCATGCCGAGCTGGTCGTCGGTCATACCGGCCTTGGTGAGGTCGGCGTAGGCCCAAGAGCCGTTCTGGTAGAAGACGGCCTTGCCGGTTGCGAACTCGTTGGTGGCGTCGTCACCGGTCTTGGAGGCGAGCTGCGAAGGATCACAGGTGGAGTCGGTGATGTACAGGTCGAAGATCTGCTTAAAGTTGTCGAGATACTCGCCCTTGATCTCGTCGTCCTCCTGGTTGTGCTCCTTCTCGAACTCGTAGTAGAGCGGGAGGTTGGCGAGGTGGGTGGTGTAGCGCCAGCTGGAGGAGTCATCCATGCCGGCGGAAGTGAAGGCACCGTCAACGCCGAGCTCGTCCTTGCGGGCCTGGATGTCATCGGCGCAAGCCTTCAGCTTGTCGAAGGAGTTGATGTCCTCGGCCTTGTAGCCGGCCTTCTCGAGGAGCTCCTTGTTGTAGATGATGCCGTAGCTCTCCTGAACCCAGTCGATACCCAGATCCTTGCCGTCGGACTGCAGCGCCAGGGAGTCGTCGATGAGCTCGCCGCGGAGCTTGGTGTCGGAAAGATCGGCGCAGTAGTCCTTCCAGTTCTTAAGGCCGGTGGGGCCGTTGACCTGGAACAGCGTCGGAGCGGAGCTCTTGGACATCTCGGACTTGAGCTTCTCCTCGTAGGTGTTGGAGGCGGCGGTCACGATCTTGACCTCGACGCCCTTCTCCTCCTTGTACGCCTTGGCGATCTCCTTCCACTCCTTGTCGACCTCGGGCTTGAACTGGAGGAAGTAGACCTCGGCAGCGTCACCAGAAGCAGAGGAGCCGGAGCCGGCAGAACCACCGCAACCCACGAGGCCCAGACCAAGAACTGCAGCCGCGGAACCAGCAAAGCCCAGGAACTGCCTTCTGCTCATTTCGTTCTTCATTACAATCCACCCTTTCACACCGTGGCGGCACCCTTTGCCGCCGCCTTCGGAGATTGGCTCGGGGACTTTGCCCCTTTTGCTGATTTGCACAATACGCTATTTGGCTAGTTGTTTGAACAAGTATTACTAGAGCGGTAGAAAAACTTCGGTGAACGGTAATTTCAACTTGATACTTGACAAGTTTTGTATAAACAATTAATTGTTATTGAATGCAGAGAAAACGCCCGGTCAAGCCGATGTACCGTCGGTTTGACCGGGCGTTTTCTCTTTGAGGGCATGAGTCTCGTCAGGCTGCGAGCTAGCCGGCTATCGCTTGGAGTTGACGCGGTAGTGGAAGATCTCGGGATGCGTGCGGGCATGCGTGACCTCGAACAAGATGCCGTCCGAAGTGTACGACTGGCTCTCCATGACGGCGACACAGTTGTACTTGCCAAGGTCCAAGTAGCTGCAGTCCTCATCGTTGGCGAGCTCGACACTCACCGTACGGCGGCTCGCCATCACTTTGATGCCGCGCTTGTGCTCCAGATAGTCGTAGATGGACTTCTCGGCGACCTCGGGCGTCAGGCCCTTGGCGATCGACTCCAAAAAGTAGCCGTGGTCCACCTGGCGAGCACTGCCGTTGAGACTCCGGACACGCACTACACGAATCAGCTCCTCGCCCACCTTAAAGCCAAGGCGACGAGAAAGTTGCTCAGTGCAAATCAAATGTTCAAAAGACTTGACCTCGGTCGATGCGACGGCATTGTTGCGTTTTGCGAACTCGCCAAACGACTCAACCTCTTCAAGTGCGCCCAACATGTCGGTTTCGCCCTTAAGCCAAATAACGCGCACGCCCTTGCCGTGTATGGGCTGCACAAACATCCCGTCGGCCAGCATACCCAAGGCGCGACGGACGGTATTGCGCGTGCAGCCAAACTCCGCGGTCAGCTCGGCTTCGGTTGGCAGCATCTCCTGAAACGCATACGTCCCATTCATGATGCGCGAGCGTATTTCTCGGTAGATTCCTTCGTATATCGCTTTTGGCATTGTTTCACCTCTACATCTTCGTTCTGGCTAGGCACAATAGCATTTCTTTGGGTTGTTTAAACCGTCTATCGGCAAAGCACCGATTATTAACTGTCAACGGCGCCCGTGATGTTCCAATCGATTCGAATCAAAACCATCAATGCGGCGAACGCTCACTCCCCTACAATTAACTCATTGTTTAAACGTTCTTGCTCGCACAGCATGTTGCATCCGGAAGGCATATTATGCTGCAGAAAATCCAACGTTTTGGCGGAGCCATGTTCGCGCCCGCCATGCTGTTTTCTATATCAGGCCTCATGGTCGGCATCTCCGCCCTCGCCACGACCGTAGACATCGTCGGTGACCTCGCCGTATACGGAACCCCTTGGTACGTTTTCTGGACCATCATCCAGCGCGGCTCGTGGACGGTCTTTAAACGTCTCCCGCTCCTTTTTGCCGTAGCGCTGCCTATCGGTCTTGCCCAAAAGCAACCGGCACGCTGCTGCCTCGAGGCACTCGTGGCCTATTTTGCCTATTGCTTCTTTTTGAGCGAGATCATTAAGCTGAGCGGAGACAACCTTGGGCTTAAGTACCCATCATCTTTGACCCCCGCCAGCGGTATCACCGTCATCGACGGCATCAAGACGCTCGACACCGGCATTATCGGCCCGCTGGCGGTATCGGCAACCGTCGTCGCCATCCATGACCGCTTCTACGATGCCAAGGTTCCCGATTGGCTCGGCACCTTCTCGGGTTCCTCGCTGGTCTACCTCATCAGCTTTTTTGCCGTGTTTGCCCTTGCCGCTATCTCGGCCGCCATCGTGCCCTTCGCATACGCTGTGACCGAAACGCTGCGCCACGCACTTGCGGGCGTCGGCCCCCTCGGCGTGGGCATCTTTGTGTTTTTGGAGCGAGCACTCGAGCCCATGGGGCTGCACCACCTGCTCTATATGCCCATCTATTACGACAATCTGGTCATTCACGACGGTATTTACGCCACGTGGACCAACCTGCTCCCCATTCTCTCCCATAGCACGCGCCCTTTAAATGAACTTGCGCCCTGGGCAGGTTTTACCGCCACCGGCTGGGGCAAGCTCTTTGGCCTTCCCGCCATCGCGGCAGCATTCTATTTCACCGCCAAACCCGAACGCCGCGCCGGCCTTAAGGTCATCCTTTTGCCCGCCATCGTCGCCTCGGTGGTCTGTGGCGTCACCGAGCCGCTCGAGTTTCTCTTTATGTTCACCTATCCCGGACTCTTTTTGCTCTACGCCGTCCTATCCTCCTGCCTTGCCATGACCATGAACTTCTTTGGCATCGTCGGCATCTTCTCGGGCGGTCTCATGGAAATGACGGCCTTCAACTTCATCCCACTCATGCGAATGCATGCCGGCTCCTACCTTTTGGCGCTCGGTATCGGTCTTGCCTTTAGCCTCATCTTTTTTGTTAGTTTTCGAGCACTCATCTTGGTCTATGACCTTAAGACGCCGGGCCGCGAGGATCATGTCTCCAATCGCGCGGCAATCGATCGTTTAACGGGAAGCGGCTTTGCCAAAGAGCAATCTCCCAATGGCGAGGTCAGTATTCAATCCGATCAAGATCACGTCCTCGCTGAGCGGGTAATTCAGCTTTTAGGTGGCGTTGGCAATATCGTGGGCGCAACCAACTGCGCCACGCGCCTGCGCGTCGAGGTCGCAGACCCTTCCA
>CABUVF010000100.1 GCA_902494945.1 uncultured Collinsella sp.
ACTTTCGCATTTAACGGAGAGTTGTCCGAGTGGCCGAAGGAGCACGATTGGAAATCGTGTAGGCGTCAAAAGCGTCTCCAGGGTTCAAATCCCTGACTCTCCGCCAGTTAATTCCAAAGCAGGCCTTTGAGCCTGCTTTGTTTTTACCCCACGCGGAGGGGTGGCAGAGTGGTTGAATGCGGCGGTCTCGAAAACCGTTTGGCCTGTATAAGGTCACGAGGGTTCGAATCCCTCCTCCTCCGCCATTTTGGTTGAAAAAGCTCCCGAAAACGGGGGCTTTTTTGTTTAGAGTCCCTTACAAGCAAATACGGCGGAGGAGGAGGGATTCGAACCCGCCCTTCCCTCAAAAACATGTACGTCAGCCTCCAAAACCGACATTTTTCGACATCTTTGAAGGCTGACGTACACGTTTGGATTGAGCTCACGGGAGTGGCACTATTCGGAAGGCGCCTCTTCGTCTCGCATACCTTTCCAGTTGCGGATAAGAGCCTTGCGTAGTTCGTTTTGCTCTCGCTGGTGCCCGGTGTCGGTACAGCGAGGCATGCCGAGTGCTTCGCGAATGTTGTTCATGGCGCGGTGAAAGGCGAGTTGGCTGCCGAACTGAGCCGAAGTGAGCGTAACGATTCGATATCCCATTTGGGAGAGAACGGCCTCTCGCTCCGCATCTGCTCCTTTGCGCTCGAACTCATCGTGAAAACCGCCCTTATATTCGATACCGAGCTCCCTGCGCTTGTAGGTAACGAGCGCATCGATTTTAAGTGTTCGAGCTTTGGCGCAATGCCAGAGACGTTGAGGGATCTCGAGTGGTTTGTTGAGTTCGACACCTCGGATGCCAACGCCGCCTTCGCTTGTTGGGAGTGAGAGGGCGATTGCCGAAGCGGTCTCCATAGGCGAGGCCGAGCGATCGTAGATATGCCTGAGCGCGAGCCGTGCACGTGTGGCACCGGGTTTGCCGGGATGCCGATCGAGCAGTTCGATTATTTCATCCTTGGAGGTGGTGGCTGGTTGCTCGGTATAAGGGTCGGCGGGATTGAGCCTCATGCGATAATCGCCGCAAACTTCATAGCCATATTCGAGATATTCGATCCTATCCATCCACTCGGCAGCGAGCACGAAGGTGAAGGCTTCGTCGGTGATGAAGATTCCGGGCGTCAACTCGTTAATATGCTCGTAGGGAAGATTTTGTCCAAGAATGTGGCAAATGACGCCTTTGGTGCGAATTCGCTCGAATTCGAATACAACCGAGATATCGATAGTCTTGAGCATATCGGACGGAATGCCGCAGTCGATAAGTGCCTGTCGTATGCGCGCAACGCGTTGTTGGGTGGAGATGCCTTGTGCGCCTATCTGGTAGTCGTGCCGCGCAAGAGACTGAACCAAATTCTGGGGTGCATGATGGACAAGCCATGCGGTTTTATGCGAAATGAGAACAGGGGTATCCATTGAGGGCCTCTCGCTCTGAGCCGGTATCCAACTCTTATGTCCGTTGAAGTGGGGAAATATACCGGATGTGAGTAAATCAACTCACTCATGCTGTGAACCCAATCCAAACATGTACGTCAGCCTCCAAAGATGTCGAAAAATGTCGTTTTTGGAGGCTGACGTACATGTTTTGGACCCCTGGCATTCCAGTAACGCCACGCCCGCGCCCAGTCCCTACCGTTTGCCGAGCAATAGGGTCTCAATCGCCGCCAACCATGTACTATGTACGGGCATTGTTCAAACCCGAGAATCAAAGGACCGCATCTTGCCCGTCGTCGCCGCTATGACTGTTACTTCACACGCCTCGGATGCCATGGTCGCTATCCCATTTTGGCTCGAGATGTTCGCCGTCGTCGCGGCTTCAATCTCGGGCGTGTTGGTCGCGCGCGAGCACAAACTCGACCTGGTGGGTGCAGTTGCGCTCGCCGTGGTCTGTGGCTTGGGCGGCGGTCTTTTGCGCGATATGACACTCCAGGTGGGCAACGTCTACATCCTCAACCAGCCGATGGCGCTCCCGCTTTCCATTGCCACGGCAGCCATCATCTACATTTTCCCGGCAATCGTCGACAAGCCCGAAAAACTCATTCCCCTGCTCGACATCATCTCGGTCGGCATCTATGCAGCAACCGGCGCGGACAAGGCGTTGGTGTACGGATTTGCGCCCGCCGTATGTATCATGATGGGCTTCTTTACCGCCGTGGGCGGCGGCATGCTGCGCGACGGCTTTATGGGCGTGGTCCCGGGCATTTTCCAACGCACCAACTTCTATGCCATCGCGGCCATCGCCGGATCGGCAAGCTATGTAGCCCTCGTCATGAGCGGCCTCATGAGCAATGTTGCCGCGCTGGTCGTATGCGTTGTGGTGACCATGGGGCTGCGCTGGCTATCACTGCGCTTTGACATCAAAAGCCCTACCGAGGAAGACATCGCGCGCTTTTTGCACCGTAAAAAGTAGGTAGCACAGCACAACCCCTCGAAATGCAACCGAGAGATTCTTTTAGAGCGCCCGCGCGTTGGGTACCCTGTTAGATACCTGTCGAGTATCTAACGAAGGATTCGCTATGCCTTGCAACCAAGTACCGTCGATCCGGCGCCACAAAGCGCAGGCCCGCATCACCATCCTATTCGCGCTGATTGCGCTCGCGCTCACCGCACTTCCCACGGTGTCGTTCGCCGGCACCGACACCGCGGGAAACGTGCTCGCAACCGAAGTTGACTCAACTCCGTCCGGTATCGAAGGCGACCTGTACTGGGCCGGCCAAAGTCTCAATCTAGACGATGCCTCCATCGGCCGCGATATTATCGCGGCGGGTGAGAGCCTGTCGATTCGCGATTGCACCGTAGGCGGCGCCGTTCGTCTGGCGGCACGCACCATCGATATCGCCAAAACCGCAATCGATGGCAGCGTCACGGTGGCCGGCCAGCACGTCGTGCTCAACACCGGCAGCACCGCCAACTGTTTTTACGCGGCGGGCGAAACCGTCGCCCTGCGCGGCTCCGCCAAATCGGCGGCGCTTGCCGGCGACACCGTTACCATCGACGGCACCGTCGATGGCAATGTTGAAGTCTGGGCCGACAAGCTCATCCTGGGTAAAAACGCCCGCATCACCGGCACGGTGAACGCCCACGTCTCACAGGACCCCGAGCGGGCCGAGGGCGCCCAGGTTGGAGCCCTCAAGATCGACCGGACCGAGAACGAGAACACCTCTACGGTCAACGACATGATTGGCGGCATCGTTGCCGCAGCGCTTTCCACCTGCTTTGTCGCTATCCTGCTTGAGCTTGTCTTTCCGCGCGCAACCGCCAGCGCCGCCGGCATGCTCCATCAGCATCCCATGCCACTGTGGGTAAGTGGCCTTCTGGGCACGGTCGCCATCGCTCCCGCCGTCCTGCTGCTTATCATCTCGATTGCAGGCCTGTCGCTCGCCGGAGCACTCATGTGCAGCATCATCGGCATCGCTTTGGTCTCGGCGGCATTTACGGGTACCGCGATCGCACGCATGGCCGGACACAACCAAAACCGCTTCGCCATGGCCGCCGCGGGCGGTATCGTCGCGGGCGCACTCACGGCACTTCCTCTTATGGGCAACTTTGTCAGCGGCGTAGCCTTCGTCTTCACGCTCGGCTACGTCATCCAAATCATTTGGCACAACGCCCACCTCAAGCCGCAGCAGCCGGCTAACACGCCAGGCCTTCCCACCGCCTAACCACCAACCACCACAAAGGGGACAGGCACCTTTGTGGTGGTGTAGGCCGCCTCAATCCCCTTGCACCAAAAAGGGCGCCGACCATCTCGGTCGGCGCCCTTTCTTGTTAGACGCTATAAAACCCAGCGCTTATTTGTTGACCTGACCGGCGCGGACGGCAGCCTTCTTGCGGTCGGTAGCGTTGAGCAGACGCTTGCGCAGGCGAATGTTCTTGGGAGTAATCTCGACCAGCTCGTCGTCGGCGATGTACTCCAGCGCCTCTTCCAGCGAGAAGGTGCGAGGCGGCACCAGCTGCACGGAGATGTCGGAGGTCGAGGAACGCTGGTTACCCAGGTTCTTGGTGCGGGCGATGTTGACGACCATGTCGCCGGCCTTGCTGCGCTCGCCAACGATCATGCCTTCGTAGCACTCAGTACCCGGCTCAACAAACAGCTGACCGCGCTCCTGCAGCGTACCCAGAGCGTAGGCAACGGCCTTCTCGGTGGTCATGGAGATCATGGCGCCGTTCTGACGGTTGCCGATCTCGCCGGCGTAGGGACCGTACTCCAGGAAGGTGTGGTAGAACACGCCCTCGCCGTGGGTGACGTTCATAATGCGGTTCTTAAGACCCATGATGCCGCGCGTCGGGATCTTGAACTCAAGATGGGTCACGATGCCCGAGGTGTCCATGCTCGTCATGATGCCACCGGAGGTACCGAAGACCTCGACGACCTTGCCCGAGTACTCGTCCGGGCATTCGACAACAGCCTGCTCGACGGGCTCCAGCTTGTTACCGTTCTCGTCCTTCTTAAACAGAACGCGGGGACGGCCGACCTGGAACTCAAAGCCCTCGCGGCGCATGGACTCCATCAGGACGGACAGGTGCAGAATGCCGCGGCCAGAGACCTCGACGCCGCTCTTGTCCTCGAGCTCCTCGATCTTCATGGTCACGTTGTTCTCGGCCTCGTTGAACAGGCGCTCCTTGAGCTGCCGGGCACCCACGATGTCGCCGTCACGGCCGACGAGCGGGGAGGTCGAAGCCTCAAAGACGATGGACAGGGTGGGCGGGTCGATCTCGATGGGCTCGAGCTCGACGGGGTTCTCGGGGTCGGTGTAAACATCGCCGATATCGGTGCGGTCGATACCCACGACGGCGGCGATGTCGCCGGCGCCGACTTCCTGGCACTCGGTGCGGCCCAGGTAGTCGAAGGTAAAGAGCTGCTTGACGGTAGCGGTGGCGCTGGAGCCGTCGTTCTTTACAACCAGGATCTGGTCGCCCTGGTGGATGGTGCCAGAGTACACGCGGCCGATGCCGATACGGCCGACGAAGTTGGAGTGGTCGATGGTCACGCACTGCATGGCCAGCGGAGCGGTCTCGTCAACCTCGGGTGCGGGCATGTCGTCGATGATCATGTCGAGCAGCGGGTACATGTCCATGTTGCCGTCCTCGGGATCATGACGGGCAAAGCCGTTGACGCCGCTGGCGTAGATGACATGCTCCATGGCAAACTCAAGCTGGTCGTCGGTGGCGCCCAGGTCGGCCATGAGGTCGAGGCAGTCGTTGTAAGCCTTCTCGGGGTTAGCACCCGGACGGTCGATCTTGTTGATGACGATCATGATCTTGAGGCCGGTGTCGATAGCGTGACGCAGCACAAAGCGGGTCTGGGGCATGGGGCCCTCAAAGGCGTCGACCAGCAGCAGGGCGCCGTCGGCCATACGCAGCACGCGCTCGACCTCGCCGCCAAAGTCGGCATGGCCCGGGGTGTCGATGACGTTGATCTTGACGTCCTTGTACTCGATAGAGATGTTCTTGGCGAGAATCGTGATGCCGCGCTCGCGCTCCTGGTCGTTAGAGTCCAGGACGCGGTCCTCGACCTGCTGGTTGGCACGGAAGGCGTCCGTGGCACGCAGGAGCTTGTCGACCATCGTCGTCTTGCCGTGGTCGACGTGGGCGATGATGGCGATGTTCCTCAGATTGTCTACGCGCATGTAGTTCCCCTATCTTCTATCCATATACAAACGGCACGCGTATGCGACCCACCCAGCAATGCAACGCTCGGCGGGAATATTGAGCCTTTTACCGAAAACTCGTTTATTTTAGCGATTTTAGATAAGAGGGGTTTCCTCACCTGCAGGTTCAGGGTCGCTCCACATAAAACCATCGCCGGCACCCATGCCCTCGTACAGCACGTAAGCCGAAAAGCCGCTCTCGAGCGTGGTCTCAAAGAAGCTCACGAGCAGAGCGTCGTGATAGCCGCCGTCGATCTCGACGCAGCCGGTATAGCCGATGGCATAGCGGGCGATACGGCCCAGGCCCTCGTCCTTAAGGCCCATCTTGTGCTCGGAGATAAAGTTGGTGGCAGCCTCCAGGCATGCCTCCTCGCCATCCTCGTCGAGCGCGGCCAGATAGCGGTTGGAAGCAGCGTCCTCGATCGCCACAACTACGCCCGGATTCTCACCGGCGGCAAGGTCGTCCAAGAAGGCGCCAATCAGATCGCACACCATGGCGTCGAGCTCGGCGGAGACGTTACCGGCGTCCTGCATATCCTGTGCCATCTTTAGACCTTCCCATCGAATCCGGCGTCGTTACAGTTCTTGTGCCTCAGCAGCGATCTTGGCGGCAGCGTCGCGGGCGTGCATCATATCCACCGCACGCTTGTCGAGCACCTTGATCTGACTGGTCAGCATTACCGCGTCGACCACGCCCCAGATCACCAGGCCCGTAGAGATCGAAAACCCAAGCGCACCAACTGTACCACGAAGGCGCGAGCAGATTGCCGCGACAAGGGCGGAGATGACAACCATCTTGATAAACGAGCCGCGGCGCTCGCGAAGCGTACGGGCCTGTGTCACATAGGCGAGGCGGGCCGCCTCGGATGCTTCCGAGCGCATCTGGGCTTCACGCGCGATGGCGGCCGCCTCAGCCGACATGCCGCCGGCCATCAGCGAACGCTCCGCAACCTGGACGCCCCGCATTTAGAAGTCATCGGGGGAGAGCGTATGGACGAACTCGTCGAACTTCTCGAACTCCTGCTCGTCGTCGACTTCCTCGGCATGGGCAGAAACGGTGCCCAGGCGATTCATGATGTCGTCCTCCACAAACATGGGAGCATTGCTGCGCACGGCAAGGGCGATGGCATCGCTGGGGCGGGCATCGATCTTGCGCTCGTCACCATCGGCCAGTACGACAATCGTCGCGTAAAACACCGGCGGCTCGGCGCGAACTATCTCGATGCGCTCGAGTTTGGCGCCCAAGGCGTCAACGGTATCGAGCAACAGGTCATGGGTAATCGGGCGCTCGGCGCGACCGCTATCGATGCCGCGGCTGATGGCAGCAGCTTCAAACGAACCAGTCTGAATGGAAAGGGAACGCAGCGGCGCGGGCGAGTCCGATTTGCTGCAGCGCTCGCGAAGCACGATAAGCGATGGCACGGGACCGGCGGCCATGACGATGGTCTCTATGTCGACACGAACCATGGAACACCTCCGGTACGTAGCGGTTAACACGCGGCAGCCCGCCGCATTGAATAGCTATACTACCCAAACTTTCGCACAGCACACAAAATCAAAGTAGTCTTTTTGGGACGGGGCCCTTTTGACTACTCCAGCAGGTAAGAAAAAAGCCCCGAGGAAACCCTCGAGGCTCTTCACAGTTTTGATGGTGGACCTGACAAGATTCGAACTTGTGACCTCCCGGTTATCAGCCGGACGCTCTAACCAACTGAGCTACAGGTCCATCATGGTGGAGGTTAGGGGGATCGAACCCCTGACCTCAGGCTTGCAAAGCCCGCGCTCTCCCAGCTGAGCTAAACCCCCACGGAGACAGTAATAAACACCCCAGCGGCGACTAGGCTCTAGCTGGGGAGTTAATTGCGAAAGAAAGTGGTGGACCTGACAAGATTCGAACTTGTGACCTCCCGGTTATCAGCCGGACGCTCTAACCAACTGAGCTACAGGTCCATCGCGCAAGGGATATATTAGACGAGTCGTTACTCGCTCGTCAACAACTTTTTTGAAAATCTTTGAGAGGGGTGGTCGCCGGGCTGACGAGATGGTTTTGGTTTGCTGCTCGGACAGTCCTGCGCAAGACGAAGGCCACATTAAGTGGCCTTCTTTGCGTGCGGAACTCGCGACAAACCAAAACCATCTCGTCA
>CABUVF010000101.1 GCA_902494945.1 uncultured Collinsella sp.
TCCCCCCACCCAAAAAAGGGGTCAGTCCTCTGTTGTGCTGACTGCCCCGTTCCTCTAACTATCGCATCGCAGCGCCAACCGGCTGCACTTCCCTACTTCCCAAATATCGCAGCGAACAATCCCTTGCGTTTGGGCTTTTCCTCTCGGTAGGAACCCTCGGCCGCCGCTGCCACCTGACGCGGTTGCTCGCCACCTCCACTGTGCACGATCTGGTATAGGAAGGGCGATTTAACGTATTTGACCTCGATGGGCGTGGCGTGCACGGTGCTTTCGCTCGACAGCATCACGCTCGGATTGAGCGGCGCCACAATATGCGTCTCGCGCTTGTCGCTAAACACCACCGCCGCCGCACGGCCCGCCTGGCCGTTCACGGTAATGCGCACCTGCTCGCCATTACGTCCATCCGACGCGGGACGATCGACAAAGTAGACCGGCACCATAACCAGGCCGTCCTTGTGCTTGCGGGCCTTGCGCGCCCAGGTGCGTATGCTCTTTTAATTGAGCCCCAGGAAAGTCTCGGCATCGTTGCCAACAATGTCGAGCGCCAGCTTGTCAATGACCACCTGGTCCTTGGTGGACGCATCGACGGAGACAACGCGGAAGTCGCCTTCCTGCATGGCCGGGTCGAACGACCCAACCTTGGCAAAGTCCCATGGCTCCAGAATGCCCATAAGGCGAACGTCCAGGTAGTTTGCCCTGGGATATGCCCAGTCGAGCACCTCGTAGTACACCAGGGTCTCCTTGCTCAGGCCCTTGCCCGGGAAGGACGCCATCATGCGCAGGTCCGCGAGCGCCATGGGGAAGTAGAAGAGCATCATGTCGTTTTGAATCGCGTCTTCCACATCGTGACCGGCAAAGGCGTCTGGATATCGGCGCACCAGCTCAAGCGCATTGGCGCGCGCCTGCTGCGGCGTTATCTCGCAGGGAATACCCTGCTCGGGCACATATTCCGCACCAACGCCCATGGTCAGGCGCTTGCTAAACGTCCCCGGCTTGAGCAGGTCGGCGACACCGATCTTATTGCCGCAGGACGGGCACTCAAACACGCGCTGGGTCGACTCGCCCTCAAAGGACGCTCCGCAGAAGGGACAGGGGATACTCACGTGCGTGGCCTCTTGGAACTCCTGGGCCGTGCCGCGGTCTTCCCACAGCAGATGCTCCAGAACCGACTGATTGCGCCAGTGCTCATTAAAGAAATACCAGTCGGGGTCCACCGGGCGCTCGAGCTGCGACACATGTGTGAGCTTAAGCAGCCCATCGACAACCGTCAGTGGCGTATGGCGAATGCCCAGGGCGCTCTTGGGCTCCCCCGCATCGGCCTGCCACGGAACGACCGTGCCGCAATAGGCGCACTCAAAGCTGCGTTTAGCCTGGTGTGAGTACATAGGGCCGCCGCAGTTTTGGCATTTAATGGCAAACATCTCGTCCATGAATACGTCCTCCTTTGCACTGGGGCTGTCGACATTAAGTATGTCGGGCAGGTAAGCACGTGCCCATACCCATGTGGCCCAAAATCGAGCACCCAGGCAGACGAGAAGGCTCGCTCGTTAGCACCGGCAGACTATTGCTGCATTTTCTGAGCATCGGTGCACGGCGCCCCCGCGCGAGCTACACTATCCCCTTAAACATGATTGTGAGGACGACCGCTATGCTATTTGTAAATCGGCTGGTACATACGCTTGTTCCCGGCAGCGAGGGCGAGCCGGTCGATACCTCCCGCCGCACCAACGCGGGCTTCGCCGCAAGCCTCATCTGCATTGGCCTCAACATCACCTTGTGCCTGGCCAAGGGCATCGCGGGCCTGCTCGCTGGCTCCGTCTCCCTCATCGCCGACGCTTTCAACAACCTCTCCGATGCCTCGAGCAACATCGTGAGCCTGCTCGGGTTCCGCCTCGCCAGCCGCCCGGCAGACGAAGGCCACCCCTATGGCCACGGCCGCTACGAGTACCTCGCCGGCTTGTTTGTCGCCGTCCTGGTTTGCGCCGTCGGCATCAACCTGATCCTCGAGTCGGTCACCAAGATCATCAAGCCTTCCCCCACCGCTTACACGCTCGTTTCCCTTGCGGCACTGGCTACATCCATGCTCGTTAAGCTCTGGATGGCCGCATTCAACCGCGCGCTGGGCAACCGTATCGATTCCGAAACACTCATTGCCACAGCACAGGACTCCAAAAACGACGTCATCACCTCGGGCTCGGTCTTGGTGGCGGCGCTTATTTCGCAGACGACCGGCTTTGACCTCGATGGCTGGGCAGGCCTGGGTGTGGGCATCTTCATCTGCATCAGCGGCCTGGGCCTAGTGCGCGACGCCATCAGCCCGTTGCTGGGGCAAGCGCCCGACCCCAAGCTCGTCCAGGCAATCCGCGACAAGATCATGTCCTATCCGCAGGTCTTGGGCACACACGACCTGATGGTGCACGACTACGGCCCCGGTCGTCAGTTTGCCAGCGCTCACGTGGAGATGCCCGGCGAGGGCGACGCATTTGAGCACCACGAGATCCTGGACACCATCGAGCACGACATCAAGCGCCAGATGGGCATTGGCATCACGCTGCACTGCGACCCCATCGCGACAACCGGCGATGATTTGCGCGGCTGGGTCAAGCGCGGCGTTATGCAGATCGACCCCGCGCTCTCCATCCACGACCTGCACGAGCACGACGGGTTCGTTTCGTTTGACCTGGTGCGCCCCGACGGCTTTGACATATCCGACGAGGAGCTGCTGGAGCTCGTCACGCGCATCGTGCACGAGCGCCGACCCAATGCCTCATGCGTCGTTACGTTTGACTCGGGCTTTAGCTCGCCCGACCGTCCGGCTGAACAGCTGTAGCCCGCTTAACAGCTAGTTTCCCTGCGCGCCCGAAATGCCGTTTTGTAGTGCATTCCAGGCACCCGTCGCCATGTCGCCCAAGTTCTGCGCGGTGTCGCCCAGGTTTTGTGCCGTATCGCCCAGCTCTTGCGCCTTGTCTCCCAACTCCTGTGCCTTGTTGCTCAAGTCCTCCAGCGTATTGGAACTCGAGCTGTCGGTACCGCTTTGGCCGTCGGGCGAGTTGCCCGAGCTATTCTTGTGCGTGAGTTGAATTTCGAGGTTGCCGCTGTCGTTATAGTAAGCAGAAGTAACGACCCAGTTGGCATCGATGACGGGCGTTGAGCCATCATCAGTCAGGACCACGGCATTCGAAAGATTGGCGCCGCGCGACTTGAGAAGTTTCTTGGCGTTGGACCAGTACTGCCCCGGGATATCGCTCAGATCGACGGTGCTAGACGAGGCGGACTCGGTTTGCTCGGCAGCGGTATCGGCCGTTGAACTCCCTCGCTTGTTGAGCATGCCCGACACAATGGCAAACACAATCGACAGCGCAAAGAAGATCGCCAGCACGATGAGGATCTTCTTGATCACGCTCGACGAACGCGACGGCTTCTTCTCCTCGTCCTCGCCATATTGCGGAATCGACTTGGGGTACTCGCGATACGGCTCGCGCGACTCGTAGCGAGACTGCGCCGTGCGAGGCATATACGTCGTCTGCTGAGGCTGCGGAATGGGATTTTGCGGCAGGTCATCATAGGGATTCGGCGTCGAGGCGGCATAAGAATCCTGCGGCGCGTAATCAAACGGGTCCGGAGCTGCGTTGCCATAGGGGCCTTGCGAAGATACAGCATAAGAATCCCGCGCTGTGTCGCCATAGCCCATAACCCGGGTTGGCTCGGCAGAAGGCTGTGTCGCGGCGGGGTCGGTATAACCGGGGTTGGGAACAACGCGGGTCGCATCGGCGCTATCGCCAGCCTGCGCGGAACCGTAGCCGCCCATCACGGTTGTCTTGTCCTGATCCATGCAACGATTCCTTTCCGTCGCCCGTAAGCATCAAGTTATCCATGCATTCTACCCGCGCAAAAGCCCGTGACGGACAGAGCCCGTCCATATCTACAAGACAAGCGCGGCTAGAAAACAAAAGCCCCGCCGGGCCTTGGTAGGCGCGACGGGGCGGGCAAGCAGCTATGGGCAACAAGCTTAGAACAGGCCGGTGATGTTGCCGTCGTTGTCGACGTCGATGTTCTCAGCCGCGGGGACCTTGGGCAGGCCCGGCATGGTCAGAACACTGCCGGTCAGTGCGACCACAAAGTGGGCACCGGCGGAAACCTTGAGCTCACGCACCGTGATGCGGAAGTTCTCGGGAGCGCCCAGGGCCTTGGCGTTGTCGCTAAAGCTGTACTGCGTCTTGGCCACGCACACCGGCAGGTTGCCAAAGCCGTTCTCGCGCAGCTCGGCGAGCTGGCGCTTGGCGGCCGGCGTAAAGTCAACGCCATCGGCGCGGTAGACCTTGGTGGCAATGGCCTCAAGAGCGTCGGCGACATCGGCGCCGTCCTCATAGGCAAACTTGAGCTCGCTCGGCTGCTCAATCAGACGCATGACCTCATCGGCAAGCTCGAGCGCGCCCTCGCCGCCCTTGGCCCAGACCTCGGAAAGCTTAACGTTGACGCCGAGCTTCTGGCACTCGGACTCGATGAGCGCAAGCTCAGCCTCGGTGTCCGTCGGGAAGCGGTTGATGGCGACCACACAGGGCAGACCATAAACGTTCTGGATGTTGTCGACGTGACGCAGCAGGTTGGGCATGCCGGCCTTGAGTGCCTCGAGGTTCTCCTCGTTGAGGTCGGCCTTGGCGACGCCACCGTTGTACTTCAGCGCACGAGCGGTCGCGACGATCACGACGGCGCTGGGGCGAACGCCCGTCATGCGGCACTTGATGTCGAGGAACTTCTCGGCACCCAGATCGGCACCGAAGCCGGCCTCGGTAATGGCGACATCGCCAAAGCGCATCGCCATACGCGTGGCCATGATAGAGTTGCAGCCGTGGGCAATGTTGGCGAAGGGACCGCCGTGGACAAACGCGGGCGTGCCCTCGAGCGTTTGCACCAGGTTGGGCTTGAGCGCGTCCTTAAGCAACGCGGCCATGGCACCCTGGGCCTTAAGGTCGCGGGCACGGACGGGCTCGCCGGCAAAGCTGTAGCCGACGACGATCTCGCCCAGGCGTTCCTTGAGGTCGTTAATGCTCGTAGACAGGCACAGGATTGCCATGACCTCGGAGGCGACGGTGATATCGAAGCCGTCCTCGCGCGGCACGCCCTGGGCCTTACCGCCAATACCGTCGATGACGTGGCGCAGCTGACGGTCGTTCATATCGACGACGCGCTTCCAAGTGATGCGTTTAACGTCGATACCGAGCTGGTTGCCCTGCTGGATGTGGTTATCAAGCATGGCGGCCAGCAGGTTGTTGGCAGCACCGATGGCATGGAAGTCGCCGGTAAAGTGCAGGTTGATATCCTCCATGGGGATGACCTGAGCCCAGCCGCCGCCGGCAGCGCCGCCCTTAACGCCAAAGACGGGGCCGAGCGAAGGCTCGCGCAGGGCCACGGCACTCTTGACGCCGCGTCGGCGCAAGCCATCGGCCAGACCGATGGTCGTGGTGGTCTTACCCTCGCCCGCAGGCGTGGGGTTGATGGCGGTCACGAGGACGAGCTTGGCCTGGTGATCAGTTGGCTCATTAAGCAGAGAGTAGTCGACCTTAGCCTTGTCGAAGCCGTACGGAATCAGGTGCTTTACGTCGACACCGGCGTTCTTGGCCACCTCGGTAATGGGCAGCGGTGTGACGGAACGTGCGATTTCGATGTCAGTAGGCATGGACGGTCCTTTCGTTACCGGATGAGAAAAAGACCAATTCAGCATAGCACGGGCGCGCAATAGTAAAACGCCCATAACCGATGAACGGCGATATGTTTACCCGATGCCCGGCGATAGCCCAACAGCCCGCCAAAACAAAGCGCCCTAAACGGTAGGTTCAATCCCCAGGTGCTCAAAGGTGCGAAGGGTTGCCTGACGGCCCTGCGGCGTACGAATCATCAACCCGCACTGCAGCAAATAGGGCTCATAGACATCCTCGAGCGTGCCCGGGTCCTCGCCCACCGCGCTGGCAAGGGTCGTAAGTCCCACGGCACGACCGGAGAACGTCTTGGCAAGCGTCTCCAAGATACGAATATCCATCCAGTCCAGGCCGAGCTCGTCGATCTCGAAGAACTCGAGCGCCTGACGGCAAATATCGAGCTCGATGGGGCCGTTGCCACGCACCTGCGCATAGTCGCGCACGCGCTTGAGCAAACGATTAGCCAAGCGCGGCGTGCCACGCGAACGTGAGCCGATCTCGAGCGCACTCGGATGATCGATCGTCACGCCCAGAATGGTTGCCGAGCGCGTCACAATCTGCGCGAGTTCTTCGACCGTGTAGTAATCCAGGCGATATGAAATGCCAAAGCGGTCGCGCAGCGGGCCAGTCAGCATACCCGAGCGGGTCGTTGCCGCCACCAGCGTAAACTTGGGGATATCCAGGCGAATCGATCGTGCGGCCGGGCCTTTACCGATCACGATATCGAGGGCAAAGTCCTCCATCGCGGGGTACAGGACCTCCTCGACCGAACGGTTGAGGCGGTGGATCTCGTCAATAAACAGCACATCACCCGGCTGCAGGTTGGTAAGGATAGCCGCCAGGTCACCGGTGCGCGCGATGGCAGGGCCACTCGTGGTCTTGATCTGAGCGCCCAGCTCGTTGGCGATAACGGTGGCCAGCGTGGTCTTGCCCAGGCCCGGAGGACCCGAGAAAATCACGTGGTCGAGCGTCTCGCCACGGCTCTGCGCCGCTTCGATCAACACGCGCAGGCTCTGCTTGATGTGCTCCTGACCACAGTAATCGTCCAGGCGCTGGGGGCGCAAAGTGCGGTCGACATCGAGGTCCTCGGCCGTCAGCTCCGAGCCCACCATGCGCTCGCCGTGCGCCATGGATGCCGCCGGCGAGTTGCCGGGCGTCGCCCACAGGTCCTGAGAGTCATCGGCTTCCCACATCACGCATCCATTCCGAGTCGCTTAAGCGCCGCGCCGAGCAGATCCTCGACACGCATATTCTGCCCATCATACCCGCTCAGGGCAACATCGGTCTCCTGCGGGCTAAAGCCCATGGAAAGGAGCGCCGCACGGGCGTCATCGATGGCCGAGGGAGCGGCAGCGGGCACGGGCATCGCAACCTGGCCGGGAATCACGTCGACCGGCACAAAGCCCTTGTCCTTGGCAAAGGTGCTCTTGAGCTCCAGGATCAGACGCTGAGCTGTCTTTTTGCCCACACCGGGCACCTTGGCCATGCCCTTGTCGTCCTCGGCCATCACCAGCGAATACAATTGCCCCACGGTATAGGTGGAAAGCACGGCGAGCGCCAAGCGCGGGCCAACGCCCGAGACAGACACGAGCCGATCGAACATCGTGCGCTCATCCTTAGAGGAAAAACCGAAAAGTGTCATGGCGTCCTCGCGCACCTGCATACGCGTGTAGAGGCGGACCTCGCCGCCGGGCGTCGGCAACGTGGCCGCAGTGCTGCCCGAGATGCCGAGCTCAAAGCCAACGCCCGACACATCGACGACAGCAGAGCTCATCGTGGCCTCGACAAGCGTTCCGTGGAGCTGGGAAATCATCAGTATCCGGTTCCTCTCTGTTGATAGAACTCGCCGCCGGTAAGCGCCCGGGTACGGCTGAGGTTAACGTGGCAGATGGCGCAGGCCAGGGCATCGGCGGCATGGTCGGGATGCGGGTCGTGATCGAGCTGCGTGAGCGTGCGCACCATGTAGGCGACCTGCCGCTTATCTGCGGCACCGGTACCCACCACAGCCTGCTTGATCTGCATAGGCGTGTACTCGCCGATCTCGAGCGCGCA
>CABUVF010000102.1 GCA_902494945.1 uncultured Collinsella sp.
CGCTTGAGCCATTCGCCAAGGTTCTCGATGGCGGCCTCCAAGTTGATGGCCTCGCCGATGAGCGAACCGAGCGCAAATGAGACGATGAGCATGGTGGTACCGGTGGTCGCTAGCGCCTTTCCATCGATGATGAGCATCTTTTGCATGGTGCCGCCCAGGCCGATAAACAGGACGCACAGCCCCGATGCTTTCATGAGCGTGTCTTGGATGTACGGTGTAATGAAGCGGCCGCCCGCTAATCCCAAAAGACCGCCCGCAACTAAAAGCGCAACGTTGATGATTGTTCCCAAGCCCGGCATGAGCCCTCCTGTATTGATGCCAACGTGGCAATCGTAGCAGAACGAAATGCGAGGCACATCGCGACTCATCTAATACGTTATATAAGTGGTATTAGGAATGATGCGCAGCATTTAAGCCTCAGGTGGTTGTCGGGACATAGGGGTAGTAGTCAAAGCGCAGTGTCATAAGCCGCTGCGGGGATTCAATAGCCGCGGCGATGATATTGGCATCGCGGGCACGATCAAACCCTTCGAGTTCGATCTGATACGAGACGTCTTGCATAATGTCCAGACGTCGCCAGGCTAGAAGTGTGTCGCCATCGAATTCCAAGGTCTTGCCTCCGTCTGGGGCAACGGCGTATAGACGCAGTTTAGCGGTGGTTGCAGGGTCGACAACCGTGACCTTTTTAATTTCGTTTCGAGTATTCTTGGCGCCCAACAAGGTGAGCAGCGTTGGGGCCACGACCTCGCCCGATGGCAAATAGACGACTTCGATGGATTCGGGAAATGCGATGATGGCCGACTTGCGGACGGGCTGATTGGCGGCGGCAACTTCGATGTTTGCAGCATCGATGACCTCTGTGTGGTCGAGGGCGGCAAGCACGCAGCAGTTACCTTCATCGATCTCCTGAGGATCAGCAAGCCCCAGACTGTCCGCGAGCTCGGGATCGTTTGGACCGGTAGCGGGCTCATTTGGCGCTTCGAAAGAAGCTGGGACGCTGTTTGTCGGCGACGGCGTGTCGCCCGCACCTGCTTCTTTGTCCGTGCTCTCTTCTTGTATGGTTGCGTTGATGGGTTCGTCGTTTGAGGGGAGCGTCTTGGCGTCAAGCGCGGAGGGGACAATCCCGACGGCTCCGGATCCGTTCCACTCCATCTCGAGAAGCGCCGGGTCGGCAAGAATGCGTTGCCTGCCTAGCGTGTGGGTATCGATCGCAATAGGGCCTGTCTCCGTCCCGCGCGTAAGGCTGAGCGATCCGGCCGGCTTCTCGAAATGAATGTCTGTGTCTTCGGTACTGGCGGCGTAGAACAGCAGGGATGCTTCTCCCGCCGCGATGGCATCGGTGCCCGCCTTGGTCAGCCGCAGCGATGCCGTGAATGAGAGGGTGGGCTGCACATCGTCTGCATTCGCGGCGGCGCAGCCCAGACATATACCGCCTCCTTTCTCGAAAAACGCACCGTCGAAGGCGACCTTCGCTCCGTTCGCCGAGTCATCGACCGAAGCGATATCGATGCGCAACCCCAAATCGCACGGATCGCCATCTGCATCGAGCACAATCGAGCGCCACGTGCAGACGGCGCACCCCGCCTGGGAGCCGTTTGCCTTGTTCGAACGATTGATATCCACGACTATCGAGCCGTCCGTATTACGACGAAGGCATCCCGAGGTTGAGATTGCGGCCTGTGCGAACGAAAAACGCTTGCACGCAATGGCGCTCGACGGATTTGGTGCGGAGCTTAGGGCTGCTGGTAAGGAGTCTGCCATGACGGGAGTCGCCCAAGCGGCGACAGGCGTTCCGGTTGCGAGCGCGCCGCAGAGTGCGACGACGGGCAAAAGGTTCTTCGATGCCATGGGGTCTCCTTAGCTAATTTAGTGCGGCCTGTCCGTGTTTCGTTTCTGGCTGCGTTTGATGTGCAGACCGAGGCCGGCGGTTCCCGCGCCTGCTGCCGTGGCGCCTGCTGCCAAGAGCCATCGTCTGTCGTCTGTCTGTGCCAACGGTTCCTTGCAGTTGCCGCGGTCGAGCTCCGAGAGGTCGACCGTCACCTGCGTGGCGGCCTGCGCCTGTTCTTGCTGGGCAAAGGCCATGGCTGGCCCAAACGCTAGGATACTGACGGCGGCGGCCAGGGCGACGGCCTTATGCCGTGTGCGCACCGGGCTCGACCGTCCAGGTGATCGTTGCAACCTGATCGCCTTCGCCGGTTACGCGGAAGATGTCGCGCGTGACGCGGGCGACGTTTCCGCTTGCCTTGAGCTTAATTTTGTCCGTGCCGCCGGCAATGCCCTGGTAGCCCATGTCGAAGGCTGCATTCTTGGAAAGATCGAGGCCCGTCTCCTGCATTGCGGCGCTGGCGTTCTGGAGTGCGCCGTCGGGGCCGACCTTAAAGTCGATGGAATTCTGCGCGGTTCCGGCCTTGGCGTCGGCGGCAATGGTCCAGGTGTTCATGGCGTCGATCTTCATGTTGGTGACATGGATGCCGTAGGCCGAATGATTGTCGATGGTGGTCGCGTCTTCTGAGGGGCCCTGAAGCGTGCCGTCGGCCTTGGCGACGAAGGGAATAACCGTCGGAACTTTGAACTCTACGTTGTCGATCTCGGTCCTGACCATTACTTTCGTGGTTCCAACGCGCCCGGCTGCCAGAGCTGGCGTCGGGGCGGCGCCCATTGCGAGCGCGAGCGCGAGCCCTGCGCCCACGACGAGCGCTCTGGCTCCGTTCATGTTCCTGGTGATGTCCATGGTCGTTCCTTTCTATTCGCCGCGGGCCGTCCCCGCGATGATTGGACGAATGCTGGTGAATTGCGTGCGGTGCCGCGTCGGCCGGAAAAGCTAGTTCTCGGCTTGCTCAACCCGCACCTTGACACGTGTCGGATTGCCGTGGCTGTCGAGGGTCTTGGCATCGAGTGCCTGGATCTCGATGTATGCCTCGCCTTCTTTGATGTCGCCGGCGGGGCACGTCTCGATTGTCTTGCCGGTCTCGACCACACCGGATTCGTACATGGTCTCGTCGTTTTGGATGACGCGGAATCGCTGGGGAAATTTATTGTCTTGGACGTTTTGCACGTTGACGCGCAGCTTGCCGTCCTCCTGTAGCTGAGCGACCGGCGCGACCGAAATCGTCATCATGTTATCGCGGACGATGGCATCGAGCTCATCTTGGATTTCTTGTCGCGATTTACCCTCTGCCGTCGTGACTGAGGCACCCGCTTCGGGCACGGGCTGCGACTGCCAGGCGTATAGCCCTACGGCGATGAGGGCGCAGACGATAGCCAGACAGACAACGACGAGTTTCTTGCGACGCCCCAGTCCTGCGAGGCGGGGCGGCTTCTTCGCACTCATGCGGCGTCCTTGGTGGTGTAGACACGTGCGAACGTGGACGGGTCCGCTCCAAAGAGCATGTGAAGCATCAGGCGGCGCGAGTAGATGAGCTCGTCAAAGTCGTGAGGGAGCTCGATGTCGTGGATACGCGCGATGTGGTGGGCGAGCGCCGAGAACGACTCGGGGTCGCAGATAACATCGGTGGTGACGTGGTAGACCGCCGTATCGGGGAACGCCTCTTCGTCGAAAGGCAGGAGATAGGGATCGTCGTCGGCCTCGATGGCGACGCCGTACTGGGGCCAGTAATATGCCATGGGAACCTCCCTGCTTCTGGGGCCAAACTTCTATCGGTTTTGGCTGTCGATGCCGACCGTATCAGCCGCTACTTGACCAATTTCTGACCAAATGCTTGACGGATTGACATCTCCGCAGGTAAAAGGTGGGAAAAATTACTTCAACTTTTTTCGAGCGACAATCGAGCGGTCGGCGACGGCGGGGCGATATGTGTCAAAAGCATCGTCTGCCGAGGAAGCCTTGCCGTTCGCCGAATTGCACGAACGTAAAAAACGCCAATTATGGAGACGGTCTCGAACACGTCGACGAAACGATGCGGTAACATCTCCCTGCAAACACTGTAGTTAGCTAAAGGGGGAGTTCGCGTGTCTGCAACCATCAAGCCCTTCACCGATGAGTTCGAAGAGTATAGCCGCGATGAGTCTCGCACGTCGGGCGAGGCCTCAAGCATCTCGTTTCCGACAACGGAGAACGAGGTCCGCGCCATTTTGAAAAAGCTCCATGCCGAGCGTGTCCCGGTAACGGTTCAGGGCGCCCGAACCGGCCTTGCCGCCGGTGCCGTGCCCCACGGTGGGCATATCCTCAATACTTCCCGTATGAATCGCTACTTGGGCCTTCGCCGCGATGAACAAGGCCAATTTCTGCTGCGCGTGGAGCCGGGCGTTGTGCTCTCGGAGCTGCGTAAGCAGCTGAGCAAGAAGGTACTGCCGACCGCTGGTTGGGACCAGGCATCGCTTGAGGCCTACGAGGAGTTCCAAGAGTCCCCCGAGCAGTTCTTTCCCACCGATCCCACCGAGGCATCTGCCTGTCTGGGTGGCATGGCGGCATGCAACGCCTCCGGCGCCCGCAGCTACGCTTACGGCCCCATGCGCCCGCATATCACGGGACTCCACGTCGCGCTGGCTGATGGCGATTTGCTTGAGCTTCAGCGCGGCGAGGCTTTTGCCCAGGGCCGCCACCTGTCGCTCGTGACGGCAGAGGGCCGTACGCTCGAGCTCGATCTTCCCGGCTATACCATGCCCGAGACAAAAAATGCCTCAGGCTATTTCGTTGCGGACGATATGGACGCCATCGACCTCTTTATCGGCGCGTGCGGCACGCTCGGCGTTATCACCGAGCTCGAGATTGCCCTGCAGGCGGCGCCTGCGGTCGTTTGGGGTGTGAGTTGCTTTTTCGATAGCGAGGACAAGGCGGTGTCCTTTACCGATTCCGTGCGCCCTGTCCTGTCCCATGCGGCTGCCATCGAGTACTTCGATGCTGGCGCCCTGGATATTCTACGTCGCCAGCGCGAGCAGTCGACGGCGTTTGCCTCGCTGCCGGCGCTCGACGACGAGGCAAAGGTCTGTGTCTACGTGGAGCTCGATTGCGATGACGAGGCGCAGGCGACCGAGGAGCTGTACCACTTGGGATGGGTGCTGGAGCTTGCGGGCGGCCGCGACGATGCGACATGGGTCGCCCGCACCGAAGTCGATCGCGAGTGCCAGCGGTTCTTCCGCCACGCGGTGCCCGAGAGCGTCAACATGCTCATCGACGAGCGTCGCCGCACCGACCCCACCATTACCAAGCTGGGATCGGATATGTCGGTGCCCAATGCACGCCTTGCCGATGTCGTGGCCCTCTATCGCCGCACGCTGGCCGAAAGCGGGCTTGAGTCTGCTGCCTGGGGACACATCGGGAACAACCATCTGCATGTGAACATCCTGCCGCGCGATGCGCAAGACTACCGTCGTGGTGGAGAGCTCTTTGCCCAGTGGGCTTCCGAGGTCACGGCCATGGGCGGTGCCGTCTCCGCAGAACACGGCGTCGGCAAGATCAAGGCGGGCTTCTTGGAGACGATGTACGGCCACGAGGCCATGGTCGAGTCGGCGCGCCTCAAACTCCAGCTCGATCCTGCCGGCCAGCTGGGTCGCGGCAACCTGTTTACGGAGAAGCTCTTGGATGAACTCGTCCAGAAAGGGGGCGCGTGAAGATGAGTGATTTCCATATGGTGGTGTGCGTCAAGGCGGTGCCCGGAAGCACCGAGGTCAAGATGGACCCCAAGACCAATACTATCGTGCGTGATGGCAAGCAGGCGGTCATTAATCCCTTCGATGCAAGTGCTCTCGAATGTGCGCTAGCGCTGAAGGACGACTTTATCGGCTTTGGCATGGACGTGCGTGTGACGGTGGTGTCGATGGGCATCCCCGCGACCGAATCGCTGCTGTGCGACTGCATCGCCCGCGGTGCCGACGACGCGCTGCTGCTGACCGACCGAGCCTTTGCGGGCGCCGATACCCTAGCCACCACCTATGCCCTCAAATGCGGCATCGAGGCACTCGATGAGGACTTTGACCTGCTCATCTGCGGCAAGATGGCAGTGGACGGCGATACGGCCCAGATCGGCCCCGAGCTGGCCGGCGCCTTTGGGGTCCCCTGCGTGACCGACGTGAGCTGTGTGCAGAGCGCGGGATTTACGACGTGTGGCTCGCTGGCGCTCGTCCACGGCTGCGATGCCGGCGAGGAGACGGTGTACCTGGAGATGCCGTGTGCGATGACGACCGCCAAGGAGATTGGCCAGCTGCGCATGCCGAGTATTGCCGGTATTCGGGCGGCCGAGGATGCAGACGTGTGTGTGGCCAGCGCTGCCGACGTAAACGCCGATCCCTCGCGTTGCGGCCTTGCCGGATCACCGACACAGGTCGTGCGATCGTTTGTGCCCGACCGTGACCAAACGTGCGAGGCCGTTGAGGGAACGGCGTCCGAGCAGGCGGTAAAACTTGCCAAGATTATTGAGGGGATGGCATAGATGAGCGGGCTGATTATCGATAGCGAAGCCTGTATCGGCTGCGGTCGCTGCGTTCGCGCCTGCGCCTCGGGCGGCATTGTGGTGGAGGGTGAGCGCCCCAATCGCTGTGCCCGCGTAACCGACGGCTGTATCCTGTGCGGTGGGTGCGTCGACGCCTGCCCCGTCAACGCCATCTCGATTGAGCGCGACGAGGCCGCCGGCGCGGCAGACCTTGACGCATATCGAGACATCTGGTTCTTCGTGCAGACTGACGAGCACGATGCCGTTGCATCCGTGGCCTTCGAGCTCATGGGCAAGGGGCGCGAGCTTGCCGATGCCCGCGGCTGCCGTCTGGTGGCACTGGTCGGCATGAGCCCCGAGGGCTCACTCGGGGACCTGGAGCATCTGATTTGCGCCGGTGCGGACGAAGTTCTGGTCTGTCGTGACGAGCGCCTGCGTCAGAACGACGTGGAGGTCTACGCTCGCTTGATCTGCGATTTGGTAGCCGAGCGCAAGCCCGAGGCCATTCTGTACGGCGCGACCGCCTTTGGTCGCGAGCTGGCGCCCGGTGTGGCCGTGCGCTTGCAGACGGGTCTTACGGCCGATTGCACGGTGCTTTCTATGGATACGGAGACGGGTCTGCTGCAGCAGACGCGCCCGGCGTTTGGCGGCAACCTGATGGCCACCATTATCTGCCCCAACCACCGTCCTCAGATGGCAACGGTGCGCCCCGGCATCTTTAAGGCGCCCGAGTTTGACTATAGCCGCTCCGGCACGATTACCCAGGTAGTGCTTGCGGATGACGTTAAGGCCCGCGTCGAGATCTCGATTCCCGCCGAGGAGTGGGGACAGCAGGCCTCAATTGCCGATGCCGAGCGTCTGGTCGTGGTGGGCCGCGGCATCGGCTCCAAGAAGAATCTGCCCCTGATGCGAAAGCTCGCCGATGCCCTGGGTGCCGAGCTTGGTTGCACGCGTCCCATTGTGGAGGCAGGCTGGTTGGAGTATCGCCACCAAATTGGCCAGACGGGTGTATCGGTCTCGCCCAAGCTTCTCGTGAGTATCGGTGTTTCGGGCGCCATCCAGCATCTTGCCGGCATCGGTGGGGCGGAGTGCATTATCGCCATCAACGAGGACCCGGATGCCCCCATCTTTGGTGCTGCCCAGTACAAGGTTGTCGGTGATGCCGTCGAGGTCGTCGAGGAGCTGCTGGCCCAGTTTGAGCGCTAGGCACGCGCCAGCCAGTCGCGCATCTCGTCCTTTAGGCGGCTCCAGGTTGCCTGCGTGGCGGGGTCGGTAAAGGGCCGCGTAATGCCAAAGGGCGCGTCGAGCAGGCGGTAGA
>CABUVF010000103.1 GCA_902494945.1 uncultured Collinsella sp.
ACGCTCATCTACTACGACAAGATCGGCCTGTTTAAGCCCGCCGTGGTTAACGAAAAAGGCTACCGTTTCTATTCGCCCACGCAGATCCCGCTCATGCGTCTGATCTGCATGCTGCGCGACCTAGGGCTCGAACTCGATGAGATCGACCGCCTAGCCTCGACGTTCGACATTAGCGAGATGACCGACCACCTGCGCTCGCGGGTGCAGGCGCTCGACGAGCAGATTGCCGGGCTCAAAGCCGAGCGTGCGAGCGTGCAGGAGCGTCTGAGCTTTTACGACGAGGCAGTTTACTGGCGCGAGCGCGAGGGCAAGCCGGAGCTCAAGCAGTTCGAGCGCCGCTTCGTGGTCTTTGAGGAGTTTCCAGGCGATATCGAGCGCGGCCGCTCGATGCTTCACCCTACGCTCATGCGGGCAATCCTGCGCATGCGTACGTTGACGGGCACGCGCCCCATGCGCGGTTGGGGCGCCATGCTGCGTCGCGAGGCGCTGCATTCCGACGACCCTATCGCCGGCGCGGGCTCCTTTGCCGTGCTGCCGCGCGGTGTCGAGGAACTGCTGCCGAGCGATCCCGCCGAGCTGGCAGAGATCGGCATCGAGGTGCTGCCCGAGGGCACATACCTGTGCATGAGCCGCTGGGGTATGCCGTACGAGCCCGAGGGCATCCGCGCCATCGTTGCCTGCATGGGCGAGCGCGCGCTCCAGCCCGTTGGCAACGCTTTCGACTTTTGCTACCTCGATACCACGAGCTACGACGAGTCCCACCAAGAGGACTTTTGCTGCATCCAAATCCCCGTTACCCTCCAGATGTGACAAAGGGACAGTCCCTTTGTCACATTCGCGGCATGGCTGCCGCCCAAACCGTCACAACATTCGATGAAAATCTCGAAAACGAGGAAAAGCGTCGAATGTTGTGACGCTTTTCCTGTCTGTGCCGGCGAGCTCCCGTGTCATCTGGGGGTATAAGGCTAGCAAGTGTTTATTTGCGAGGCCAAGGGGGCGCCCCGTATGGATATCGATAACTTTGAATGGTGGTATAGCGAGGGCGAGGCTCCGGACGAGGAGTGGGACGAGCCCGCGCCGTGTGACGTGTCGAGCGACGAGGGCGGGACCGGCAGCGATGCCGCTGTCGAGCCTGAAGCTGCCTCCGATGCCGCCGAGCCCCTGACCTTTGAGCAGGCTTGGGCCCAAGCCGAGGCCGATGAAGCTAAGGCCGATGCCACGGCCACACTCGGTGAGCCGGCGGACATGTCCATCTCGCCGGCCAAGATCCCGCAGCCGCGCCATAACATCGACCCCGGCAGTACGGCATCCTTCAGCATTCTCGACGTGCCCTCGCAGGGTGCCCAAGCACCCGCGCCCACACGTCGCCCCGACCTGGCTCGCGAGGAGGACGCGGGCCGTCGCTCTCCGCTCGGCCCCATCCTCATCGCCTTCATGGCCGGCGTTATCGCATGCTCGGTAATTGGAAACGTCTGGAGCCATGTTGAACAACAACGAAAAGACGCCGCCAAGGTCGAGATGTCCGTCGAACAATCGCTCAGCCGCACGCGCTCGGTGCATGTATCGGTCGAGGTCAAGGACGGCGCGACGTGGGACACCGCGCGCGGCGACAGCCAGATGCTCGTCCATATCGTGGGTCGCACGCTCAAGGGGCAAGCGATCGACGAGTACCAATACGTCAATTCCGAAGGTGACGGCATCGAGCTCAAGCCCGGCGACTACGAGCTCACGGTCGATGAGCCGCCCGTCGCCACCGACGGCACGCGTTACCGTGCCTCAAAGCGCATGGTTCCGGTGAGTTTTAATTCACAGGCGCCCGATACGGTCGATAGCACGCCGCAGGGCGGGTTTGACCTTTACGCTATTGCTCAATAACTGCACCTGTCGCTCAACCCCGCCGCCAAGAGTGGGACAATAGCCCTCGACACCGTTGTTTACTATTGGAGGAAGTAGCATGTCCACCGTCACTACCATCAAGCGCGGCGGCCTCACCGCGGCCATCGATTCCATGGGCGCCCAGCTCACGAGCCTTGCCCTCAACGGCAACGAGTATCTGTGGCAGGGCGACCCGGCCTTTTGGGGCAAGCATGCGCCTATCCTGTTCCCCATCGTGGGATCGCTGCGCAACAACATGGCGACATCTGCGGCCGGCACCTGCGAGATGCCGCGCCACGGACTCGCTCGCATCGTCGAGCACAAGTTGGTCGAGGTTTCGGAGGACGGCTCCTCGGTAACGTACGAGATCACTGACACGCCCGAGTCGCTCAAGGCGTTCCCGTTCCACTTTAAGCTCAACATGACCTATGCCCTGACCGGCGACGCCACGCTCACGCAGACCTTTGCCGCCACCAACACCGGCGACGTGGCCCTGCCGTTCTCGGTGGGCGGTCATCCTGCATTCAACGTGCCCGCCCCCGGTGCCGAAGACGAGGCGTTCGAGGATTACGAGCTGGCGTTTACCGAGGCTTGGACTAACGAGGCTCCCATCATCACGCCCGACGGTCTTATGACGTTCGAGGGTAGCTACAAGGCCCCCGATAACTCGGACGTGCTGCCCATCACGCACCGCAGCTTCGATAACGATGCCATCATGTTCACCGATGTCCCGGGTTCCACGCTCACGCTGCGCGGCCGCAAGTCGGGCCACGGCGTCAAGATCGACTTTGAGGGCTTTAAGTACATCGGCGTGTGGTCTGCCGCCAACGACGCCCCGTTTGTGGCGCTCGAGCCCTGGACCGGCCACACCACCATGGACACCGAGGACGACGTCTTTGAGCACAAGGTCAACACCATTACCTTGGCACCGGGTGAGACGGACGTTCGCAGCTTTAGCGTTACCCTGCTCTAGAGGTTCCGCCGTTCTAACGAACGACGGACCGGTCGACGCTGCGCGCCACCCAGAGCGACAATTTGTCATTCAAAAGGCAAGGCATGACCAGAAGGTCTATGCCTTGCCTTTTTCATGCTAACTTGTTCGCTCTGGGTGGCGCTCGCTGGCATTGCCAAAACATCGACGTTCCCAATGACTACCGTGTGTCTATTAATTTTTCGAGCTTGTGCTGCGCTGCTGGTCGCTGGCGTATATCCTGTTAAGTCGTCAGCATACGATTCAACAGGGAAGGCAGATTATGCATTCTCCCCATCAACGCAACGCGCATCCACAGCCGGTGTGCAGCCGTCGCATCTTTTTGGGTAGCGCTCTCGCTGCGAGCGCTTCTGTCGTCGCCGGCGCACTTGCCGGCTGCCAGCGTCCCTCCACGCTGGAAGTAGTTCAGTCCACGACGGGCGGCGGTCGCGACGACCTGTCCGATTCTGTGATCGGCAAGGATAAGATCCGCATTGGCATGGAGGCGGCCTACGCCCCGTACAACTGGCAGGTTTCCGAGGCCAGCGAGTTCACGATCCCCATCGATAACGTGCAGGGAGCCTACGCCGATGGCTACGACGTGCAGATCGCCAAGATCGTCTGCAAGGCTCTCGGCGGCGAGCCCGTTGCCGTCAAGCAGAGCTTCTCGGGCCTTATCGACTCGCTCAACAACGGCCAGATTGACCTCATCATCGCCGGCATGAGCGCCACGCCCGAGCGCGAGGAGTCCGTCGGCTTTTCCGACCCGTACTTCATTGGCTACTTTGGCCTGTTCGTAAAAGAGGGCTCGCCCTACCAAAACGCCACCAAGCTCGGCGACTTCAGCGGTGCCACGGTGCTCGGCCAAAAGGACACCATGCTCGATACCGTCATCGACGAGATTCCGGGCGTTGTGCACAAGAACCCGGTCGATTCGGTCCCCACGGTGTTCTCGAATCTGCTGCAGGGCACTTGTGACGCTGTGACCTACAACACCGAAAACGAGAAGGGCTATATGGCCCAAAACCCGGGCATCGTGCCCATTCGCTTTGCCGAGGGCGAGGGCTTTAAGCAGGAGGTCACGGCAAATGTCGGTTGCCGCAAGGGCTCGGACAAACTGCTTAAGCTCATCGACAAGACACTCAAGGGCATTAGCCAAGAGGAGCGCGACCAAATGTGGGACGCGTGCCTCGACCGTCAGCCGGCATAGGGAGGCAGCATGAAAGGCATCAATCGTCTGGCCTCCTTTATCAAGGCCGACCACCGTTATGTGTACCTGGGCACGAGCGTTATCGCGGCGCTCGGTCTGGCGTTTAGCCAGCGCAACCCAACGCCGCTGAGCTTCTTGGCGCCCACGGGCGTGTTCCAAGACTGCCTCTGGGTAATCCTTTGGGCCTGGCTCGTCGTGTCGGCGGCGGCGCTCGTCACCAAGCTCATACACTGGAACGACTATCGCGAAACGTCGCCGTTTGCATCTGAGCGTTGCCGTCGCGGCGCGCGCCTGGGCAGCTATGTCGTGGTTGCCATCGCGGCGATCTTCTTTATCGACCGCTGCGTTATGTCGTTTGTCGACCTGGTGCAGGTGAGCATTGTCTCGGACTCCAATCCCAGCGACTTTCTGTCGAGCTTGGTCTACATGACCTACAAGAGCGGCGACTTCTTTATCCGCGGTATCGAGATCACCATCGCGCTTGCCACCTTCGGCACGGTCATCGCCTTCTTCTTGGCGCTGCTCTTTGTGTTCTTGCGCACCCAGACCTTCGATCGCGTCGACAACGACCTGGTGCGCTTCTTTAAGAGCATTGGCCGAGGCTTTGCGACCGTCTATTCCACCGTCGTGCGCGGCACGCCCATGATGGTCCAGGGCCTGCTCATCTATTACGCGGGCTTTACCGTTCTGCGCGGCATGGGCTTCGAGACCGCCCAGGCCAACCAGATCTGGAGTACCTTCACCGCCGGCCTCGTCACCATCTCGCTCAACTCCACCGCCTACATGATGGAGGTCCTGCGCGGCGGCATCGAGTCCATCGATCCCGGCCAGGCCGAGGCAGCGCGCTCGCTGGGCCTGTCGCAGTGGCAGGCTATGCGCAAGGTCGTGTTCCCTCAGGGTATTAAAAACGCGATCCCGGCGCTCACCAACGAGCTCATCATCAACATCAAGGATTCGTCGGTGCTCTCGGTCATCGGCGTGTTCGACCTCATGTACGCTACTACCACGGTCGCCGGCGTGTACTACCGCCAGATGGAGGTCTACTGCGTGGCGCTCGTGGTCTACCTGATCCTGACGCTCGTGGCGAGCCGCCTGCTCGAAGCCTTTGGCAAAAAGCTCGGCGCCGAGGCTCCTGCCACGCTGCCCAGCTCTAACTAGGCTTAAGACGAGGAGAATCATCATGGCAGATACCGCCATTACCGGCACTGCGGCAGCCGTGCAAAACCAAGAGCCGCTTATCTGCGTCGAGGGCCTGCGCAAGAGCTTTGGCTCACTCGAGGTACTCAAGGGTATCGACTTGTCCGTCAATCCCGGCGAGGTCGTCACCATTATCGGCGCCTCGGGCTCGGGCAAGTCGACGTTTCTGCGCTGCCTTAACCTGCTCGAGACTCCGGATGCCGGCCATATCTGGTTCCACGGCCAGGACCTCACGGCCGAGCGCTGCAATATCAATAAGCTGCGCGAGGACATCGGCATGGTGTTCCAGGGCTTCAACCTGTTCAACAATATGGACGTGCTCGACAACTGCACGCTCGCGCCCGTCACGCTCAAAAAGATGAGCAAGGTCGAGGCCGAGAAGGTCGCGATGGAGCATCTGGCGAGCGTGGGACTCGAAAAGTTCGCGCACGCCGCCGTTGGTCGCCTGTCCGGTGGTCAAAAGCAGCGTGTGGCCATCGCTCGTGCCCTGTGCATGAATCCGCAGATCATGCTGTTTGACGAGCCGACCTCGGCGCTCGACCCCGAGATCGTGGGCGAGGTGCTCGAGGTCATGCGCAAGCTCGCCGCCGACGGCATGACCATGGTCGTCGTCACGCACGAGATGGCCTTTGCCCGAACCGTGTCCGACCGCGTGGTCTTTATGGACAAGGGCGTGGTACTCGAGGACGCCGCGCCGGCCGAGCTCTTTGGCAACCCCAAACACCAGCGCACCCGCGAGTTCCTCTCGCGTTATCTCGAGGATAAATAACCGACTGCAAACGCTTACGTGGCAGGGCCGCTCCGGTGGGGCGGCCCTTGTCGTCACAATCGAAAGGATGCCATGGCCGAGGTTTGGCGCTTTTTTGCGCATGAGGATGATTTTGCCGATATAGACGAGGCTGGCGCGTGCGAGCGCTTGGGCCGCGTGCTGTCGTTTCCGACCATCTCGAGCATGGATGCCGAGGCGGTGGACTGGCAGCCCTTCGACGACCTGCGCGCCTATATGCAGCAGGCCTGGCCGCGCGTGTTCGCGGCGGGCGAGGTCGAGCTTGTCGACCATTCGCTGTTGGTGACGCTTGACGGTTCCGACCCCGCCCTCAAACCCGTCATGCTCATGGGCCACATGGACGTGGTCCCCGTGGTGCCGGGCACCGAGGCCGACTGGACGCATGCTCCCTTTAGCGGACAGGTGGACGACACCTACATTTGGGGTCGCGGCGCTATCGACATGAAAGACCAGGTCGCAGGTATTCTCGAGGCGGTTGAGTATGCGTTGACGCACGGCTGGGAGCACGAGCGAACCCTGCTGCTGGCTTTTGGCCAGGACGAGGAAACCACGCAGTACGGCGCGCGGGCGATCGGTCGCGTGCTCGAGGAGCGCGGTATTGAACTTGAATACCTGATCGACGAGGGTGACTACCGTATTGTTTCGGCTGCCGAGTACAACGCGGGCGAGGGTTGGCTCATGCACGCCGACCTGGCTGAGAAGGGTTATGCCGACATTGTGCTCAAGACAAAGAGCGCGGGTGGGCATTCTTCCAACCCCTACGGCGGCACGTCGCTCGAGGTGTTGAGCCGTGCCATCACCGCAATCTGCGATATCGAGTGGCCGACGCGCGTCACGGACCTGCTTGCCGCACAGCTCGTCGAGCTGGAGCTCTACACGGCCGACGAGATTGCTTCCAACAAGGACGCCATCGTGCGCGAGTGCCTCGCCAGCAAGAAGCTCTATCCGCTCGTGACCACCACCTGTGCACCGACCCAAATCGAGGGCGGTAGCACCGGTGCTAACGTGATGCCGCAGGATATGTGGGCCAATATCAATTTCCGCATGCTCGAGGGCACGAGTGTGGCCGATGTCGTGGCCTGCTGCCGCGTCGCCGTTGCCGAGGCGGGGCTCGCCGACCGTGTCGAGATCGAGCTCGGTCCTGGCAGCTCCGAACCCTCGCCGTCTCCGCGCATCGGCGGACCGGGACTCGAGACCGTCCGCGCCATCGCCGCCCGCTATTTCCGTGATCCAAAGGGGACGGAGGAAAACGGATCATTCGAGCCAGTGGCAATTGTGCCCTCGACCGTGATTGGCGCGACCGACGCTGCTAACTACCAACGCATTTGCCCTGAGTGCATTCGCTTCTCGGCCTTTGTGGTCGACGATGACGAGTGCGACCGCGGCGTCCACGGCACCATCGAGCTCATCACCCGCCGAGCCTACCTCCAGGGCATCCGTTTTCTCATCTCCCTGCTCCAAACGCTCTAGAATTCGACCAAGCGACAGTCCCTTTGTTAGCCGTTGGGGACGTTCTTAAACGACT
>CABUVF010000104.1 GCA_902494945.1 uncultured Collinsella sp.
ACCGATGAGGCCGAGCGCATCACGCGTGCGCTGGAAAACGTTCCCGCCACGCTTGCGATCGAAAAGGACGAGGACGGCTATCCGATAGCGGATGCCGCCCAGGAGGCAGCTTTAGATGAGTAATTCCGCCGACCTCGCATCGTGCGAGTCTGCAGATATTCAGCGACGCATCCTCGAGCTCATCGAGGATGCGTCCTCCATTGCGATTTCGGGACATACGTCTCCCGATGGTGATGCCCTGGGCTCCGTGCTGGGTCTGGGCTTATCGCTTATGAAGTTTTTCCCCAACAAGGACATTGCCCTGCTGCTGGCAGACGATGACCCGGTTCCGCGCATTTACCGATTTATGGAGGGCGCCGACCGTCTGGTGCCGGCATCTGCGTATGCCGGCAATCCGGACCTGTTCATCTCGGTGGACGTGCCGGTCGTCGAGCGTCTCAATAATTCCGCCGAGGTGCTTCGTCGCTCCAAGCATGTGGTGTGCTTCGATCACCATCCGGCGCGCGAGGAGTTTGCCGAGCTCAGCCTGAGGCGCGTCGAAGCTGCAGCCTGCGCCATGATCATCGACCGCTTCTTGGACAATTGCGGCATTGTCGCACGTGATGGCGTTGCAACCTGCCTGCTGTGTGGCTTGGTTACCGATACCGGCCGTTTTCAGTACCAAAACGCCGACGCCGCCGCGTTCCATGCAGCCTCGCGTCTGGTTGCCCACGGTGCCGATCCGGCGCGTGTGGCACTCGAGGTCTACCAGAGCATGCGCGTTGAGTTTTTGCACCTCAAGTCCATCGTTATGGGCCGCATTAAGACGGTGGCCCACGGGCGCGTCGCGTATAGCTACGCGTACCAGAGTGACCTTGAGGCGTGCGGTGTCACCTCGGATGAGTGCGACGGTCTGGTTGACGTGGTGCGCTCGGTGATGGGCGTCGAGGTCTGCCTGTTCCTGAAGGGCATTGAGGGCGATACCAAGGTGCGCGGCAACCTGCGCTCCAAGGGTGATCTCAACGTGTCCGAGATCGCTGCTGCCTTAGGCGGAGGCGGACATCCTGCTGCCGCCGGTTTCTCCAACAACGGAACGATTCTCGAGACGCTCACCGTGGCACTTCCCATGCTGGCCGAACTGGTAGGGGAGGATCCCGCTTCGGTGACCGTCGAGCTTTAACTTTTTGGATGGTACATGGCTCGTCGTACGCCTTCTCAACTGAATATGCTGCTCGCCGTCGATAAGCCGGTGGGCTGCACGTCCCACGATGTGGTTTCGCAATGCCGGCGCGCCCTCCATGAGCGACGCGTCGGCCATGCCGGCACGCTCGACCCCATGGCATCGGGTGTCATGGTGGTGGGTGTGGGCCAGGCCACCCGTCTGTTGGGCATGCTCACGCTCGATACCAAAAGCTATGTCGCCGACATCTCGTTTGGCGCCGAGACCAATACCGATGATGCGGAGGGCGAGGCGGTCCGCACGGTGGCTGTTGCCAACGAGCTCCGCGATCCTGCCTATGCCCGTGAGCGCCTGGCCGCTATGCTGGGTCCGCAGATGCAGGTGCCGCCGGCGTTTTCGGCTATCTCGGTCAATGGCGTTCGCGCCTACAAGTCTGCTCGCGAGGGCAATGCGGTGGACCTACCTCCGCGCCCCGTCGAGGTCTATGCCGCCGACCTGATCGCCGTGGGCGGCGAAGGTGATACGTGTGTGTGGACCGTGGCGTTCTCGGTGAGCAAGGGCACCTATATCCGTGCGCTCGCTCGCGACTTGGGCCGCGCCTGCGAGAGCGCCGCGCACATTTCCGCGCTGCGCCGCACGGCCTCCGGTGTTGTTTCCATTGGCGCCTGTCATGCGGTCGAGGAGCTTTCTCCCGAGTCCGCGGCTGGCTTTGCCCTGGATCCCATTGCGGCCCTGGGCTCCACGCGTGTTGACTTGCCGGGCAATCTTGCCGACGACCTGCTCTGCGGCCGACGCATTCCCGTTGAGCGTGCGCTTGCCGATTTCGATACCGCGAAGGCGCCTTTTGCGTTGGTGCTCGATGGGGGACTCAAGGCGCTCGCCCGCATTGAGGGCGGCCGCTTTGTCATGGAGCACGTGTTTCCGCAGGCAATCGGCGGTGTTCGATGATGTTGTCCGCTCGCGAGCTCGCGCGTATCTTTTTCGAGGGCGAGTCGGACGAGGCTCGCATCGTTACTGCCGATGCGTTTGATGAGTGCGAGCACTTGGGTGCCGCATCGATTGCCATCGGCGTGTTCGATGGTGTGCACCGTGGACACCAGGAACTCATCGAAGCGCTTGTCCGTGATGCCCGTGCCCATGGCTGCAAGGCGGTCGTGGTCACTTTCGATCCCGACCCGGACGTCGTGGTGAGCCCTTCGCCCGCTCAAAAATTGATGACGACGGCCGACCGTCTGCATGCCCTGGCTCAAACCGGGGTCGATGCAGTGGTGGCTGTTCCCTTTACGCCTGAGGTCGCGGCGCTCGACCATGTCGGTTTTCTCGCACTGTTGTCACGCGTGGTCGACATTCGCTCGATTCGCGTTGGCAGCGACTTTAGGCTGGGTCGCGGCGGTGCTTCTGGTGTTGCCGAGATGCGCGCCTGGGGTGCCGAGCGCGGCGTTGACGTATACGGGCACGACTTGCTTTGCGAGGGCGGTGAGGCCATTTGCGCCACCCGCATTCGTCACGAGCTGGGACAGGGCCATGTGGGGCTTGCTGCTGGGTTACTCGGACGCCCGTATATGGTGCGCGGCGGTGTTATTCGCGGCCGTCACGAGGGCTCTGGCATGGGCTTTCCCACGGCAAACCTACAGGTTCCCGACGGCATTCAGGTGCCTGCCGATGGCGTGTATGAGGGCCTGTTGCTGGTAAACGACATCGTGTGGCCCGCTGCCGTTAACGTCGGACTGCCGCCGATGTATGCCGACGATGCGGCATCTGCGCATCTCGAGGCTAATTTAATTGGTTATACGGGCGACCTGTACGGCGCTTCCGTTTCGCTGGCGTTTACGCGCTGGCTGCGTCCGTCGCGCGTGTTCGATTCGCTGGATGAGTTGATCGCGACCGTCGAGGGTAATATCGAGGATATTCGTCACAACTTGGGCGATCAGGGGGTGAGCATCCGTGATTAGCGATGAGGAAAAAGATCAGGTACGCGCTGCGTCCGACTTAGTCGCCATCGTGCAGGAAACGGTTGAGCTCAAGCCCCGCGGTCATGAGTTTTGGGGTTGCTGCCCTTTTCATGGCGAAAAGACTCCGTCCTTCCACATTATTCCCGCCACGCAGGTGTGGCATTGCTTTGGCTGCGGCGAGGGTGGCGACGTCTTCACCTATATCATGAAGCGCGAGAACCTGAGCTTTCCCGAGTCAATCCGTTATTTGGCCGATCGCGCGGGTATTGAGCTGCACGACACCGGAGACCGCCGCGAGCGCGGTACCAAGCGTGCCCGCATCTACGATCTGTGCGCCGAGACCGCCCAGTTCTATCACACCATGCTTATGCGCGGTAAGGACGGCCGTCCGCGCGAGTACTTTGCCAGCCGCGGCATGGGTGGCGACGTCTGCCGCCGCTACTGCCTGGGCTTTGCGCCTGGCCGCAACGCGCTGGTGTCGCACCTGTCCCAGGCGGGTTTTACCCCGCAGGAGATGATCGATGCCAACGTTGCCGTGAGCCGCGGGCGCGGGCAGCTTGCCGACCGCTTCTACGACCGCGTGATGTTCCCCATCTTTGACGAGCAGGGTCACAACATTGCCTTTGGTGGTCGCATCATGGGTGATGGCCAACCCAAGTACCTCAATACCGCCGAGACGAGCGTGTTTCATAAAAAGCGAAACCTCTACGGCTTTAATTGGGCCAAGGAGTTTATCGTCGCGCAGGATACCGCCATCGTGGTGGAGGGCTATACCGACTGCATCGCCTGTTGGGAGGCGGGGATTAAAAACGTTGTCGCCACGCTGGGCACCGCGCTCACGGAGCATCACGTCAAGACGCTCACCCGCTTTGCCAAGCGCATCGTGTATATGTTTGACGGCGATGCCGCCGGTCAAAAGGCCGCTCGCCGTGCGATTCAGTTTATCGAGCAGGATTCTATGGACCTGCGCTGCGTGGTGCTGCCCGACGGTAACGATCCCATGGAGTTCATCACGGCGCACGGCGGAGGGGAGCTGCAGAAGCGCATTGACGCCGCCGAGCCGCTCATGGACTTCGTGTACCGTTCGCTGCAGGAGTCGAGCGACATCTCCACGCCGGGCGGTCGCGCCAAGGCGCTGGAGGATGCGCTGACGCTTATCTATCCGCTGCGCGACAGCTATATGATCGACACGTACTTTATTCAAATTGCCGACCTGTTGGGTTTGGATCTGGAGACAGTGCGTGCGAGCTCGGGCCGTGTGTTTCGCGATGTCGCCAAGCGCGAGGATGCGGAACGACGTCGTGAGCAGAACTATGAGCGCCAGCGGGCACAGGCTGAGCGCTCTGGTAGCGCGGGCGGTCGGACGTCTGGTTCGCAGGGGGCATCTCGCGGTGCTTGGGCATCGGGCGCGACGCCGCCGGTGTCCGCGCCGGTCGAAGAAGAGCCGTATGACTACGTCCCGCTCGATGCCTACGGCGCCGCGCCCGTGGAGGTCGTCGACGACCTGCCGCCGATCGACGCGCCTGATGGTATGGGTGCTGTACCTGTGACTGATGGTTCGGGTGCTCCGGCTGCGGCGGCGCCGATGGTTCTTACTGATCTTGAGCGTAAGTCCTTGGCAGGGGAGCGTGAGCTGCTGACCATGCTCACGAGCTACCCCGACCTGTTCCGCACGTATGCCGACCGCATCTGCTCTATCGAGTGGGTTGACCCGCGTCACGAGTCCATCGCATGGGCCGTTCTGGCAACGCCGCCGGGAACCGATCCTGCAGCCTGCATGGATGCGGCGCGCTCGGTGTGTCCCGAGGCGGCAACGCTTGTGAGTGCCGGGCGCATCTCGGCGACGAGCAAGCACCCCACCGAGACGAACATCGTGTTTATGCTCGATACGCTCGAGCTCTACACCATCAAGCGCCGTATGCGTGCCGCACAGGCCAAGCTGCGCCAGGACCGTTCGCTCGACGATGAGGCCCGTCGCGCGCTGACCGTGCAGGCCGCGCAGGATTCGCAGCGTCAACGCGAGCTGCAAAAGTCGATCGGCGGCGTGGCGGACCCGTTCCGTTTGATCGGCCTGGAGGCCGCGGGCACCGAACAAGCCTAGATGTTGTGGTCAACCAGCGTATTCTCGCCTATATCCTGTCCTCTTTTTGGGTATAGACGTCGATGTGTGTGCTAAAGTATTGAGTCCTGTGGACTATGAAGGGAGAATCTGTGCCAAAAAAGACTGAGAGCACGGGTACTGGGCTGGAATCCTACGTTGCAAAGCTCATGGGCAACGGCTCAAACAGGACTTCGGTAACCGAGGACGAGATTCAGGTCGCCCTGAAGGATATCGATGTTTCTGACGAGCAGCTCACCGCGGTGTATTCCGCGCTGCGCAACAGCGGCATCCAGATTATCTCCGCGAGCGGTAACGACGACGCCCCCATGGACGTCGACGATGACGATAACGATACCGATACCGACGATTTCGATGACGACGACGAGCACGATTCCGGCTCGCTCGACGATCACGAGCTCAAGATGGCCCGTCAGGCCGATGCCGAGATGGGTTCTTCCAAGAGCAAGAAGAAGCGCACCGTGCGCACGTCCCGTTCACGCTCCCGCGTGCGTGGCATCGATGCCTCCACGGTGATGCTGACCGGCGATCCGGTTCGTATGTACCTCAAAGAGATCGGCAAGGTCGACCTGCTGACTGCCTCCGAAGAGGTCGATCTGGCCATGAAGATCGAGGCCGGTCTTGAGGCCACCGAGAAGCTCGAGGCCGCCGATGCCGGTGAGCTCGAGCTCACGCGTGCCGAGATGCGTCGTCTTACGCGCATTGAGAACGTGGGCCTCGAAGCCAAGCAGGCACTCATCAGTGCAAACCTGCGTCTGGTTGTCTCCATCGCCAAGCGCTATGTCGGCCGCGGCATGCTGTTCCTGGACCTGATCCAGGAGGGCAACCTCGGTCTGATTCGCGCCGTCGAGAAGTTCGACTACCAGAAGGGCTTCAAGTTCTCCACGTACGCCACGTGGTTGATCCGTCAGGCCATTACGCGCGCTATCGCCGACCAGGCCCGTACCATCCGTATTCCCGTGCATATGGTCGAGACTATCAACAAGCTCGTCCGCGTGCAGCGCCAGCTCCTTCAGGACCTGGGTCGCGACCCGACCCCCGAGGAGATCGGTGCCGAGATGGACATGAGTGCCGACCGCGTCCGCGAGATCCAGAAGATTTCGCAGGAGCCCGTTTCGCTCGAGACCCCCATCGGCGAGGAAGAGGATTCCCAACTGGGCGACTTTATCGAGGACTCCCAGGCTATCGTTCCGCCCGATGCGGCCAGCTTCTCCATGCTGCAGGAGCAGCTCACCCAGGTGCTCGACTCGCTTGCCGATCGTGAGCGCAAGGTTATCGAGCTGCGCTTTGGCCTTGTCGACGGACATCCCCGTACGCTCGAGGAAGTCGGCCGCGAGTTTGGCGTCACGCGCGAGCGTATCCGCCAGATCGAGTCCAAGACCTTGGCCAAGCTTCGCCACCCCAGCCGCAGTAGCAAGCTCAAAGACTATATCGAGTCTTAGGGTTACGGCGTTCAACCGAACGCCGTAACTGGCCGACGCTGCAAACCCGCCAGAGCGGCAATCTGCCTTTCAACTTCGGCGGCATGACCAAAAGGTCAATGCCGCCTTGTTTCAAGGCACCTTGCTCGCTCTGGCGGGCTTTCGCTGTCGTTGCCAAAACAACGTCGTTCCCTTGGCTGGCTTAAAGTGGCGCTTGTACCTGTGGCGTTGCCATCGCTGCCGAAGGCGGCAGCTGGGGACGTTCCTTTTCTGCCGGCAGTTGGGGACACTCCTTGTGCCAGCGTTGCATCGAGTGCTTGGGAAGATGCGACCCGGTTTTTGGCCGAATAGTGGGTCGCATTTTCCGAATGGGGTGGGTTGCGGAAAGTGCGACCCGGAATATTACTCTGAAACGGGATGCGTTTTCCCTGATGCGCCTCAAACGGAAAGCGCATCCCATTCCGGAGCTCCAAAACGGGATGCGCTTTCTGCGCGGAAGAATTGTCGCAGCTGCGTTAAACAGTGTCGCTCGTTACTCGTCCAGGATCAGCGCTGCGAGCTCGTCCTGGGTGTCCACCACGTAGTCGGCGCCGGTGGCTTCCAGCTCTGCGCGGCCGCGGAAGCCCCAGCTGACGCCCGCGCTCTTAAGGCCGGCGTTGTGACCGGTCAGAACATCGACATTGGAATCGCCCACATAGAGCGTGGTCGCCGGATTGGCGCCCAGCTCTTCCATCACATGCAGCGTGACGGGTGCTTCGGGCTTGGGCGGAAACGCATCGACACGGCCCTGCACCAGCGCAAAGCGCTCGGAACCAAAATACTTTTCGATAAGCGGAGCCGCCGAGACGTGGTCCTTGTTAGTGAGCACGGCAAGCTGAACGCCCGCGGCGCGCAAGCG